>JAPKDE010000273.1 GCA_028822675.1 Dehalococcoidia bacterium | reverse complement strand
ATATGGAGCCGGTGATGGGAATCGAACCCGCGACCTGCTGTTTACGAAACAGCTGCTCTGCCACTGAGCTACACCGGCCTGATACCAACGATAACAGGAATTATCGCAGCAAATATTTTAGCATACAGCCGTGCCTGAATAAGCCGGTAGGCGTCGGATTAAAAAGGACTTGCCTTCTACAGGGTCATAGGGAGCCTTTATCGGGGACGTCTCTACCGGGCGTAAGACTGGCTGGCTAGTTCCTTAACTGCCAGATTAATGAATTATTGATCGAACCGGCTGGGGCGAAAATCGCTGAGCAATTCCACTTGCGCGCCGTCTACGATCTCCATGGTGGCTAGTTGGGCCAACAGTGGAGCCAGAGTCACCCCACTATGGGTCAGCGCCAGGTATACGTTGGGCGCTTTGGGCGAAAATCCAATTACCGGGAACCCGTCTAAAGGCATGGGACGGTAGCCAACCGGCACCGGAATCGCCGTTGCTCCTTTTAGACCAGGAACATACTCTGCGGCCCGCGCTAGGAGCTCGTTGGCGTGGTTTTGAGTGTCGTCCCGCGCCAGGCTTTCCTGGCTTCCCTCTCCAATCATGGCTGACCCGTCCAGGCATTGGCGGAGATGTATCTCTGGTCGACCGGCCTCCAAAGGCGGAGCGTAGACGACCGACACATTGGACAGTATCGGCTGGGTGATGGTGTTGGAGCGGATCACCACACCGGGGCTATCCCGCTGTGGAATGATTATTCCGGCCATTTCTGCCAGCAGCGTATTGTCGACACCTCCGGCCAACACCACTACGTCGGCCTCGATTCGTTCGCCCCCGGCCACAACCGTTGCTGAGCCGGAGTTTGCGGACAATTCTGAGACCTCTGTCTCCAACATAACCGTTGCGCCGTAGGTTGCGGCCGCCCGGATGCATGCTTCCGAGGCAATGGTAGGCTCAACCATGCCGTCCAATTCGCTATAGATGGCGGCGGTTACCTGTCTGGGTGTTAGTGATGGCTCAAGCTTGGCCATCTGGTCACCGTTTAGAATTTGGCAGGGGTAGCCCCAGGCATGGAGTTGTTCGGCTCGTAGTTTTAGTTCGGCGGCGCCTGCATCGGTCGCTGCCCATTCCATCTGACCGCCCCAGCGCAGACCAACGTCCACGTCCAGGTCTCTGGCAAAGCGGTCCCACATGCCAAGAGAACGGCGATTGAAGTTGTGGTAGGAAACCGGGTGTTTGGCGGTGGCGTTGATCCAGGCAAAAGAATGGCTGGTGGCACCACCCCCAGGCCTTCCTTTGTCGATCACAGTCACCGCTGCACCGCGCTTGGAAAGGGTGTAGGCGATGGCAGACCCAACAATACCAGCGCCGACTACTGTTACCCTAATTTGTTTGCTCAAGGAGCCGGTTGACATAAAAAACCTCAGACGGGGTTGGAATACGCCCCTTATTATCATGTTTTTGGTGAACAAGACTCAAGGGGCTTCTTGGTGGTTCCGGCCATGGCATAGAGCCTTTCGGATAACACCATAGACACCCTATCAATTAAGAATTATGGAGCGGACAATTATGACATTAGCTTGACTACCGTTTTATATAGCGTGGTTGATTTGCCAGATTAAAAGAAATCTGTAATTGACCAGCTTAACTGATTAGTAATATGACCCGACAGAAAAACAACCTGCTGAGAAAGATATTTGGCCCTCTATCTGGGGTCGCCAGTGCCGGTGGCGCGTGCAATGGGAATGAAGAATTAGCCAAAGAAAGGGCAGCATACGCTGAGATTGGTCGAATTGTAGGGATCCCGTTTAGCACCCCTAACGTGTACGAGCGGTTTGCCGCTCAAGTGGAAAAAGTCATTCCGTTCGACATGATTGTCATCACCCAACTGAATCTTGAGCGTAACTCATTTAATATCAAGTATACGTTTGGAATGGATGTGGCAGGAATTGGTCGGGGTAACACCCGGACGTTGGAATATTCGGTCGTCGCAAAAGTGGCAGATGCCAGCAGTGCGATCCGAACCGACCAATATATTGATGCCGGTTCGGCGGCTAAATCTCTAGATGAAGCGGGCCTATTGTCCCGTACTGCCACGCCGTTAATCGCCAACGACGAGGTTGTTGGGACTCTGCATGTCACTTCAAAACATACAAACGTATACGGTGAGCTTGAGTTGGCCCGGCTGGAGATTGTTGGGAACCAAATTGCCGGCGCAATAGCCAGCGCTATCCAACTACAGGCTGAGAAAGACCGGGCCAGCCAGTTGGAATCGCTCTATGGCGTTGCCGCAATCCTGGCGCAACCGCTGAGTTTTGAAGACAAATCCAAGAAAATCGTCGATGAGTTGGCGTCGATTGTCGGTGCGGACTAGGTGGTATTGCGGAGAAGGGATAAAGAAGAGAAGAATCTAATTCTGGTGGCGTCCGGTGGTTTTGGAATCATGGAATTCAAACAAAACTGGACCTGTCAGATTCGAATTTTTCAACTTGCAAAGCCTATCTTCAAGGCGAATCAACCCTGATCAATGACTATCAATTGTCCAGTAACGCCCAGCCTGAGTTATTGGACCAGGGCGTGGAGTCTATGTACTTCATGCCAATCAAGTCTGGGGACCGTATCCTGGGGTCATTGAGTGTTGCCTCCACCACGGCAGATTATTTTGATGACCGGCGGTCTGCACTTATCACAGCTTTCTCCAATGAGATTGAGTCCCTCTTTGGATCAGACGAACAGTCAAAAAGCCTCAGAGAGTCGCGGGATGAACTGGAAGCACAAAACAACGAACTTACTCGCTTGAACCAAGCTCTGGAAAGCCATTACATGATCTCGCAGATTTTTAGTGAGATTGGAGATTTCAATGAGAAAGCAAAATCAGCGCTGGAAATGTTGGTCCTACTGACCGGGGCTGATTGGGCGACATTTAGGCTGCCAAAAGAGGCAACTCCGGGTCTTCACCTGGCCGCGGCTGCGGGTCCAGCGGTGTTGCAGTGACCCCCACAGCGTGTATTGACGGAGTCTGAGTCTATTAGTACGGCAGCATTCTCGGAAAGCAGGACTATTGTGATGGATGATTACACTGCTTTTCCTTCTGCTTCCCCGGTGATGATTGCCATGGGAGTGAACTCCCAAGTGTTTGTTCCTGTTAGGTCTGGCGAGAGAACCCTGGGTCTAGCGATCTGCCAGGAAATCATCAACAAGCACAACGGTGACATCTCG
>JAPKDE010000047.1 GCA_028822675.1 Dehalococcoidia bacterium | reverse complement strand
AGCCCTTAATAACTTGACCCACGCAAGGAATCTCGAACCTTGCTGGGTATCTTTCATTTTGCGAACGTAGCTTCCACATCACGTTGCTCGTAAACGCGACATATTCACCACGTTGTTCACGTATCCATATTTCACGTATTGCTACGCTACGTATTTACTACGTTATTACGCAGGACTAATTTGCAGTTTCTATTTTCTTTTTAAGGTGCCGCACAAGAGAAACGGCGGACGTGGGTGTTACCCCAAACCGCCGTTTAGGTTCCCGTGAATTAATCTTATTTCAGGTAAGAATCATCGTTAATCGAGATGCCGTACCCCTTGCGAAAATTAAGTATATGCGTGGCCATTCTCAGAGTCAATAGCATTCCACGCTCAATATTCAATCTAGTAGCCCTATTTCCCTTCTGATTTGCGCTGTTTCTACGTCCGACTTAACCCTATCATTCTGTTTTATAGAACATTTCAACCAGTTATCAAGCGGCGAGATAAGTACGAATTACTCAAAAAATACCTTCCTCTATACGCATTTCGTAATTTAGCTCTGCTCGGCTAGTTTCCATAATATTGGTGTTAGGTCGATATTAGGAGCCCAAATCTGATTTCATCCATGAACCTGAAACAGGTTCCTAGCGCCCGGTTAAGTTCGCCGGCCGCTTCTCTAAGAAGGCCAGCACAGCTTCTTTATGGTCTGATGTCTTGCGAACCTGTTCCTGGGCCACATGGGCCAAATCGAGCGCTTCTTCAAAGTCCATGGACAGGCTTTTGTGCACCAGGTATTTGGTCAGTGCATGGGATTGGGTTGCGCCCTTAGCTAGCCTACTAGCCAATTCTAATGAAGCGTCGAACAGTTCGTCGTCCGGGAACAGCTTGCTGGCGATGCCCAAGCGGTAGGCCTCAGGGCCATCTATGCGGTCTCCAGTGTATTGAAGCAACAGTGTGTTGCTCATGCCGATCAACCGGGGCAACTGCCAACAGCTTCCGTCTCCTGGAATCAAGCCCATCCGGGCAAAGGCTTCAGAGAATACTGCCTTTTCAGATGTAAATCTAATATCACAGGCCAGAGCTACGCCCATTCCCACGCCGTACGCGTGGCCGTTAACTGCGGCGATGGACGGCTTTTGCAGCTTGTGTAGCCGCAGCGGAATTCGGCTAGCCTGGCCGCCCAAGGCCACTTTCTGACCTCTGGACGCGTATTGGCTCTCCATCTTGCCCCAAGGCAGTGGATCAACTGCTTCATCTACTGAACCGGCTTCACGGTCTTGAATGCGCTGACTAAACCCGCGAACGTTTGCGCCGGAGCAGAAAGATGGCTCCGTTCCCGTGAGGAGCAACACTCTGGCTGTGGGGTCATCTTCAAAGAGATCTAGGCATTCCATAATCTCGTCAGCCATTTTGGGGCCAAGGGCGTTCCTGGTGGGAGGGTCGTCCATTGTCATGATTAGAACGCCTTCCCGGTTCTCTGTCTTGATAAATTCGTAGGCCATGAGCAATCACCTGCTTATTCAAATACGTTTGTTAGATTACGCCCAACGGAGCTAATCCGTAGCGTTTATCGGCCCGGTGGCACGGGTGCCGTACGACGGCTATAATTCTCGTAGTATCAGGGTGAAATAAGCCCCTAATCACAGGCACCGGGCAGGCCTCAGATTAGCATAGGCGCCCGTACGAGACAATAATTCAGAAACCGCTGTTCAGATAGTAAACAAGCAATTCTAGTCATTTAATCGATTCATACATTAATGAGGTAACGTCATGGCACAAGGATCAATCACAAACTTGCACATCGCTCGGGTCAAGGGAACTCCATCTGATCCGGTCCAAGAAGCCAATGCAATCTCTGGCTTGGGGCTGGAGGGAGACCGCAGCGCCTATGACGGTAACCTACGTCAGGTGCTGCTAGTCGACAAAAAGATTCTGGACGACGCGGGACTTAATCCCGGCCAGATAAAAGAGAACATCACAATTTCCGGGTTGGACTTATCCGACGCCAAAATCGGACAAGTTCTTTCAATCGGAGACGCCGTTACTCTTGAGGTTGTGGGCGACTGCGAAGCCTGTGGCAAGATGGACGCGATTCGAATGGGCCTGAAGGATGCTCTGGACGGGAAACGCGGAACCCTTGCCAAGGTCTTGAACGGCGGAGCCATCAAGATTGGGGACACAATCAGCGTCGCCTAAAAAGCATCCCTACAATCGCAAAACAAAAGCCCCGTCCCTCGATGTAGAAGGGCGGGGCTTTTATGTTCTTTTATGCCAGACCTGATTAAGTGGGCGATTGTTCAACGGATGTTCCCGTCTGCTTTAACTGGCATCGCGAAAGCTGAACCCAATCCTGCCCGCATGAGAACGGCAGGGTTTTGGACACTACTGAACCCTAGGTTAACCAGGATCACAGACGAAGGCCGGTAAGACTCCACGGAAATCAATGCCGGGCTTGGCTCCAGCAGGTCCACTGGGCCATTGACCTGATTCCGCCCTCATAATGAATCGACTTCTAGATTACGTTCATCTCGGTCTGGTCTCCGGAGGGATACACTGTCCGTCTCGCCAAGCCGGCCCAACACCTCCAGCAAGCGATTAAGTTTATGAACCACGCCCATCTACTGGGTAAAAATATCGGAACAGGGATTATTCTTAGTTAGAAAAAGAACCTATTCGTTTTTTAATTAGTAAGCTCGATAGCTAAGATGGTCACCAATACTTATAAACTATCTAAGTTTATTCAAAATATTACTAATTTCGGACCTTAATGACACCATCAGTAGAAACGATAATCATCGGCGGCGGAGTTATCGGCTGTTCTATAGCCTTTAATCTGGCTGCCAAAGGAATGAGCGGAGTGGTTCTGCTGGAGCAGGGCGTGCTGGGCTCTGGCGCTACCGGGCGTTCCACCGCCACTGTCCACACCCACTACTCAACTGAAGTCTTGGCGCACCTGGCCTGGCAGGGCTTGCAGATATTTCGGAGCTTTGACGATATCGTCGGTGTGGGCGCCGCACGAGGGCAGTGCGGCTTTACTGAGACCGGGCATTTGGTGTTTGCTGGTAGAGACAGAAACACCCAAATCAAACATAGCGTTACGCTCCAGCAGCAGATTGGAGCCAGAGTCAACATCATCAACCAGCTTGAAGCGGAGGAGATTGCCCCAGGGTTCCAATTTGACGACTGCGAAGCCATTGCGTACGAGCCGCTCTCAGGCTACGCCGACGCTTCTGGCACCACTCTGGCCTTCGCCTCGCGGGCACGCCAATTGGGCGTTAGGACAGAGCTGATGACCACCGCCACCGGCTTGGAAACCAATCAAGGGAAAATTAGTGCCGTATTGACCAATCGGGGACGCATCAGAGCTGACCGAGTGGTTATTGCCGCCGGGGCCTGGAGCAGGGAATTTCTGTTGCCGTACGGAATCGAACTGCCATTACAGGTGTCACGGCATGAGGTGGCTTCTTTTGATAGACCAGGGAGGCCGTTTGGCGAAATGCCATCCGGTACGTCCAATAGACTCCCAGCGGTCAGCGACTTGATCAACCAGACCTGCTTTCGACCGGAAGGAGACAACCAGGTATTGGTTGGTAGCGCAGAGCCTCAAGATTCACAAGAACCTATCAGCGACCCGGCCATGTACGGCCACCGCCAGACACCAAGCTTCATTGAATCAGTCTGGCACCGTTTGATTAACCGAATGCCAATGATGGAAAACGCCAAATACAAAACCGGATTCGCCGGACTCTATACAGCCACACCAGACCGGCATCCAATCATGGACCGGCTGGATGGCTCCAACGGGATAGCCAGTGGGATAGAAAATCTGTTCCTGTGCACCGGGTTCAGCGGTCACGGTCTAACCCTTGCGCCTGCGGCTGGCAGAGCCATGGCGGCATTGATCCTAAACCACGACGCTTCTTTTATAGAGCCTCCGGTAGACATCTCCCAGTTGAGACTTTCTAGGTTCCTACCCGGAGCGGATGCAGACCGTATTTTCCCGCTCAGTGAAGAGAACGATGTCATTATCTAAATCCGGTTTATTCCGTAATCATAATAGCCAACCACAGCGGAGAATAAGCCAGGTGTTGTTGATATTATCCGCTATTCTGATTCTTAGCCTTGCCGCCTGCCTGGGTCTGAGCGACTCTGATAGACGGTACAACAGCGGCGTGAAGCTACTTGAAGAAGGAATGTACCAGGAAGCCATCGCCGAGTTTGACTTGTCTATTTTCACCAACGTTTCCTACGCCCCGACATACCACAACCGTGCCCTGTCTGAAGAACAACTCGGCAGGCTTGCCTCGGCATTGAAGGACTACACAAAGGCGATAGAGCTAGACCCCGGCATAGCCGTTGCCTACGGGCCCGCGGCGGCGTCCGAATTAAACTTGGCGACTTGCAGAACGCCCTACTGGACTTGAATCAATCGGTAGAGTTGGAAGACGGGTCCCCTTCAACGCAAACTCAACTGGGCCTGGTGCTTTTGGCTTTGGGCCAACACGAAAACGCGCTTACCAGCCTGAACCGAGCCATAGAATTGGACCCCAACTTCTATGCCGCCTACGGCAACCGTGGCATCGCCCACAGCAGAATGGGAGAAATCGACCTAGCACTGGCCGACTACACCCAGGCAATCGAGCTCAATCCCGAATACGTTTTGACCTACAGCAGCCGTGGTTCTGCCTACCTACTCCTGGGTGAGTCGGAGTTGGCCATGAGTGACTTGAACCGGACTATAGAATTGGACCCGGGGAGCGCATCGGCCTACGTTAACCGTGGAGTGGTGCTCGCCTCCGAGGGAGAGCTGACCCTGGCGGTGGACGATTATACCCAAGCGATCAACGCTAACCCCACATCTTTGAACGCTTATATCAATCGCGGGTCTGCCTATGAAAGCTTGAACCTATTGGATAAGGCTATCTCTGATTTCAGTAATGCCCTTCATTTGGCCCCCAACTCTGCCGTATTGCACTCCAGCCGAGCTGCCTCCTAACACGCCCAGGGTCTGTTGCAAAAAGCACTGGCAGACTATACCCAATCAACCTCATTAGACCCTACATTGGTGCCCGCCTGGTACAAGAGAGGCATCCTCCATGAGGACTTGGGGGAGCTTGAGAAAGCGGCTATTGACTACGGTCAGGCACTATTGTTTGACCCAAACAATATCAACGCCCTAATCAACCGGGCGCTGGTCTACTCAGCCTTGGGGCAGTACGAGCCGGCCATCTCGGACATGGACCTGGTCGTTGGCGTTGACCCCAGCTACATCAGGGCGTCAGCCCACGCCAAGCTGGGTATGGCAGCCCAATATCTGGCCGACTTAAATTTCGCTGTATCCCTTGGCATTGACCGTGCCGCCGCAGAATTAAATATCGGTGCTATCGCCTCTTCCCCCTAGGCGTATAATCCGCGGTACAGTATTGATGCGCTACACCAGACTAATATGGCTCTGCCGAGGAAAGGTTCGCGCATCTACTACCAACTGGGTCTGCTGCTCATTGCAATGGGACAATCAGAATCGGCAGCCATCGACTTCAACGCCGCCATCGACACCAACCCCCACTATATAGAAGCCTAAGTCAATCGCAGTATCGTTCACACCTTGGTCGGTCAGTATGATGACTCCCAGTCTCGAAAATCGTATTGCGGAACTCAGGGACCAAACGGAATAACGCCCACCCTGATTTACCCGGACACAGCCCGATATATACCGATTTAACCCCTAAGAATATTCGTGATATTGCAATTGCTAGCCAAGCTATTTCGCCACGCGGTACCTGGTTCAGTTGCCAGCACCAACGCTGAAAAGGTCTATGAGTCTGGAGTCCGGATGCAGCGTCAAGGCCGGTTGGATGAAGCCGTAGAACGCTACACTGAAGCCATCAACCTGGATTCCTCCTTGGTGCAGGCGTACAGTAACCGGGGCCTGGCCTATACCAATCTGTCCAAGTTCAGCGAGGCGGTGAAGGACTTAAATGAGGCCATCCGTCTCAGCCCCAACTTCGCCGACGCCTACAGCAGTAGAGGGTTTGCCCACCGGGCCGCCGGGCAACTAAACCGGGCACTAAGCGATTTTGAACAGGCCATTCGTATCGACGGAAATTTTTCAGTAGCCTATAACAACCGCGCCGACATCCACATGGAGATGAAACACCCGAACCTGGCGATACCAGACCTGGACCTGGCCATCAACCTTGACTTCGGGTTTGCCGTTGCCTTTGCCGACCGGGCATTTGCCTGGACTATGCTAAAAGACAACTCCAAAGCCAACCGAGACGTTGAATCGGAGGTTAGACTGGGTGTGGACCGTGCGCTGCTGGAAGAAAAATTAGCGAAATATAAAGAACGGATCCGGTAGCGTAGTAAATACTGCACAACTCGCTACAATAGCAAAAATTTAACTGAATCGAATAAGGCTGTAGAAATGCCCCGGTATTCTATTAACGACCAACGCTTCAACCAAACACTTCAAGAACTTGGCCACCTGGGTGAAAGCCCCACTGGCATGGATCGCGTGGCCTACTCCCCGGAAGACATCCTAGGGCGCAATTATGCGATCAAGCTGATGCAGGAAGCCGGCCTTGATACACGCATCGACACCGCCGGCAATATCATTGGCCGCTTAGCAGGAACCGAAGACAGTCTGCCAGCCATTGCGCTAGGCTCTCACACCGACACCGTCCCCAAGGGCGGCAAGTATGACGGCGCTCTGGGCGTCATGGCTGCCATTGAGGTGATTCGCACCCTAAAAGATCAAGGCCACACAACCAAGCATCCCTTAGAGGTAATCAATTTCACCAACGAGGAGGGCACCCGCTTCCACCGTTGGCTGGTGGGTAGCCGTTCCATGTGCGGGCTGTTGGAACAAGATGACCTGGACGCCGTTGATGACGACGGCTTTGGCCTTGGCCCCTGCCTGGCCGACATCGGCGGGGACATCTCACGCATAGAAGAAGCCAGGCGCAGCACTGGAGAACTGGCGGCCTATCTTGAGCTTCATATTGAACAAGGGCCGTACCTGCACAAATCAGGCAACCCCATCGGCGTGGTAACCGGCATCACCGGCCGGGCCGTGTTCGAAGTGGAGATTGAGGGCAAAGCCAACCACGCCGGCACCACACCCATGGAAACCCGCCGCGACGCCTTGGTCAGTGCCTCCAAACTGGTCTTGGCCATCCAGAAGATGGCTGCAGAACAAGAGATCTGCCGAGTATCAACCGTTGGCTCCATCAGAGCTGTACCCAACGCCGTCAATGTCATCCCAGGCAGCGCCAGCATCGGCCTGGAGTTCCGTGACACCGACATGGCTGCTCTCGCCGCTGCGGAGCAGGAGTTGCGCCGAATAACCGACGAGGCAATCGTGAATGAAGAAGTGGCCATCCACGTCCAGCGCCACCGCTTCACGTCTTCCGTGCCCATCTCAGCAGAGATGCAGGCCATGGTTGCGGAGGCTGCCGAAAACTGCGGCATGACCTGGGAGCCATTGGCCAGCGGAGCCGGGCATGACGCCCAGGCAGTAGCCAACATCGCCCCCGTTGCCATGATTTTTGTGCCCAGTGTTGATGGCATCAGCCACTCACCCGAAGAATACTCAACACCGCAAGACTGCGCCAACGGCGCACAGGTATTATTGGAACTACTACTACTGGCTGACGAACGCTTGTAGGCTCTGACTGCAAACGAAGTTAGCCCGCACCTTACCCAACGAGGAACCTAGATGAAGCTATCCGGCTCCTATGAATTCAACGCCACCTCGGAAAAGGTGTGGCAATCACTGACCAACCCAGACTCCCTCACGGCCTGCATACCAGGCTGTGAAAACATGGAGTCACTGGGCAACGACGAATATGCCGCTACCGTAAGCATTTCCATGGGACCTATTCGCAGCAAATTTGATGTCACCGTCAAGATGGTTGATATGAAACCCTTTGAGTCCTACAGCCTGATTATCGAGGGCAAAGGCTCATCCGGTTTCGTCCGAGGCGAGTCCCACGTCAAACTAACCGACAACAACGGCACAACTACGGTGGACGTGGAAACCGATTCCTCATCCGGCGGGATGTTGGCCAGGGTGGGTCAACGCATGATGGAGAGCTTTGCCAGGTCAATGATGGAAAAGTTTTTCAGCTGCCTGCAACAAACCCTAAAATAGTCAATTTCAACACCGCATAACCACACCACCGTGAATTAACTGCTAGCTTGACTGCCAAGCAGAATCAGACTCAGCGGTAGACAACAAATAAAGACTAAAAACTCTAATCGGAGGGAGCATGGAACGCCGCGTACCTACCAAAGCCGAAGTGCTGGCATACCTAAAAGAAGACCGAAACTGGGGCCGCTGGGGCGATGACGACCAGGTTGGTGCCATGAACATGGTCACCCCGGAAAAGCGCCTTGCCGCCGCTGCAACAATCAAATCTGGCCGGGCGGTTTCACTCAGTCGGGAATTTCCCAAGACCCCCGCGCCAAACAACCCAACACCTGCCCACCACTACATGAAAAAAGTGTTCCGTAACGAATCCGCTGGGTACTCAGCAGACTATTACGGGATCTCCTACCACGGCACCGCCACCACCCATCTGGACGCCCTCTGCCACGTCTGGGACGAGAATGGCATGTGGAACGGCCGCATCCACGATGACACAGTCACCATGGACGGCGCAGTATGGGGATCGGTTGAGCACTGGAAAGAGGGCATCATCACCCGGGGCGTTCTGCTAGATGTCCCCAAGTTTAGGGGCGTTCCCTACGTGACTATGGACACCCCAGTCCACGGTTGGGAACTGGAAGACATCGCCAAGGCCCAGGGTGTCACCATGGAACCGGGCGATGCGCTAATCGTCTACAGCGGTCGCGAAAAATGGAACGACGACGGCAACCCGCTCTGGGGCGGCGACCCCAACGAGCGCCCTGGGCTCCACGCTTCCTGCCTCAAGTTCATCCGTGAGTCAGACTGCTGTTTACTGGTCTGGGACATGATGGACTTCACCCCCAACGGGTACGATCTGGCCTGGTCGGTTCACGGGTCCATCTTTGCCTACGGAATCGGTCTGTTGGACAACGCACTGTTGCAGCCACTGGCCGAAGCCTGCGCCGAGGAAGGACGCTACGAGTTCATGCTCACCGTCAACCCATTGCGGGTGGTCGGTGGCACTGGATCGCCGGTAAACCCGGTGGCCATTCTCTAATCAGACCAACTAAAATCGCACCAAACAGAAGAGCCAAAAGAAAAGGGCGGGGATTGTCCCCGCCCTTTTCTTTTTATTCGCCGTGCTATTTGGCCTGTAGATCTAGATTCCAGTGATTTAGATGATAGAAGGCTCAACCACGCTGTCAGTGACGGTGCGATGGTTTGATGGCGTTGATCCGTTCAACTCCTGAACCCGCTTTCGCATCTGGTCCAAACGGCTAAAGTCGTTGATTCCAGAGATGATGGTAATCGCCGACAAATACTTGGTCCGGCGATCCGGGTAGTCGCCGTAACGGACCTTACCCACTGTTGTCATCTCTTCCAGTTTGGACCGGCCCACCGATATCGCCTGGGCGTACAGGTGCTCCGGTCTGCCGTGGACGATGAGCGACGCCGAACGCGCGCCCGACACGTCCGTTGGGAATGTGAGGGCCGATTTTCCGACGCTCCGCTCAATGATACTCTCCAGCTCGTGGGTGCCAGGCTCCATACCGCCGCGCCAGAACTGCGACTTGATCCTAATCTCTTCAGAGCAATGACCGATGGTCGACACATCGCCAATTAGGCCCATGGTCGCCTTGACCTCAGATGAGCTGAATACCTCCTGGGGAGGCGGCCGCATCTCTCCGGCAGTGAGGATTGTGGTCAGCGTCTGGGCCAGGTTTTCGTTGACCCGCTGGAACATGCCTTCAACCGACTCTCGGGTGACGTTGGGCTGTTCGTATTGGCCATTATCCACCAACAGGATGTTGTTGAAATAATGGCTCCATAGCTCGAAGCTTTTAACGGTGTTGGAGAGGTTTAGAGCCTCTTTTTCGTTGGGCATTCCGTTCACGGAAGGCAACACGCCGATGCCGTAAACCGGGATGTGTTTGTAGACCTTTTTCAGCTCGTTGGCCAGGACAAAGCTGCCGCCGGCGCCCGAGCCACCGCCCAGACCCGCAGAGATCCAAATCACCTCTGGGTCGCGTTTCCGCACCATGGCGTCGATTGAGTCCATCATCTGCGCCAAGGATTTCTCGGCGATGCTGGCTCCCAAGTCAATATCAGAACCAACCCCGCGTCCTCTCAAGGCGTATTTCCCGATCAGGACCTTTTCTCGGATATTCCCTAGGCCGGAAAGGTCTGCCTCTTCAGTGTTGATGGCTATGCCGCTGTAAAGACGGCGGTTCATTCCCAGCAGGGCGTTGGTTATCTTGCCACCTGCCTGTCCAAAACCAATCCAAAGTACTCTCATCTTTCCCTACCTCCTGTGTCGACCACCAGCCAGAGCTGAATAACTCAGCTAGATAAATAATTGCTGACCAGGCCGCACATCTCCCATAGAATATTTTGGCCGGATACCCCAGCCGAATATTTCTCCCGTAAATCCGTTATATCGGGCGCTACACCGGGCGTAACGCCCGGTCTCTAGGTCTACCTGGCTATAATTAAAGAACCATCCCAGAACCTAAGCCTGCCGATTTAGTAATCTCTGGCGGCGTTGGTAATGGAGTTCGTAAACTGTTTTCCTTCATGGCAAATCTGGCATTCCCCCCAACTTATGGGGCCCTGCGCCGACTCTATGACCCAGTGGTGCCGGCAAGTTGGCTCGGCCTTTTCTTCAACCACTTCATTAACCGCCACTTCAAGCGTTTCAGACGTCAATAGGCCCTTTTCAATCACCATGACTAACCTCCAGGGCGGGGGCGAACCCCACGCTAAAGTTAAGGGCCAAGCACGGCCCAAATCATATGAGCGGCGGCTTTTCGGCTACCATTTCAAAAACCGTTCCAACATCAGGTTTCAGCCTGAGCCTGGCCTGAGTTATCACCGGCTGTTGGGACTAATTCTTTTCCGCCACATCACATCTTTTGACATTACTTACTGGATTCATTTATGTCAATGAAATTTAAAACTAATTTAAGTTATTTTTTATATTATAACCAAATATTGAGCGTGGCTAGTTGGTACAGTCACAAAAAATATAGACCGGCAGCAGTCATTGCCGGTCTATCGAATCTTGGGTTTTCATACTTTTTACAGGTTTTTTCTAAACTGCTGCTGTGGCAGATTTCATTTTAGCTTCTTCTTCCCTGAGGGCCGGCATCACATGCTTGGCGAATAACTCCATGGAGCGCATCACCTTTTTGTGTTCCAACTCGCCAATACGCATCTGGTGCATGAAGCTGGTTGCACCGGCCTCATGCATGAAGCGCTTCATCTGGGTAACAACCCGTTCCGGCGAGCCAAACGCCGTGCCCCGCCCCTACACGTCATCGGTTGTGATCTGTAACAGCATGCTGGGGTCCCTGGGGTAGTTCTCATAGCCAGACTTCGGTTCCGTTACACCGGGCGCACCAGGCAGTAACGTTGCCAGCAGGTGATAGAACCACACCACATGTTTGGCCTCGGCCTTCTCTTAGTCATCGGAAGGGGCAACAAATGTCCTAACCGAATAGGGCTGGTCGATGGCGTCGGCGTCAAAACCGTTCTCAGTCATCTTGGTCCGGTAGCCGTTAAAGGCTTCCGCAACGATGTCCAGATTGGTGAACTGGGGTGACCGGAGCAAGGAGATTCCATGCTTTGCGGCAAGTTCATAGCTGGCCGGGCTAATTGCCGCCATGTAGTGCGGCATCTGTTTCTGCACCGGCTTGGGGAATATCTCGGTGGGCTCCTGTATCTGCCAGTACTTGCCGTCAAAGGCAAACTTCTCGCCGGTCAAGGCTCTTCGGATAATCTCGAAAGACTCCTCGAACATTTCCCTGGAATCTTCTTGGGCCACGCCAAAGCCTTGGAACTCCGGCGGCTGGTAGCCTCGGCCAACGCCCAACATCAACCGGCCATCGTTCAGCGAGTCCACCATCGCCGCATATTCTTCCACCCGCAGGGGATGCTGGGAAGGTAGCACCATGATGGCGGTGCCTATCTTCATATGGTGAGTTCGCTGGGATACGGCCAAGTCCTTGGTCAGGTGCTACCCAACATGCCGTAGATTGCGAAATGATGCTCCGGCAGCCACACCGATTCGAATCCAAGTTCCTCGCCGTACTCAATCTCTTCGGTGAAAGTGTTTACCACTCGGGCATTGACGATCACCAAGTCGGCTGGCGCTTCGCCTTTAGCCACTTTTATCAAGTCGGCCAAATGCAATTTGGCCTGGTTTATCACCGCCGCTGGAGGGCCGTCTTGGTTGTCTTGGCGGCTTTAACGGTACGGGCGGCTCCGTTGGGCTTGTTGACCCTGACGAGCTTACGCATCCTGGCCGCCCTTTTTAGCCACGTCTTCATTCAGGGCGTAGATGCCCGGCAGATTGCGCCCTGCCTGGTCCAAATCAGTGCCGTAACCAACCCAACCACAAACCGGTCTGGAACCGTGAACCCCAAATAGTCTATTTTCACTTCCGTCTCGCGGCGGGATGGCTTGTCCAACAAGGTGCAAAGTTTCAAAGATGCCGGATTATCTTTGGCCAGATAATCCAACAGACAAACCACCGTTGTGCCGGTATCGACGATATCTTCCACCACCAGTACGTCCCGGCCGCGGACATCCACCACATCTCCCATGGACAGCACCACCTCTCCAGTGGTGGTGGTGCCTTTGTAGCTCTGTGCCCGGATGAAATCCACGGTCATCGGTATATCAATCTCCCGGATCAAGTCGGCCAGAAAAATGAATGCTCCTTTTAATACGCCCAGCAACAGGGGCTGCCCGCCGGAATAATCCCGGCTAATCTCCCCGGCCAACTGACTGACAGCCTCGCGTATCACTTGCTCAGAAAGGTGCAGTGACATCTTCATAGATGCGCCAGATGTGCCAGATATCCCCAAAAGTAATTCAGGATTTCTGTCAGTCTTCAAAACGTTCCCTCCGGTGTCCACCTGTTTCTTCCACCGCTGGAACTGGTGTTAGGTCAGAGATTAATCACCCTTATATTTTATCTTTTTCAGCCGGGCAATATCGATTTCAAATTGATTCCAATCAAAAAGAGACCAGGCTCAACATCTCTGTCGCCTGGTCTCTTAATTCACATAGTCCTTCAACCTAAACCTCGCACATCATCGGCCTATCTGACCGAATACGCCTCCCTTCGATTCCGCTGCCCCGCCAGCCGCGCCTGCCTAACAACGACTGGCAAAAACTGAGATGAAGGTATTTGGCTGTTAAAAAGTAACTAAGGTCTGGGTATACGGACCCTGGTTCCCCGCTGACCCCTGGATATTCTCCGGAATGTCCTCCAGAGTTCCCTCCAGAGTTCCCTTGGTTCCTCGCACTGAGATCAGCGGGGGCCTACTAGGGAACTTCCAGGCATGGTCTCGGATAAACTTAAGAACCATGCACACCTCCTAGATCGATTTTCCGCCGAGCCGGGAGTTCTTCTAAACCGGTAGACCCTCGGTTGGCCGGAAGTGCTGGAGGGGTCTGCTGCAACCCCAAGGCCTGAAGGCCCTGACCGGTCCGCTGTCGTTGCCTCTCCTTACTTCTACTTTATTCCCGTCTACATATCTGCCAAAGGGCCAAACGGACTTATTTTTTCAGGACCAATGGTCATATGCGTCAGATACCCCGTCCCTGGCCGGGTGGCTATAATGGCTCTTACTACGGTCTAAAAGGTTTTGACTAAATCATGACCAGCTCTGCAGAAAACACTCCCGGTTCTTCTAACGACCAGTCCGGCAGCGAACGATTCGATGAACAATTGAACAGGCAACCGGACGAGCAACCAGGCTGGCATTCAGACCAAGGGCAACCAATCAACTCTGATGGCAGTGCGCTGCACGCGGCCATCCGAACGCTAACCGCCAACCCCTCTCTGGAAGCGGTGCTACAGCAGGTGGCAGACCTCAGCAGAGAACTGGTCTCCGCCAACTACAGTGCCCTTGGCATCCTCGGCGCAGACAGTTCTCTGGTTCAGTTCATAACCTCTGGCATCTCCCAAGCAGACCGAGACCGCATCGGAGCGCCGCCTGTCGGCAAGGGTGTGTTGGGGGTGGTGCTTCTAGAAGGGCAGTCCCTTAGGCTGCACCACTTGGGACGACACCCGGAAACAATCGGTTTCCCGGCCCACCATCCTCCCATGAACAGCTTCCTTGGCGTGCCCATAACGTTTAAGGGCACCATCCTGACCAACTAGTATCTGATAGACAAGATTGGCGAGGACGAATTCTCCGTTGAAGACGAGAATATCGTCACCCTATTTGCCGCCCAGGCTGCGGTGGCCATTGAGAACGCCCGCCTCTACGAGACTGAAACCCGCC
>JAPKDE010000046.1 GCA_028822675.1 Dehalococcoidia bacterium | reverse complement strand
TCAGGGCCAGTTCCTTGGGCATGTCGCCAAACTGAAGCAATAGCATTAGGTTGCCCACGCGCAGTTCCTTTACGGCGTGGGTCAATTCCTGCCGGACGGTCTCCGGGCTGCCCACAATGACGTTGCCGGCCTCCAAATAGTCTTCCCAGGTGAAGTCTTTGAGCTGCTTGGTGCGGGAGTCCATCGTTGATGAGCCTGCCAGGGATGAGTTTGTCTTCACCGATCGGTAGCCGGGCGGGTTGCCGAACCCGGCGGGGATATGCAGGCTCTTCTTGAAGAAATACTCGATGGCATCCTTGTATTCCTTGGCTTGCTCGTCGGTCTCGGAAACCGCAACAATCTGCAGGAACCCGGCGTGGTAAGGATTAAATTCTTTGCCCTTGCGTTCCATCTCGTCCCAGAACCCGTCCATGATGGTTTTGCCCACCTTGTAGCCGGAATAACTCAGGTAGCAATAGACGTAGTCGTTGTCGATGGTCCAGTCCCACGTCTCGAGGCTGCCGCTGCCAGGCACCCAGATGGGCGGATGAGGCTGCTGGTAGGGCCTGGGCCAGATGTTCACGTAGCGGAGTTGGGTGTACTTGCCATTGAAGGAAAACGGCTCCCGTTCCTTCCAGGCCTTTATGACCAGATCATGCGCCTCGGTGTATTTCTCTCGCAGGGTGACCGGTACTTGGCCGTAACCAAAGATGGTGTCCATGGCCGTGCCCAGCGGGAAGCCTGCAATCAGCCTGCCTCCGCTCATCACGTCCATCATGGCCATTTCCTCGGCCACACGGATGGGCGGGTTGTAGAGGGCCAGGCTGTTTCCGAGCACAACCACCGCTGCTTTAGAAGTGGCCCTGATCATGGCTGAGGCCATCAAATTGGGCGAGGGCATCATGCCGTACGCGTTGTTGTGGTGCTCATTCACGCAGATGGCGTCAAAGCCCATCTTCTCGGCGTATTCTAGTTCGTCGAGAAAATCGTTGTACATGTGGTGGGCTTTTTTAGGGTCAAAAAGGGAGTTGGGTGCGTCCACCCACACGCTGTGATAATCTTTCTCGAAGCTATCGGGCAGGTCCTGATAGGGCATCAGGTGAAAGAAGCACAATTTCATGGCTGAATTTCCTCGTTAGAGCGTAGTTAGCGCGGGGTTTTACGCCCCCTGCCGCAGTTGCCTGGAATTGTACAAGAACGCCGAAGCCGATGCCACCGGCCCCGGAGAAAGAATAGCAAAACGAATAGAAACACTGGAGCGCTGAGAATGACCGAGATTGAACACCGCGTGGCCGTGGCGAAGCGGTTGGCCGCCAATATACGGCAGTACCTGGGAGAACTAACCCCGGAGCAGTGGGAATTGCCCAGCGCCTGCTCCGAGTGGCAGGTCCAAGACGTAGTGAGCCATCTTATCGGCGGCGCGGAACGACAGGCAGAGAGCATGGAACGGGGACTGGGCGGTGATTCCAACCCACCAGCCGGTTTTGTGCCGCCCCAACCGGCAGAGCTTTCTGCCACCAACGCCCAGCGCGACATTGACCGCCGCAACCAGTTGTCTGGTCATTTCCTGGAGTCGTTCGACGCCAGTTACGAGAAACTCCACTTGCAGTTTGACGAGTTTGCTAAGACTTCTTGGGACACGCTGTGTTGGCATGTTCGCCGGGGTGCGATGACCGCGGCGGCATACGTGGAGCTACGCATACAAGAATTGGCGATTCATGACTTTGATATACGCTCGGCATTCCAACCAAACGCCGGTCTGGACCCAGACTGTGTCCCAGTGCTTTTGGATATGACACCCAGGTGGCTGGGTATGTGCTTTCGTCCCTCGGACAGGCTGTCCGAGCCGTTGGTCTACAACTTCAACGTGGAATCCCAGAATTACTGGCTAACCGTGTTTGGTGACGAGTTCCAAATGGATTCAGTAGCTGCGCCGAAGGCTGACCTTTCACTTTCGGCCACTGGGGAGCAATTTCTTCTGTTCACTTATGGACGTTTGACCGCTTCAGATGGCATGCATCTGGGTCGGTTGGCGGTTACCGGGGAGATGTCCCATCTGGACCAGTTTGAAGTCTGGTTCAAAGGACTTTAAACCAGGCTGGCTACGGGCTTATTAGAGGGGGTTTATGCCCGGATGTAAATCTCTCTCCGCGCCTGTGGTAAGCTCGTACCAGACATAAAAACCTGACTGAATAGCTGACCGTAATTTGACTGGTTATTCGGCGAATAAAGAGAGAAATAAATTGACCACTGGTGCAAAAGACGTGGTAATAGTTGGCGGCGGGATTGTTGCCTGCCTCACTGGGTATCTGCTCGGCCGACAGGGCTACAAAGTAACGATATTAGAGGCAGATTCCCTGGGCAGTCATGCCTCCGGTTTCGCCTTTGGCGGGTTGGACCCGTTGACTGGCATTGGACTTCCCTATCCGCTCTTGGAGTTCAGCCTGTGGTGCTACGGCCGACACCGTGGCCTGGCCAGAGAACTACATGAGGCCACCGGCATCGACGTGGGCTTTGAGCTGCGTGACCGGCTACACCTGGCTTTCACCGAAGAAGAGGCAGCAGAGTCCAAGAAGAACATCGAATGGATGAAAGACGTAGGCGGGTTCAACGTTGAGTGGGTAGACACCGCCCGAGCGTTGGAACTGGAGCCTCAGGTTAGCCCAGAGTGTATCGGAGCCTTGTTTGAGCAGAGTCCCGGGGCATTGGAGCCGTATCGTTTCATTCTGGCCGCCATGCGTGCGGCTGAGCATCACGGTGTGGAGATGGTGCAGCGTCGGGCCGTTGGCCTAATTACTGATGGCGATAAATGCACCGGCGTGCAACTGGAGAACGAGACCATCAATGCCGGGATCGTGGTGCTAGCCATGGGGCCATGGACTGGACTGGCGTCTGAATGGTGCGGCGTGAACATACCCGTGACACCGCTTCGAGGCCAAATTTTACGCCTGCGTTCGGAAAACAAATCCCTCAAAATGGCGATCAACTACTCACACAGCTACGTGGCAACCAAGACGGACGGTCTGATCTGGGCAGGCACCACCGAGGAAGAAGCTGGATTCGAAGAGAGCACTACCTCAGAAGCCAGAGACAGTATCATGGCCGATTTCATGAAGATGATTCCGGGCATGGACGACGCTGAGTTGGTACAGCAGACAGCTTGCCTGCGGCCTCTATCTGCGGATGGGATGCCAATCGTCGACAGAGTCACCGGCTGGGACAACCTATTTGTCGCCACCGGAGCAGGCCGGAAGGGAATTCTCTGGAGTACCGGCATGGCTCAGGCCATGTTTGAACTGATCGACACCGGCAAAGCCGAGGTGGACGGCTCCGAGCATCTTACCCTAGGCCGATTTAGTAGCTAAGTCGCTATCCGGCGTATTTTCGGGCCACCAACAGTCCATCTTCGCGGCTGATTTTCATGGCGAACGAGTACGTGTCTGCTTGTAGGGCCAGCGTCACATCTTCCGGATGATATTGGGGTTGTTCCGGGTCAAAGAACTTCTGAGTTGCACCACCGGTCAGAATCAGACTCTTTACGGCTTCAAAGTCCGGCTTCCGGTCTTCCATGATGTTTCTCAGGTAGATACCGCATTGCTCGTCTTCATCCGCGCGGTTAACACCCTGGTCACCCATGGCAATGATGGAGACCAATCCGGGATTGGTGGCTTTAATCGCGTTCACCGTCGCCTGGGCGACCACGAACGACCCTAGAAAGATCTCTGCGGCGCTGGTTGCCGCTTCCACACCCACCGTGCCGGCCCTGGTGGACTGAATCAACGTTTTGTCAGTCAAATCCACCTGGGAAATCTCGTAGGGCGAATTACCAAAGTCAAAGCCGTCTGGCTTTTTTCCGGAGACCTCGCCCATCAGGTAATCGCCAACGCCCTTTTTGTGCAGGGCCAAGGCGTCGTTAGGCTCGGCAAATAAGACAATCTCTTTTGCGCCGTGGTCAAAGGCGATGGCCGCCGTGGTGAAGGCTCGGAACACGTCAATGATTATTGCCGTTCCCTGGGCCTCTTCGGCACCTCTTTTCAGGCTGCCGAGTTTTATTTCCATCTGGTTGTCTGCTCCGAGTTGGTGTTGGTTGAATTAGGGCAGGACTGAGCCTGGCTGAGAACCGGCGACCCCATCTCCGACTTTGTCGGACCTAACCCTCCCCCTTACGAGGGGGAGGGTATATTGCGCTTTCTAGTCGTGGTGAGCCGGAACTCCCGTAGAGCCTTACTTCTTGGTCAGCTTCTGGAGGGAGCGGACCTCACGGGGTGGGCTTAGCCTGCTGCCGGTGTGGGTCCATGAAACCTCACCAACAAAAATGTCACCCTTGGAGTTGATGCAGACGCCGTGGGGGGCGATGAAGCTGCCGGGTTTCTCGCTCTCAGGAACGTCGCCCAGCTTGGCCAGGTAGTTGCCTTTGGTGTCCATGATGCCTATTCGGGGGCCGAGGCCAGAGGCTTGGTCGTTGGGGCCAATGGCTACGCCAAGTTCGCCAACGTAGACCTTCTGGTCGCCACTGGTGTCGATGAACAGACCGCAGGGGCGGGCCATGTCCTTCCACTGGGTTTCAAATTTGCCATTCTTGTCAAAGACCTGGATGCGCTGGTTCTCACGGTCAGCCACATAAACCCAGCCGTCCTTGTCGGTGCAGACGTTGTGGGCAATGTTGAACTGGCCCTCGCCGGTGCCTGACTCGCCCCAGGAGAAGAGCAATTTGCCGTCTGGCGAATACTTGTGGACTCGGGCATTGCCGTAGCCGTCAGACACGTAAAACTCGGCAGTCTCAGGGTCTAGGGCCACGTGGGTGCAGCGATTAAAGGGGTCTCCGCCCATGAAAGTTGACGGTTTTCCGGGGATGCCCAAGGTGAAGATAACGCTGCCGTCCATGTTGCACTTGCGAACGGTGTGGTCGCCGTCATCGGTCAGATAGATGCTGTCATCTGGCCCCATAGTGATGCCGTGGGCCCTGGGATAGACGCCCTCGCCCCAGGAACGAAGGAATTTCCCATCCTTGTCGAAGACAATTACCGGGTGCTCGCCACGGTTGAAAACGTAAACGTTGTCTTGGCCGTCCACGCCGACAGAGGCGCACTCTTTGAACGCATAGCCGTCGGGGAGCTGACCCCAACCTTCTTCTACTTCATAACTGTAAGAACCCGAGCCTAAAACTACCATTGTTACAACCTCAATTTTGCCGTTTGACTGTTTATTACGGCCCCTGATGGGGCACTCGGAGATTGTAGCACTGCCCTGATGGAAATCAACGGTGTTTTAGCCGGCGTAGAGTGTTAAATAAAGAGGAATCGGAGATACTAATACTTAAACCTATAATCTAAAAATATCAACCAAATAAAAAATGGCAAACAAGATAATGGAGTTTTTGGGAACTTCACATTGCCACAAGCTATTGGCCGTTGCTATTATTGATTTTGATACCCCCGCACTAATATCAGTCTGCGGGAACCACAGGCCGAAACTCCAAGCGGGTTTTGGAACAAACCGCGAAGTAGGGTTAGATGACAGAACAAGTCAGGCGAGATTTCGTAAAGTACTCATTTTTTAAAGTAGACCCCGCATGGCGCCGCCTTCCCGTGAAGGAACGGCAGGATAGCAAGGCCCAGTTTGCCGAGGTTCTGAACGAGTTTTCAGACCGAGTGTCCATGTCCAGCTACAGTCTGGTGGGCACCCGCGGCGACGTTGATTTCATGCTCTGGAAGGTGAGCGAAGAGGTTGAGGCAATCAACGAACTGATGGCACGGGTGAATCACACCGATTTGGCCCCGTACTTAACCATGCCCCATTCATACTTGGCCATGACCCGCCGATCACCGTACATCGACGACCATGTTCACGAGGGCCAAGAGGGGACCGGTGCCGCGACGATGCGGATCATTGGCCGCAAGTATCTCTTCATATACCCGTTCGTGAAGACTCATGAGTGGTACCAATTGCCCAAGGAAGAACGGCAGGCTTTGATGAACGAGCACTTCGTCATTGGACACAAGTATCCGGACGTGAAAATCAGCACTGCTTATTCGTTCGGCGTGGACGACCATGAGTTTGTGCTTGGATTTGAGACCGACGACCCATCCCATTTCCTGGACTTGGTGATGGACCTTAGGGAGTCGAAGGCCCGTCCTTACACCCTGATCGATACGCCCATATTCTCCTGTCTCAGCAAGCCCATTGAGGCCTGCTTGGACGATCTAGGCTAAATAACAGCCAGGTAACCAGATAAGCAACTAGGCAACAAAAAAGGGCGTCCCGATTTATCGGGACGCCCTTTTTTATTTGCTACTAGTGTGGGTTTTGGCTGATTAACCGGCCTGGTTCTTCATGTGATTCATGGCAGAACCGGCTTTGAACCAGTCAATCTGACCTAAGTTCATGGTGTGGCGCAGATTGATACGCTCCACTTCGCCGTCCTCGTGAGTGACCACGCAGACCAACGGCAGTCCCGGAGCCAAACTGGTCAAGCCAACTATGCTCAACCGGTCGTCGGCGCGTATGCGTTCGTAGTCGCCTGGGTCTTCAAAGGTCAGAGGCAATACGCCCTGCTTTTTGAGGTTGGCCTCGTGGATCCTGGCAAAGCTGCGGGTGATTACAGCCGCTGCGCCCAACATTCTGGGAGACATGGCGGCGTGCTCACGGCTGCTGCCCTCTCCGTAGTTGTTGTCGCCAATGGCAATCCACTGCATTCCCTGGGCCTTGTACTCGCGGGCAATCTCAGGGATGGGCTGAATCTGCTCACCGGAGAGTTGATTCTTCCCGGTGCCGGGCTCGTCGGTGAACGAGTTGACCGCACCTAGGAACATATTGTCGCTCAAGTTATCCAGATGTCCTCGGAACCGCAGCCACGCTCCAGCGGGGGAAATGTGGTCGGTGGTGCACTTACCGGCAGCCTTGACCAGCACAGGCATGTCCACGAAATCATTGCCGTCCCAAGCAGGCCACGGCTCTAGAATCTGGAGGCGTGCGCTGCCTGAGTCAACGTTCACATTAATGCCACTGCCGTCTTCAGGCGGAGCGATGTAACTATCAACACCGGGGTCGAAGCCGTTTGGCGGAACTTCAGGTGCCGGTTTGGGCGCCTCAAGCATGAATTCTACGCCGTCCGCACCAGTTAATGTGTCGGTCATTGGGTTGAAGCTTAGACTGCCGCCCAGGCTCATGGCCACCGCCATCTCAGGGCTGGAGATGAAGTTCATGGTGCCCGAGTTGGCGTCGTTGCGCTTCGGGAAGTTACGGTTGTAAGACGTGACGATGGAGTTGGGCTCGCCTTCAGGCATCTCGTCGCGTCGCCACTGGCCGATGCAAGGTCCGCAAGCGTTGGCCAAGACTGTGCCGCCGATGCCTTCTAGGGCGGCCTGCTGGCCGTCACGGGAGATGGTCGCACGGACTTGCTCTGAGCCAGGTGTAATCAGGAAGTTGGAAAGTGAATGGAGACCGTGCGCCTTTGCTTGGTCGGCAATGTCTGCGCAGCGGCTCATGTCTTCATAGGACGAGTTGGTGCAACTACCGACCAATGCAGCGGAAACCTTGTCCGGGAATCCCTCTTCAATGACCTCTTTGGCCATGGCAGAGATGGGGCGTGCACGGTCGGGGGAGTGAGGCCCGGTGATCTGCGGCTCCAGCGTGGAGAGATCAATCTCCACGATGCGGTCGTAATACTGGCTTGGGTCTGCTTCAACTTCAGGGTCGGCGGTGAGCAGGTGCTTGTACTTCTCGGCTAGTTCAGCCAGTTCCGGGCGGCGAGTGGACTTCAGGTAGGTGGCCATCCGCTCGTCGAAGGGGAACACATCGCCAGTGGCGCCAAGTTCAGCACCCATGTTGGTGATGGTGGCCTTGCCGGTGCAGCTGATGGAGTTAACACCGGGGCCGAAGTACTCGATGATGGCGTTGGTGCCGCCGGCAACGGTCAGGACACCAGCCAGGTGGATGATTACATCTTTGGGGGCGGTCCAACCGCTGAGTTCACCGGTCAGTTTTACACCGATTAGGGTTGGGTATTTAACTTCCCAAGGCAGGCCGGCCATTACGTCGGCTGCGTCGGCTCCACCCACACCAATGGCCAAACAACCAAGTCCGCCAGCGTTTGGAGTGTGGGAGTCGGTGCCAATGACCAAACATCCCGGGAAGGCATAGTTCTCTAGATTAACCTGGTGAATGATTCCTGAACCAGGTTTCCAGAAGCCCATGCCGTACTTGCGGCAGGAAGACTCCAGAAATTGGTAAACCTCGCTACTTTCATTGAGAGCGTCTTGAAGGTCTGACGATGCGCCAACCCGAGCCTGGACCAAGTGATCACAGTGTACGGTGGTTGGCACGGCGACTTCAGTGCGGCCCGACTGCATGAACTGCAGAATGGCCATCTGACCAGTCACATCCTGATGGGCGACCCGGTCTGGGTTGAGCATGATGTAGCTTTCGCCGGGGTCTAGTTCTGCGCCCGTGGCATCATCCAAGTGGCCCAAGAGCAGTTTTTCAGCCAGGGTTAGCGGTCGGTTGAATCTGGCCCGCACAACCTCAAGGTTGCGCTCCATTTTCTTGTAGGCTTCTTCTACGAACTGGGGAGTTGAGTCTACGTTCATGTGGGGCTCCTATCTCTATCAGCCGGGGCCGTCTTGGCGAAACGGGGATTTTTAGCCTCGGACTTAAGTTTAGCCGGATTGGTTTTACTCTCAGGAATTTCCAGAGTGACTTCAGACGTGTCAAATAATTTGCCACCGGCAAACAGACCCGTCAACCACAAATAATCTTGGGATTAACGGTTTCCGGGTGACGATATAAAACCTTTAAAGGGACACCCTTTAAAGGTTTTATCATGACCAGACTGAGGTACCCCAATGATCAGTCAATTAGAAGACGGGTCATGGAACACGGAAACGCGACCTAGAGTCGGTTACTTGCGCTTTAGCTCAGAGGGGTCAACGTTCTTGAAGTACTCGTAGTTCTTCTCAATGTACTCGGTCCACTGGGCGGGAACTGCGTCCTCAGCAAAGATCGCCGTTACGGGGCAGACCGGCTCACAGGCGGCGCAGTCGATGCACTCGTCAGGGCTGATGTAATACATGTCGTCCTGGTCACGGGTGTAGATACAGTCGACCGGGCAAACATCGACACAAGCCGAATCCTTTAGTCCAACGCAAGGTTCGACGATTATGTAAGTCATAGTGAAGGGCTCCTTCCGATTCAATATTGAGACCAAGGCGCATCGGCAATGTGTGCCTGTCTGCGGCTGGCGAAAAACGCAACGGAATTATAGCATAGCGCCGCGTCTTTGCAAGGCAACGGCGGAAAAAACCACTGCCAACTAGGCAGTGGTTTTAGCTTCAGAATTGATTCTCTCCGCTAGGGCTGGAACGCAGGGTTTAGAGGACCAAACCGTAGGTGCGCTTTTTGATGGATAGGTTGACGAATGTTTCAGTCCGCTGGACGCCATCAATGACGCCGACCTTGGTCCGCAAAAATGTGCCCAAGCCTTCAGCGGATTCCAGTCCGGCCCAGATGAATACGTCATAGGCGCCCGTGGTGATGGCCACATAATGGGCTTCACTCAAACCGGCGATTGCTTCTGCAACCGAGTCAGACTTTCCAGGTCCTGTCTGCAGGCCTATCAGAGCGGTGGTGGCGTAACCCAGTTTTTCCAGGTTGGGCACTGCAATGATTTTGACCACGTCGTCGGTGACCAGACGGCGCAAGCGACGCCGTACGGTACCTTCACTGACGCCAACTTCACGAGCGATTTTTGCGTTGGACGCTCTACCGTCTAGTTGCAGTAGGTCGATAATCTTACGATCCAGTTCATCCATGAGTATTTTTCTCCGTAGTTAGAGGGACAGTTAACTTGGTTGAGCGAGTTGTTGTCGGCTAGTGGCCCTGTCGACTCGGCTCATTCCAAATTACCTTACCAATAAGCTTCTGTTCAATCATATGGCTGGTCAAATTGGGTGTCAACACCGAAATCTTATCACGTATTCAGCCAAATAATCGAAACTCGATCAATGTTAGCAATATTGTGCGCAATAAAGTGTAAAAAATTAATGTACGATAATAGCCTCACGCCTGCTCATTCGTCTTTTCATAGCTATTTCAATCGGCATCAATGTCTGGCTTGGGTATTGATGGCTATTGGCCCATTTGGTAACATTTACGTTGTAGGGGAAAGATGACAGAGTGGACGAATGTGCGCGACTGCTAATCGCGTGAGCCTGCAAAGGTTCCGAGGGTTCGAATCCCTCTCTTTCCGCCACTACATATACAGATATTCACGACATTTAAGCAACTTATCTTACGATTTACGTATCGTAATTCTAATAGCTTAGACTCCCCAGTCCTTTAAATAGCCCCTTAGTCGCTTTTCATGAATAGTTATTACCTCTGGACAATTGGCTGCCAGATGAACACCGCAGACTCCGATCGGCTCGGAGCCGCGTTGGAACAGTTGGGCGTGCAACAAGTAGAAAAGGCCGCCGACGCTGATGTCATCGTGCTGAATTCTTGCGTTGTTCGGCAAGGCGCTGAAGACAAGGTTGTGAGCAATCTTGCTTGGATGGCCCCCCTAAAGAAGGAACAACCAGAACGCATCATTGCCCTGATGGGCTGCATGGTTGGGCCAAAGTCTGATGAATTAGCCAAGCGTTTCCCCTACGTTGACGTGTTCATGCGTCCCCAGCAATTTGAACCGCTACTGGAAATGGTGGGCGAACGCTTGGGAGTCGACTGGGAAGGCTGTATCGGCCCGCTGGCACCCAATAGGCCTGATATCAGCTGCCATGTGCCCATCATCCACGGCTGCGATCTGATGTGCACCTTCTGTATCATCCCCTACCGCCGTGGCCGACAGGTGAGCCGCCCTGTGGAAGAGGTGGCCCTGGAAGTGGAAATCCTGGCAGCTAGAGGCGTGAAAGAAGTAACCCTACTTGGCCAGACGGTCGACGCCTACGGTTACGATTTGCCGGACCAGCCCAACTTGGCTGATCTTTTCACCCGGCTAGACCAGATAGACGGCATCGAGCGCATCCGTTTCTTGACCTCTCACCCCAAGTTTATGACTCAAGATATCATCCAGGCCGTTGCTGACGTGCCAAAGGTCTGTGAGCATATCAACCTGCCCGTGCAGGCCGGCGATGACGGTATCTTGGACGAGATGCGGCGTCAATACAGCCGGGCCGACTACATTAGCCTGGTGGGTCGCATTCGCGAGACCATGCCTGATGTGGCCCTGAACACGGACATTATTGTGGGATTCCCCGGCGAGACTGAAGAACAATTTCAACGGACAATGGACTTGTTGGCTGAATTACGCTTGGACAAGGTCCACTGCGCCGCCTATTCAACCCGGCCGGGAACAATTGCCTCGCGCACCATGGAAGATGCGGTGCCAGAGGAAGAAAAGACCACCCGCCGCCAGCGGATAGATCAGCAACAAGAAAAAATTCAAACTGAGATAAACGCCAAATTGATGGGTACCTACGTAGAGGTGCTGGTGGAAGGCCGACGGAAGGGCAAATGGCAAGGTCGGACGCGCTCCCACAAACTAGTTTTCTTTGAAGATGAGGCGTATCATCTAGGAAATCTGGTCCAAGTGAAGATTGAGCGCTCCAGCCCATGGTCATTGCAAGGAACCCTGGCTGTTGAAGCGAAATTGCTGAACCCGGTATCACCGGGGACTAATCGAGGCGAAGATTAATGGCTGTAAAAAGCCGACGCTCTACAGTGCCAATCACCGAGATTGAGCACTCAGCGTTCTGTAAGACAGAAGACAAGCTCCCATCCAAGCCACTGGCTGAAGAAATGGCCGTCAATGTGCGGTGGCAGCAGATTCCCAACGACTATCTGCATTACACCGCCGATGAATTGGACCGACGGATTGGAGACGCCCGCGCCAAGCTGGGTAAAACGGTGACCATCTTGGGTCATCATTATCAGCGCGAAGAAGTCATTAAGTATGCTGACTTCCAAGGCGACTCATTCCTGCTCTCCGTCGAAGCTGCCTCCCGTCCTGAAGCTGACTACATAATTTTCTGCGGCGTACATTTCATGGCTGAGACCGCTTGCATATTGGCCGCACCCCACCAGAAAGTAATTCTGCCTAATATCACCGCTGGTTGTTCCATGGCCGATATGGCACCAATGGAAGACGTTGATGATGCCTGGGCCGATTTGGAAGATGTCCTAGGTCCCGGCGGGATCATTCCGGTCACGTATATGAACTCGATTGCCGGCATTAAGGCCCTCTGTGGTCGCAATGGCGGCGCTGTCTGCACATCGTCCAACGCTAAGAAAGTCCTTGAGTGGGCCTTTGAACAGGGCGAACGAGTGCTATTCCTGCCTGACCAGCATCTGGGCCGCAACACTGCGCTGGAACTAGGCATCCCTTTGGACGAGATGGTGGTCTGGAACCCATTCCGCCAGATGGGTGGCAACACACCTGAGCAGCTCCGCAATGCCAAAATGGTTTTGTGGCAGGGACATTGCTCGGTGCACACCCGTTTCACCGTGAGCCAGATTAATGCGGCTCGGGCCCTTCACCCAGATATCAACATTATTGTTCACCCGGAATGCCCCATGGAGACTGTACAAGCCGCTGACATGGTTGGTTCAACTGAGTTCATCCGTGAAAAGGTCAATTCAGGCGTTCCCGGTAGCAAGTGGGGTATCGGCACTGAAGTGAGCCTGGTCAACCGCCTGGCCATCAACAACCCAGACAAGACTGTGTTCTGCCTGGACCCGGTGACCTGCCCCTGCTCCACCATGTACCGCGTCCACCCAGCCTATGTGCTGTGGATGTTGGAAGGATTGCTGGAAGGCAAGGTCAACAACGAGATTACCGTGCCGGAAGATATCCAACGGGACTCCAAAATCGCACTGGAACGGATGTTGTCCCTCCGATAACCGGCGTATCTAGTCCCGCCCGGTTTTCCACTGTTCCTTATGCATAAATTTCCTGCTTGTATTTCCTGTGCCTTTTTCCATCTGGCCCAGTCATGGCAGTTGCGGTACAATTGTGCCGCCTGAAGGGTTGGGATTCTCCCGACTCCGGGTTTTACCCGGCTATGATAGAAATACCGAGGAAGACTTAACATGACCGAGTTCCCCCCTGACGTTCATTCTTTGATTGATGCTGCAGTTGCAGAAGACCAGACGTTTAACGACCCCACTACCCAAGCAGTAGTACCGCCTGAGATACAGGGCACCGGCATGCTGCGAGCCAAGGCCATCGGCGTTTTGGCCGGAGTAGATGTGGCCATCGCGGTTTTTAAGCGTGTTGACCCCACTCTGGAAGTAAAAGCGATCCTGCAAGACGGTGCTCCACTGACGCCGGGCGATGATATCGCCGAGGTCCGTGGCTCAGCCGCCGGCATACTGCGGGCAGAGCGCATCGCCCTGAACTTCATGCAACGCATGAGCGGAATTGCCAGTGACACCAACCGCTACGTGCAGGAGATCCAAGGACTCAAAGCTAGGATAGTAGACACTCGCAAGACTGTACCCGGCCACCGATATCTGGACAAGTATTCAGTCAGGATGGGCGGCGGATTCAACCACCGCATGAACCTGGCCGACGGCATCCTGATCAAAGACAATCACATCCAGGCCAACAGTTTTCGTGAAATGGGCCTGAAAGAAGTGATCCAATTGGCCTTGGCCCGCGCCTCCCACACCATCAAGGTTGAGGTGGAAGTAGAGAGCATGGACCAGGTTAAAGAAGCTTTGGAGGCCGGTGCCAACATCATTATGTTGGACAACATGACCGTGCCTGAGATGGCGGCCGCGATGCAAGTGATTGGCAACCAAGCCATCGTTGAAGCCTCCGGAGGCATCACCTATGACACCGTCCGGGCAGTGGCGGAGACTGGAGTGGACCTGATTTCTATCGGCGGTCTGACCCACTCTGTGAACGCTTTAGATATTAGCCTGGACTTGGAATTCGACTAGTCTAGGCGTGTTATTAGCCTTTCTATAACTGTTCGAAAAATGGAGGAGCACATGGCCAGCCCAGTTGATCCGGTGTCATTGGCGATGGAACGTAATTGGGATATGATCGACGAAGCCCTGAGGGATTTGGACGACGCTGCGATGAGTCGCCAGCCCACGGATCAGTGCAACTCGGTGGCCTGGATCCTGTGGCATCTGACTCGCGTGACTGACATGTTCATCCAGACGCGATTTCGCGATGCGCCTCAGATTTGGATCTCCGAAGAATGGCACAAGCAGTTTGATATGGCTGCCGACGAAGACGACCGTGGTGTTGGCTGGAGCGCAGCCAAGGTGGCCCAGTGGAACCCGCCTACAAGATCGGTGCAACTGGCCTACTATGAGTCGGTAAAAAACCACACCAGAGATTTCTTGGCCAATATAACGCCCGAAGAACTGGAACGGAAGATCGTTCTGGGCAACGTACCTGAGCCCCGAACCATTGCGGTGTGTATGGGTCAGATGGTTTGGGACACAGTGGCCCACGGCGGCCAGATAGCCTACCTGCGCGGCTTCTTCCGCGGCATGGGCTGGTTCCGGTAAACCAACACCATTTCTCCGCTCATGGTGAGCTCCGACTGAGGTCGAGAGTCTCGATATATCGGACCAGTCGAACCAC
>JAPKDE010000272.1 GCA_028822675.1 Dehalococcoidia bacterium | reverse complement strand
CGCCGATTCGCAACCAATATCTCAAGATTAAAGGTGCCCATCCGGACGCCATACTCCTATTTCGGATGGGTGACTTCTATGAGACCTTCGACGACGACGCTGTGCTCTTCGCCAAGGAACTCGAGATTACCCTCACCTCCCGCAGCATGGGCAAGGGCCTAAAAGTACCCCTGGCCGGTGTTCCGGCTCATTCTCTGGACACCTACCTTGCCCGGCTGATTAAGAAGGGCCACAAGGTTGCCATCTGCGAGCAGATTTCCGACCCGGCCACCTCCAAGGGACTGGTCGACCGAGACGTTGTCCGCGTTGTTACCCCCGGCACTGTGCTGGAATCTGCCCTGCTGGACCAGAAGACCAACAACTACCTGGCTGCGGTTTCCGAGTCCAATGGACGCGCCGGCCTAGCCTACATCGACATCACCACCGGCGAGTTCTTAGCCACCGAGTTAACCCTCCACGAACTGCCCCTGGAACTGGAACGTATCGAGGCCGCAGAGGTCCTCGTTTCCAACTTTGACGACCTTCCGAACTGGACCGATGCTGCCAGTAACGGCGCAGTACCTCGCTATGAGCTAACACCAGTCGAAGCCCGGTCATTTCATCCGGAAGAAGCTCGGCAGGCGCTGTTGTCCCACTTTGGGATCCTGACATTGGAGTCGTTTGGCTGCGAGGGTATGGACCTGGCCGTTGCCGCTGCCGGGGCCATAGTTGAATACCTGGCCCGGACCCAAAAGGCGGCCAAACTCCAACTGGGCAATCTGTCCGTCTACACCACCGGCAGCTTCATGGCCTTGGATTCCCAGACCCGCCGCAACCTTGAGCTATTTTCCGCCGGCCGCAATGACAGTAAAGAGCTATCCCTGCTGGCGGCTTTAGACCGCACCAAAACCCCCATGGGAGGTCGGCTGCTGCGCCAATGGCTGGGCCAACCGCTGTTGAACATAGCCGAACTGGAACAAAGACTAGATGCAGTGGACCACTTCTTCTTAGACGGCTTCAAGCGGGCCAACGCCATCGCAGCCTTGAACAAGATATCCGACATGGAACGCATCGTTGGGCGCGTTGTTTCTGGCACAGTCACACCCAGAGAATTGATTGCCCTGAAAGACGGTCTATCGGCGATACCCGGACTGCGTGAGTTGCTCGATTCTCCAAACCTGGACTGGCTGCACAACCAGGTGTCGCCCTTGCCGGACGTTTGCGCGTTGATCGAAGAATCCATCGCACCAGACCCGGTGGGAGCCGTGGGCGACGGTAACGTCATCAAACCAGGGTTTGCTCCGGAGATGGACGACCTCAAAAACGCGTCCACCAACGCCCGCCAATTTATTGCTGGACTGGAACAACGCGAGCGAGAACGCACTGAAATCAAAGGCCTGAAGGTCGGCTACAACCAGGTCTTTGGCTATTACATCGAGGTCAGCAAGGCGAATATTGACAAGGTCCCAGAGGACTATATCCGCCGCCAGACCCTGACCAACGCCGAACGCTACATCGTCCCGGAACTGAAAGAATACGAGTCCTTGGTTCTGAACGCCCGGGAACGCCTTGAAGAGGCAGAGAAGTCGGTCTACCACCGAATCTGTGCCCAACTGGCCGAGTCTGCCGTGGCCATTGGTCGCACTGCTGCAGGTATCGCCAGGATGGACGTGTTCTCGGGCCTGGCCGACGCCGCAGTGGAGAACGGCTACGTCCGTCCCAAACTGGACATGGGTAACGCCATCCACGTTGTGAATGGCCGCCATCCGGTGGTGGAACGGGTTTTGGACGTTGGGGCCTACGTGCCGAACGACGTTGAACTGTCCAACGACGAGACCCGGGTGATGGTGCTGACCGGCCCCAACATGGCTGGTAAATCCACCTACATCCGGCAGGTGGCGATTATCACGCTCATGGCCCAGGTAGGCTGCTTTGTGCCGGCGTCGGATGCGACCATCGGCCTGGTTGACCGCATCTTCACCAGGGTGGGATTGCAAGACGACCTGGCAACCGGCCAGTCCACGTTCATGGTGGAGATGGTTGAGACAGCGGCAATCTTGAACCAGGCCACGCCCCGTTCTCTGGTGATCCTGGACGAGATTGGCCGGGGCACCAGCACCTATGATGGATTGGCCATCGCCCGGTCAGTCATCGAGCACATCCATAACGACCCGCGATTGGGGTGCAAGACCCTGTTTGCCACCCACTATCATGAGCTGACCCAGTTGTCGGCCAATCTTCCTGGTGTTCGTAACTGCAGCGTGGCGGTCACCGAAGAAGGCAACAAGGTGGTCTTCTTGCACAAGATAGTGCCTGGCGGCGCGGATAAGAGCTACGGAGTCCACGTGGCTCAATTGGCCGGGTTGCCCCAGGGCGTAATCAGCCGGGCTTGGGAAGTGCTTGCTGCCTTGGAGAGCGAGAGCGAACAAAATGGTGGGTCTCGAAGTCGTTCTGCCGGTCAGATTAAGGGCGAACCATCCCAGCAAATGGCGCTGTTCAACGACGAAGGCAGATTGAAGGGATTGCTCCAAGAATTGGACATCCCAAACCTAACACCGCTGCAAGCCATCAACAAGTTGTACGAACTCCAGAAAGCGGCTTCGGAAAGCGGCTAAAATACCCCTTTTAATATCCCTAATGCGGGTATAAAATGTGTCGGGGATTTTGGAGAGTATCGGGTTTTTACGCGTGACTCTATGATTCTGACGCTGATTTGGAGGCCCAATTGAGCCAGACTGTTGAATTTTACTGGTGGCCCCGTTGATCGACCTGCCGCAAAGCAAGGGAGTTGCTCTTGCAGAACGGACTAGAGGTAGTTGACCGGGATTTCTTCAAAGAGACGTTCAGCGAGTCTGAGATTCGCGACTTGGCGGCCATGGGCGGCACGGAGAACATCTTCGCTCGCCGTAGCCCTAGCCTGAAGAAGTTGGGCCTGGCAGATAAAGAGCTATCAGATGACGAAATGGTTAACCTGATGCTTCAGGAACCCAAGTTGGTGCGGCGACCCCTGATTAAAGTTGGCGACAAATTAATGGTTGGTGGTAGCAGCGCCGCGGTAGAATCAGCCATTGCCGAAGCTAGTTAAAATATCCAGAATACAGTCAAGAAATTGACATAAACGGTAAATCTGGAACAATGAATATACGAGTTGTCTGGACTATAATCCTGACCCGTATCAGCGATACGACATATATAGAGGACTAAGAGGGCCCGTTAGCAGCCGAAGAATATCTTTTACGATGTGGACTACACCATTCTTGGGTTGGACAATAG
>JAPKDE010000271.1 GCA_028822675.1 Dehalococcoidia bacterium | reverse complement strand
GTCTTAGGGAGTCGAAAACCATCAAGGTCTTCGCGGCTAGGAACGAGAGACTGGGTGTCGAGATCGCCGACGGTTACGCTCGCGCCACCGGCAAGGTAGGCGTGGCAATGACCGGCACTGGCCCTGGCGCCACCAATACTCTGACCGGAATTGCCGGCGCATTCGCCGACAACATCCCTGTTCTTCTATTGATGGGACAGGTCCCCTTGTCTCAATTGGGTAAACAGGTGCAACAAGAGGTCTCCGCTGACATCTTTGACACGCTGGTCAAGTGGCGAGGAACCATGGCCAAGGTTGAAGACATCCCGTCAATCATGCGCCGGGCCTTTACCGCCCTCCGCTCCGGTTCCCCCGGACCGGTGGTGCTGGAGATGCCCAATGACGTATTGATGACTGAAGTTCCCGACGGTTCATTGGAATACGAGCCGGTCGGCCCCGGACATCGGGCCGCTCCGGACGCCGATGCAGTGGCCAAGGCCGCAGATTTGCTGGTCAACGCAAAAATGCCCGTTTTGAACCTGGGCGGCGGTGTCCTATCCGCAGAGGCATGGGACGAGGCTAAAGAACTGGCCGAATTACTGTCCATGCCAGTGGCGACCACGCTGGTAGCCAAGGGCGTGTTCCCGGAGAACCATCCCCTCTCCATGGGGATGGGCTGCTATCCGCGTAGTCGGTACGCCAGCGGAGCCTCGATGCACATGAACCGTAAAGCCGATGTGGTTCTGGCGGTGGGCAACTCCTACCGTCTGCCCAATGGTACCGACGGCCGACCGATTCCTGAAGGCGTCAGCCTGATTCACGTGAACGCCGATGAGGCAGACCTGAACAAACAATACCAGGCAGCCGTGCCGATTTTGGCCGATGCCAAGTTGGCACTCAGCGCCATATTAGCAGCCGTTAAAGAGCGGGTCGGCCCAGGGAAGGGCGGTCTAAAAGAGGAAGTCGTTAGCGAGATCAAGCAGGCCAAAGACAAACAAGCGGCCGAGTGGGCAGACATCGTCAATGACACTTCAGCCCCCACCACCGGCTACCGAGTAGTGCACGAGTTGGCCAAGATAATCGACCCGGACAAGACCATTGCCCTCCATGATGCCGGCGGTAGCCGAGGTTATATGTCGCCGTTCTGGCAGGCCACCAAGCCCCGCAGCTACGTGGGCATGGGTGGCATGGCCGCGATGGGTTGGTCACTGGGCGGAGCCATCGGTGCCAAGCTCGGACGACCCGACGACCTGGTGGTTCATCTTTTGGGCGACGCATCGTTTGGCATGGTTGGTATGGAACTGGAGACTGCCGTTCGGATGGGTATCTCCACGCTCACTATATTAGTTAACAATGAGGGCACCGGCGGAGGACTCCTGGGCATGAACGGCCCTACCGGACCGCCACCGGACATGGCTAAACTAACCGGCAACTGGAGCAAGGTTGCCGAGGGCTTGGGCGCTTGGTCGGAACGCGTGGAAGACCCGCTTGATGTTGGACCCGCCTTGCAGCGGGCCATCACTGCCACAGAAAACGGTCAGGCAGCGCTGCTAGAAATCATGATCAAGCCGATGGCCATGCCCAACACCCCTGACGACTGGTCGTTGTAAAGCGGTCGCCAACAGATTTCAGCCGTCAGCCATCGATCCCTGACGGCTTCGGAGATTAGATGAAAAGCATTGAGATTGACCGCAGTAAGCGGCTGAAGGACGATCCGGGTAAAGGGCATAATCGCTGGCACCCGGATATAACTCCAATAATCGAAGTGGATCCCGGCGAGGAAGTTTCACTGGAAACACGCGACGCCTCCGACGGGCAGATGAACGCCAGCGTTACGGTTGCCGACTTTGACGGTTTCGCCGGAAAGGTGGGACACCCCCTAACCGGCCCGGTTTACATAAAAGGGGCCGAGCCGGGTGACCTGCTGGAGATCGAGTACGTTGACATCATCCCTCAGGAATATGGCTGGACCCGCAACCGACCGGGTGCCGGGTTCCTGCGTGACCTGTTCCCAACGTCATTTGTCGTCCACTGGGAAATGAAAGACGGCTGGGCAACATCCAAGGACTTGCCTGGTGTGAGGCTACCCAATGGGTCGTTCATGGGTACCGCAGGTATCGCGCCGTCCCGAGTTCAGATGGATGCTTGGAGAGACCGGGAAGCCGACCTGGTCCGTCGCGGCGGTACGGCTTTCCCACCCGACGCTGAAGATGCGGTCCCGGAGGGCGTGATTGCCACCGAGGGTCTGCGGACCATTCCGCCACGGGAGAACTGCGGCAATGTGGACGCCAAGCAATTGACCAAGGGTTCCCGGCTGATGATACCGGTGAACGTGGACGGCGGGCTGTATTCCGCCGGTGACGGACACTTCGCTCAGGGTGACGGCGAATGCTGCATAACGGCCATTGAGATGGGCGCTACCGCAGTGGTCAAGTTTCACCTGAGAAAGGGAGAGGCCGCCCGGAATAACATAATCTTTCCCAGGTTCTCTCATCCCGGTTATTTCCTACCGCCGGAATGGGCCGCGCCCCGAAACTTCATCGCTACCATGGGGATGCCCATCCGGGAGGACGGAACCCAGGAAGGAGAGGATCTGACACTGGCAGCGCGTAACGCACTGATCCAGATGATTGATCTACTCCAAGAACGGGGTTGGTCCAAAGAACAGGCGTACATCATCTGCAGCGTGGCGGTGGACCTCAGGATTAGCAACGTGGTCGACCTGCCAAATGTCACGGTGTCGGCGTTTTTGCCTGAGGATATCTTCCACAGTTAGATTCTGACGTGGCTAGACGGCGATTTGTGGTTCATATGACCTGTAATATGGGTGCCCTCACAAAAACGGCCTTAAATAGGACGAGAGGACACTCATATTTTCTGGGTGACGCTGAAGAATGAACCCACCGGTGGTTAATGGCTTGGCAGCTCAGACTTCGTTAGTTACAGATAAAAATACAGACAAAAAGAAAAGCCCCGTCCTGATCACGTAAGGACGGGGCTTTTTGCTAAAAGCGAAGCGCTTTTAAAGAACTAAGGATTCAAGGATTTAGCTGATACGCTTAACTTCGAGGGTTTCACCAGGAGCTAATGCTACACGGCGTACATTTATACCCAGTTTCAGTAGCCAGTAGCCGAGAGTAGCTTTGCTGACGCCTAATTCTTCGGCAGTGGCCGAAAGACCAACCTCATTAACCTTCTCGGGCAGCAGGCGCTCCAGGGGCCGCTGGAACTCTTTCTCTACGCGCTGCATCAGTTTCGTCTTCCTAGCCATGGTTCCCTCCGTATCTTCTG
>JAPKDE010000270.1 GCA_028822675.1 Dehalococcoidia bacterium | reverse complement strand
CCAGCAGCAATACCGTCTTGTTTGGGTCTTCAGCCACTCTGGCAGCAACTACTGAACCGGCAGACCCTCCGCCAACCACGATTACGTCGTACTTCATGTGTTTTCTCCCAAGTTGCGTATTAGCCGGGTGTTTAGCGGTTTAAATGGCGTTCAGGAATTCCTCGGCGTTGACTACGGTGCCAAATCGGGGGTAGATTTTCTCGGTCAATACGCGGTGCACCTCGGGGTCAGAGTCGGAACAGCCGTCCGAGACCACCACGAATTTATAGTTTACGTCGACTGCCCAACGGGTACAGGAAAGAACGCAGCCGCTGGTAGATACGCCCATAATCACGATGGTTTCACAACCCATCTCCCGCAAGGTCACATCCAGCTTGGTGGTGGAGAAGGGGCCAGGGCGGACCTTGGTCAGAATCAGTTCGCCATCTTCCGGCAATACACCCTCGTGCATTTCCACGTCCGGTGCGTACTCAACCAGACCGCCGCCACGGTGCATCACATAGATGACCGGAATCCCAGCGCCGCGCGCGCCGGCCAGAACCTGGGCTGCTTTCTTGATCACGTCTTCCGGCTCACTGGCATTGTTGTTGATCATTCTCTGCTGGAAATCCATTATCAAGACCGCGGTTTTTTCGCGGTCGATCTTTAGATTTTGTGTCATGAATAGGGTCCTCTCTTGGTTGATTAATCTGGCTTAGAATAGACAGTAAGGCCGCCTCACCTAGGAGTGGGTCGCGGGCTATTATAAGCGCAATACTCGATACAGCGGTACTCTAGAAGTGGCGCATACGGAACAAACCTGTGTTCCCATTCGTCTAGCAGATATGGAACAGGTCGATGAACCAGAGGGACACTGGCTGAAACGCTGGGAGAAACATCAATGAAAAAGATACTTTTTGTCATAGCCGGGCTCATTGTCGCCCTGGCTGTCGCCTGCTCAGCCGTGCCAACTGTGGCCACTAAGGCACCAACCGAGACACCGGTACTGCAAACGGAGGTTCCCACACCGCGCCCGGCGGCCGAATGGGCATTGGAAGAAATATCGGTCAATAAAGACACAGTCATTGTGTCTCTATTTCTTCATCCCACAGCAGTCGTCACAGTAAAGCTGGACGACAAGCCACCAACCAGGTTCGACTATGCTGTCGTCCCTGTCTTGAATTACGTATTCGAAGCTGTGCCCGCTGGACAGCACGATATACGAATTGAAGATGACATAGGCAACGTGGAAACCACTTCAGTGTTGGTGGATTGGACTAAACCCAGCGAGGATATTGCTCCGGATTGGCTGACAAAATGGCTGACCAACCTGGAAGCCGAAGCCTTGGATAACCCGCCCAGATCCATCACCAAATACCAATCTCAAGGTGAGACCGTCTACTACGTGGTGATGGAATGCTGTGACCAGTTCAGCGATCTGTTAGACGCCGACGGCGAGCTTATCGGCCACCCTGACGGCGGCATCACCGGCCAGGGCGACGGTGTGACTGTCTTCGACCCAACCAATCTCAAGGGTGAGGAAGTCTGGCTCGCCCCCTAATCGCCGTTGATCCAGGCTGTAATCAGGTGATGGGCAATGGCAATGGGCTGCGGCACAGCCAGGTTCTCGTTCTTGCCCTGTAGAGCAGATGCCACTTCGTCCCGGGAGAACCAACGGACATCGTTCATTTCGTCGGCGTCGAAGTTTATCTCAGTTGTGGCGGCGTCTGCGTGGCAGCCAATCATCAGCGATGACGGGAAGGGCCAGGGCTGGGATGAGTGGTAACGCACCTGGCCAACCTGGATACCAGCCTCTTCCATCACTTCCCGAGCCACGGCCTCTTCAATGGACTCACCCTGGTCAACAAACCCGGCCAGAGCAGAGTAGGTGTTGGTCCGGTTCAGGCGGCCTCGGCGGGACTGCCCCAATAGACAGCGGTCGCCGTCAGATACCACCACGATGATAACGGGGTCGGTACGCGGATAGTTTTCTTTCTCGCACTCGGAGCATTTGCGCACCTGACCGCCGCGACCCATCAGCGTTTCGCCGCCGCAGATAGAGCAGAAACCGTTCACGTTGTGCCAGTTGACCTGAGCCCTGGCCTGAGCAATTATGCCGGAATCAGCGGGACTGAGAATATCCGTTACTGACCTGGCGTCCACAAAACGGAACCCATTCCCCTCACTAAGCTCTGCAACCGCTTTTTCCTGACCGGAAATATCCACTGTGAAATGGGCAGTGTCGTCTAAAAGTCCCAGGAATATGGGAGCTTTATCCACGCCTAAACGAGTCAAATCCGCCACACTAACCCAGCCCAAGCCATCATCAGCGCCGCCGGTTCCCTTGTCGGTGACCAGTATATTCAGGTCCCTAAGGGGCAGGAATTTACTTGTGGAGTCTTTGCTTTTATCTGAGATCCATTCATCGTCGCGGCGTACTGTTTCGCCGCGGTCGACTGGGTTTCCCGAGTAAACGTGAGAGAAATTCAACTGTGAGTCCTTCAAAATCAATTTGTTGGCCCGAGTGGTTGCCGGAGTAATCGACCCTAGTTTATCCGATTTTACCGCCAATGTTCATCTTGCTGTGCGGGTGGCTGGTGGTTATCATGCGGCCAAAGTCATTAAACGCACCCATAAATCACCCGTCCATCAATCAGGAGTAAATAAATGGCACGAACACCCACAGCAACCAGAGACCAGGTACCAGAGAAATACCGAGCAGCCTTTGACAGCGAGGTCGCCATCAGCAAAAACGCCATGGAGAACGGCCCCGGCTCGGTGATGATCAACAGCCCGGAGATGCGCAAACGGGCCAACCACCTGGTCTTCTACTTCAGAGAAGAATCTGAACTGCCGCAAAACATCCAAGAGATGGTCATGATCATGACCGCACGGGCCAAAGACTGCCAGTACATCTGGTTTGCCCACGCCGCCCGCGCCCGTAAAGAAGGCATCAGCGACGCGTTTGTCGACGCTCTACGCGACAAGAAGCCGCTACCCAAGCTGGAAGGAGCGGAGCAGATTGTGGTCGATTACGCCACCGAGCTGTTTGACACCAACCGGGTGAGCGACGCCACTTTCAAAACGGCCATCGACCATTTCGGAGCCCTGTTATTGACCGAACTGACCACTATGATGGGCTACTACGCCATGTTGGCCCTGAACGTGAACGCCTTTGACGTGGACGTTCCAAGCGGCGTGGAAGAGCCGCTGTTGGTCTAGCCCGAACCAGAACCGGCTTGGTCAAATACCCAAAGCCCCGCCCATGAACTCGGTCGGGGCTTTGGGTATTTGACC
>JAPKDE010000045.1 GCA_028822675.1 Dehalococcoidia bacterium | reverse complement strand
TCGGGACGCCTCTTCTTTTATTTAAGCACTCGGTGTCTGTTTACGCCTCGTCCGGCTCCCAGCCCCAGGGGCGCGGACCCCAACCGGCTTCGTAGATTTCGCCCTTCTTGATAGCCATGATTGGGATGACGGCCTTGTCGCTCTTTTTGCCGACGCCCAGGATGTCATAGACCATCCAGTTGCCGTCTTTGATCTCTAGCACTGACAGGTCGGCCTGTTTGCCAACGGCCAGTGTGCCAAGTCGATCTGCGACTCCCACGGCCTTGGCCGGGTTCTCAGTGGACATGGTCACCACCTGGTCAAAGGTGAAGCCCATGGCCAGGAAGCGGGTCATCATCTCGGTCATGCTGTGGACGGTTATCTGGCGGCCTGGCACTGTCAGGTCGGTGCTGATGCAGTGGGGCAGCACGCCTTGGTCTAGGACTTTGTCGGCCACATCAAAGGTGAAGTTCATGCGTCCGTGGGCAGTATCCAACCAAACGCCCCTATCGTGGGCTTCTTTGGCCTCGGGAACCAGCTTGCCGTCATTATCCAGCACTCCGCCGGGGTTGCCGGTGAAGTAGTGGGTGACAATGTCTCCCTTGTCCAAGATGGGCAACAGTTCACGGATAACATTCGGGTCGTAGCGCTTGAGGGTGTCTCCAATGTGCACCATCAGCGGCACACCAGCCTCCACCGCCGCACGTTTGGCCATCTTGGGCATCTCCATGCCCATGATCTCAAGAGCGGGGGAAACCATCCGCGCTTTGACGCCGGTGATCACACCTTTGGAATTGGTAATGGTCTCAATCGTCTTGTCCAGATCGATGCTTTGGGGGCTGAAGATGTCCGGGTTGGTGGCCAGACCGGTCCTGCAAATGTGCAGGAAGACGATGATTTCAGTGGCGGTGTTGGGAATGATGTGCTCCGGGAAACCATGGAAAGTGTCGCAGCCGGAGCTTCCGGCGTCGACCATGGTGGTCACGCCGGCGCGGACGCCGCCAATGTCTGGGTCAACACCGTTATCGGTAACACCGGAATAGACGTGGGTGTGGATGTCGATTATGCCAGGGGTTACAACCTTGCCTTTGACTTCAACAACCCTTTTGGCCTCTTCAGCGGGGATGTCTACGGCAATCTTGGCGATCTTGCCGTCCTGAATAGCAACATCGCTGATGGCGTTTAGCTTCTGGGAAGGGTCAACGACTGTGCCGCCCTTTACGATCAGGTCATACATCGGTGAATAGTCCTCCAAATTACTTTTTCTTGCCGGGTAGCCTGGGCTGCTCGACTATTTGCGACTGAGTGGAATTACATAACTTAGATATCTAACAAACCCACAGGGCAAAGCCAGACGGCAAATTATACCGTGAAATGGGTTCGCGAATCGCGTTCGTGAGAAAAAGGCATTTGGTCGGTGGACCCGTGGAGTAAAAAGCTAGACGGTTTTGCTGAACAGGTCGCCCACGGACAGGCCCTTGTGAATCCGGTAGATGGCCTCACCCAGTAGGGGAGCAACCGACAACACGGTGAATTTACCGTTACGCTTTTCGGATGACAAGGGAATTGTGTCGGCCACGACAACCTCTTTGAACTGGCTTTTGCCCATCCTTTCGGCGGCGTCTCTGGAGAGGACCGGGTGGGTGACGCAACAGAAGACTTCTTTGACGCCCTGCTCAGACAACGCTTTTGCGGCATTGATGATGGTGCCGCCAGTATCGATCTCATCGTCAAAGGTCAGGGCAATCTTGCCTTCCACATCGCCGATAACGTTCATGGTCTCGTTCTTGTCGTCGTTGCCGACACGGCGTTTTTCGATGATGGCAAGGGGGGCACCCAGTCGTTCGGCCATGTCACGGGCTTTTTTGCTGATACCAATATCAACGGCTACCACGACCAAGTCCTGCAACTCTTTGGCCTCAAAATACTCTCCCATGATGGGCAGTGTGGTCAGTTCGTCAACAGGGATGTTGAAGAAACCCTGAATCTGACCGGCATGGAGATCCACAGTGAGGAGGCGGTCGGCCCCGGCAGCGGTTAGTAGGTCGGCCACCAGGCGGGCGGTGATGGGAACACGCGGTTGGTCTTTCTTGTCGGTGCGTCCGTAGCCGTAATAGGGGACCACGGCGGTGATACGACCGGCCGACGCCCGTTTGCAGGCGTCAATCATAATCAACAATTCCATTAGGTTGTCGTTGACCGGGAAGCAGGTGGGCTGGACTATGAAGACGTCACGCTGACGGATGTTTTCATGAATCCGGGCGAACGAGTTGTCGTTGGCGAACTTAAAAACCTCAGCTTTCCCCAGGGGAATCTGGAGATAATCGCAGACTGACTGGGCCAGAGCCGGGTGGCCATTCCCAGTGAATACCTTTAGCTCGTCAAGAATCGGGTTCATTAACGGCCCTCGTAGTTTGGTTTACGCTTTTCTCGGATTGCCAGCGTGCCCTCCTCGTGGTCACGGGAGGTTAGCGTGATTGTCTCCGCAGCGGCGGCCATCTTCAAGGCCGTTTCAAGGTCAAACTCCAGACCTTTATAGAGCATCAGCTTGGAAAGGCGCATGGCCACAGGCGGGCCGGCTGCGATTTTCTTTGCCATTTCCATTGTAGTTGATTCCAGGTCTTCAACTTCCACCAAGCGGTTCAAGAAGCCCAGGCGGTAGGCCTCGTCAGCTTCTAGGAAGTCACCGGTGAACAGCAGTTCTGCGGCCTTGCCCATGCTGCCCAGAGTTCTGGGGTAGAGCCAGGTGCCGCCAAAGCCTGGGAAGAGACCCACGCGGATGTAGGCCACCATGAAGCGGGCCTTGGTTGTGGCGATGCGTATGTCGCAGGCGCAGGCTAGGTCGAACCCTGCCCCCACGGCGGTTCCGTCGATCATGGCTATGACCGGCTTTTCCATCCGTTGCACTGCCAGAATCATTTTGTGAGGGCCCCTGAAGCCCCGGCGGATGTCGTCGCTGTTCTCAGAGGTAAGTACACCGGGGTCGCTGCCACCTTTCAAGGTGTTCAAATCAGCGCCAGCGCAGAATGAACCTCCGGCGCCAGTGAGGATCAGGACCCGCATGTTGTCGTCATCGGCCACATCTTCTAGGGCATGGCCCATTTCTTCAGTGGCTTCATCGGTCAGGGCGTTTCGGCGGTCAGGGCGATTGATGGTCAACCGCGCGATATGTTCCACCGGGTCTTTTTCAAGTAGGAGGTATTTGTAATCAGACATGGTTGTACCGAATTTTGGATTTTGAGCAAGGCCGATTATAGCATAGTGATTGCCGCAAAAAAGGGGTAATTCCGCGAATTTCACCCGAGCTTAAACACGTATAAATAAACAACCGCATACGCTATGATTAACAGCGTCTGAACGTTGCCCCTAACGGCTTAGGTTGGGACACTAATAAAAGTCTCGATGGCAGCTAACCGGGACTATAAGCGCTTACGAACTGGGGCGGTTTTTACAATCCGATTTACCGTCTTCCAGGTCAATATAGGAGGCAAGGCCTTGCAGGTCTTACTCAGTTCCCCCAGGGGATTTTGTGCCGGTGTGGTTCGGGCCATTGACGTGGTAGATATGTGCCTGAGGAAGTATGGACCGCCGGTTTACGTTAAACATCAGATCGTCCATAACCCGTACGTGGTCAGTGACTTGGAGCGGCGTGGCGCAATTACTGTAGAAGACATCGAAGAAGTGCCTGAGGGCTCGCTGGTGGTATTCTCCGCCCACGGCTCCCCTCCAGACGATTTTATTAAGGCCAAGGCGCTGAACCTGACCGTGATTGACGCTGTCTGCCCTCTGGTCACCAAAGTCCATAACGAGGCCAAGAAATACCACCGCGAGGGCAAGAAAGTCTTGCTGGTGGGGCATAAGGGCCATCAGGAAGTTCGCGGCACCATGGGCCAGGTGGAGATGACCCTGGTCGATGATAAAGGGGAAACGGAATTCACTGGTTGGGATTCTGAAGAAGAAGTGGCGGTGCTCACTCAGACCACGCTTTCCGTTGGCGATACCGCCCAGGCCATTGACGCCATCAAAGCCAAATTCCCCAACGCCCTGGTGCGAAACGACATCTGTTACGCCACCACCAACCGGCAGGACGCCGTCTATAAGATGGCCGGGTTAGTAGACATTGTTTTGGTGATCGGAGCGCAGAATAGCTCCAACTGCAATCGACTCAGGGAGGTGGGCGAGTCCCTGGGAGTTCCGGCCTATCTAATCAACGGGCCGGAAGAGATCAAGCCAGAATGGCTAGTAGGCAAGAATAACGTTGGTATCACCTCCGGGGCTTCCACACCAGAGGTGTTGGTTGAGAGCGTGATCGATAGTTTGTCACCAGACAAGGTGACCATGATATCGGGCGTTGAGGAAGACATCACGTTCAGCCTGCCCAAGCAGCTTCGCTAGCCATGCATGCCGTCTAGCCCGTTGATCTAATGCCCGAGGACGAATACTCACAGGACGAATCCGAGGCCGTACGACCTTCTATCTTGCGGCGAGTCCTATCACTGCCGGCCATTGTCTCGATGGGCCTGGCAGCCCTCTTTCTGGTCTTCATGGTTACCAGGTTCGATGTTGACCTGAGCGCGATGTGGGACCGGGTCACAGGCGCCAATCCCTGGTACCTGGCTCTGGCCTTCGTTGTCCACTACACCACTTTCTTGTTCCGAGGCATCCGCTGGCATCTGTTGTTACAGAATACCGCCGCCCCAGGCGCTCAGGTGCCAGGAGTGATTTACTGCAGCCAACTTGTATTGCTCAGTTGGTTCGCCAATTCCGTTGGTTGGCTCCGGCTGGGAGATGCCTACCGGGCCTACCTCTACCGAGACGAGCAGAACGGTTCATTCTCCCGCACAATCGGTACTATTTTGGCGGAGCGGTCTCTGGACACAGTATTGGTGGCGTTGTTGCTACTGGCCGCCGTGCCCTTTCTGCTGGACAGTGGCGACAGCGTGACTTGGGTTGTCCTGGGTCTGGCGGTGTCATTGGTGGTTGGTTTGGCCGTCATGCTGGTGGGTATGACCTGGGCCAGAGGGTTTTTACTCAGACGCATGCCGCCGTGGATGGCCCTTCGCTACGAGCGGTTCCATGAGGGTACGATGGGCAGCTTTCAGCGGCTGCCCACGGCCACGTTTTGGGGCTTGTTGGGCTGGACAGCGGAGATCGTCAGGATGTTTCTGGTTGTGCAGGCGCTGGGGTACGACATCAGTTTTGCCTTGGTGGTGTTCCTGACCCTGGCCAATTCCTTGTTAACTCTGGTGCCAACTCCCGGCGGCGTTGGGGCTGTGGAGTCAGGCGTGGGCGGCCTGGTGGTGCGTCTTTCCACCTTGAGCGCCAGCGCAGCTGCTGCCTTGGTGCTGATCGACCGGGCCATTACCTACATCAGCGTGATTGTATTGGGGTCGGTGTTGTTCTTAGTCCGTCAGGCTGTGCGCACTCCAGATCCCACCAACTCCGACAAAAGCGAGAATCTTTAATCTAGCGGAGACGCTGGTTCAACTGATGTTATACACCGCTAGTTACTATCATCCGGAGCATTGGCAGGGCAAAGCCTTCCGGATTTCCAGGGCGCATCCTCGTGGGCAAACGATAAATTGGGATGTCCAGCCATTTTTCTATCCATCACGTCGGACACTGGACCAATACCGGAACGGCACATTGGATTTTGCCGAGTTTTCAGCGGAGTACTGCATAGAACTCCAGACCAACTACGATTGGGAAGGCGACTTCCAGGACTGGCTGGCCCTACTCAAGCCGGAGGAAGACATCACACTGCTGTGCTTTGAGCCGGAGGGAGAGCCCTGCCACCGTAGGGTTGCAGCGGCCTGGCTGTTGGAAAAAATGCCAGAGTTGGGGCCGGGTCAAATTCGCTAGGTTACCCAGTTAGGCCCACTAATCAGGTTTGGGCCAAATAATCTGGCTTCTACCACTCAGACCGGGCGGGCCGGGACATCAGCTCCGCCATCGCTTTTTGCGGGGATAGGCCGTCGAACAGCACCCGCGATGCCATCTCGGCGATAGGCATATCCACTCCCAGTTCTTGCGCAAGAACCAGCGCAGCCTGGGTTGCGTTCACGCCTTCGGCCACGTTGTCCATGGAATTCCGGATCTCGTCCCAGGAGCGCCCATTGGCGAGCTGCTCTCCCACGTACCGGTTGCGGCTGAGTCGACTGGAACAGGTGGCAACCACATCTCCCAGACCGGCCAATCCGGCAAAGGTCAAGGGGTCGGCTCCAGCGGCAATACCCAACCGGGTCATCTCTGCGAGACCACGGGTGATGAAAGCTGCCTTGGCGTTTTCACCGGCGTCCATACCGTCACCGATGCCCGCGCCCAGGGCGACTATATTCTTTAGGGCGCCGGATAGTTCAACGCCCAACACATCAGAGCTGGTGTAGACCCGGAAATTAGTGGACATGATCATGGTCTGAGCTTTTCGGGCCGCCTCTGGGTTAGCACCGGCGATTACGGTGGAGGCTGGTTTCCCTGACACGATCTCTTTAGCCAAGTTTGGCCCGGAGAGAACACAGATGGCCGCGCCGAGGCTGGCCGGCAACTCATCTTCCAACACCTGGCTCATCCGACGCGCCGTGGGCAACTCCAGGCCTTTGGTGGCGCTCAGGATGATGGCCCCAGACTTTAGATACGGCTTAATCTGCCGGACGTTCTCCCTGAGCCGGTCAGACGGCACCGCCAGCACCACCAAATCACTCTGACCCAGGGCGGTGGCAGGCTGGTTGGTTACTGAAAAGCAGTCTGGAAACGGGGCATCGGGCAGGAATCTGGTGTTGCGGCGTTCGGTCGAGAGGGTTTGGGCTTCCGCTTCGGTCCGGGCCAGCATGGTGACCGGGATGTTGTTCTGGGCCAATAGTATGCCCAGGGTCGTCCCCCAAGTGGTTGCTCCAATGATGGCCGCTCGTTCACTCAACTTAACAAAACCGCCGCAGAAGGTTGAAGTCAGGTTATTGGCCTGACACAGTTAGTTTATTGAGAAAAAATGGATGAGTCCAGGCTAGTGGAAGCAGAGAGTAAGAGGATTGGCCCGGAAATAGGGGGATTGGCGGCGAAGCCCGAGAGTCAGTGAACCAATTAATTGCCTAATTAATCGACTTTGGTGGCAGCCTGTCCCAGGCGGCGTTCGCTGCCGTCACGGATGCGTTGGATGTTATCCCGGTGCTGCCAGACGATCATTGTGGCTGCGATGAACCCGTAGACCATGTAGGTATTGGACTGCACGTCTGCCAGCGCCAAGCCCAGAATGGCAATCGCCCCAATGATCACGCCTAACACCGATCCCAAGGAGATATACCGGCTCAACCCGGTGATGGCGATGAATGCGACCGTGGCGATGACCGCAGCAATTGGAACCATGATGACCAGTCCGCCCAACGCCGTTAGGATGCCTCTACCGCCCTTGAACTGCAGGAACACAGGCCAGTTGTGACCGCACAGCACTATTAAAGCAGCAGCAACCTCAGCAGCGCTAGTGCCGGTGACGGTCCGGGCAATGAGCACGGCAACAACGCCCTTTGCAATGTCCAGGGCTAGAACCACTGCCGCTGATTTAACCCCACCGGTGCGTAAAACGTTGGACATGCCAGTGCGTCCGCTGCCGTATTCGCGAACGTCCACACCCATTTTCAGTTGCAACAGCAGGTAACCCCAGGAGATGGAACCCAGCAGATATGCCAAGGGCAACACCACGCTGTATTGGGCTGACTCAGGTTGGTCTTCCATGGTCAACAGAACGACAATCACGCCCGCAATGATGAACGGAATGGCTACGGCCTGGATGATGATTGATGTGGGAGGTCTGTTCATTGAAATAGAGGCGTATGGGAACTAGGGCAGCCGGAACCAGAGCACTGGAAACGCACCCGCCAATTTTGTTAATCGGTAAAGGCTTTTTAAAGGTTACCGGACTCGGAACAACAATCTAAGGTGAGTACGGTCAAAGCCGAAGGTATCTCGAATCTTATTTTCGAGATACCGCTGGTAGGTGAAGTGTATCAGTTGGGGGTTATTAACCGTGAAAAGAAAGGTTGGCGGATTTATCCCAACCTGCTGAATACGGTTGATCTGGACGCGCTGTCCCCGGGCCTTTCTGACCACCGGCGGCATATGGTCGGCCATGGCGTCGGCCAGCATGAACTGTAGGTCTCGAGACCGTATGAGGCGCATTCGCTCCGCAAAAAGTTCCTGGGCGGTGTCCATTAGGGTCTTGATGCCCTCGCCATTCAACGCAGAAGTGAAGACGATGGGAACGTAGGGCATGAAATGGAGCCTTTCGCGTATCGTTCTTGCGGCCTGGTGGCGGGCAGCAACGCCTTCATCGGCGAATAGGTCCCATTTGTTTATGACCACAATTAGGCCCTTGCAGATCTCCCACGCAAGGCCGGCAATATGGGCGTCCTGTCCCGTGGCCAGTTCTGAAGCGTCAGTCACCAGGATTGTGATATCGCTGCGGTTCACTGCACCTACGGCTCGAATTACGCTGTATTTCTCAATGCCTTTGGCCACCTGGCCGGGACGGCGAATACCGGCAGTGTCAATGACTACCACATCGCGGCCGTTATAAGTGATTGCCGTGTCCAGGGCGTCTCTGGTTGTGCCGGCCACGTCACTGACAATGGACCGTTCTTCCCCTAGAATCGCGTTCAGCAGGCTTGATTTGCCCACGTTGGTGCGACCAACGATTGCTAGGTTCATCGCGCCCTGTTCGTAGACCGGCGCGTTTTCGTCCAGCGGGGTGAGATCTTCTTCAGCACCGTCCGGATCGGCTTCAATGTGTTGGGTGACCCGATCCATCAGCCGTTGGATCCCGTAGTTATGGAACGCGCTGATGGGTTCAGGGTCGCCCATGCCTAATTCATAGAACTCAGGTGCGCCGTATTCCCTGAGGTCGTTGTCCACTTTATTTACGGCAAGCACCACCGGCTTCTTGGTAAAACGCAACAGTTCGGCGGCGGTCCGATCGGAGTGGGTCAACCCGTCCACAACATCGGTCATGAAAATTATGACATCGGCATCTTGGATCGCCATTTCAGCCTGTTCTTGGACCAATTTCCTGATGATGCCTTCCGGGTCAGACTCCAGACCTCCGGTGTCCAGCAGTATGAAATGAAATTCATCCCACCAGGCGTCGGCCATCAGGCGGTCGCGGGTGGTGCCTGCGACATCGCTGACGATGGCCTGTCTGCGGCCGATTATTCTATTGAAGAGCGAGGATTTTCCGACGTTGGGCCGGCCGATTATTGCGACTATGGGAATTGCCAAATCAACACCATTTTTTGGTCAGGGTTCTGACGCTATATAATTTCGAGTGATACTTCCGGTGATACTTGATTAAAGAATGCAGATTCCGGAGAGTAAGAATTCCATGATTGTTTTTTGTGCGTGTAGGCGGTTGTGCGCCTGGGGAAAGGCCACTGATTGCGGGTGCTCCAGCATCCCCGGTGAGACTTCTTCCCCGTAATGGGCTGGCATGTCATGCATGAACAATGCGCCGGCGTTGGCCCGCTGCATCAGTTCCGGGTTTACAGTGTAACTGGCAAAGGCTGCCTGCCTGGCTTTAACCTCTGCTTCCTGCCCCATGCTGGCCCAGACGTCGGTGTAGACCACATCGGCGCCGACCACCGCTTCTTCAGGGTTGGTCAGGGTTCGTATCTGAACGGATGCCCCATTTGCTCGAGAAAGGGCTTGTTCCACCAAAGCATCATCTAGATTATAACCTTGTGGCGACGCACTGGTGAAGTTCATGCCTACGGCGGGTGCCGCCAAACATAGACTTCTGGCCACGTTGTTGCCGTCTCCCACGTAAGTCAGGCTCAGTCCTTCCAGGGTATCTTTGTGTTCGTAGATGGTTAGCAGGTCGGCCATTGCCTGGCACGGGTGCTCAACGTCTGAAAGGGCGTTGATCACCGGCACGCTGGCGTATTCAGCCAACTCAGCGATCAAATCATGATTGGAAATGCGAGCAACGATGCAGTCCACGTAACCGGACAGCACGTTTGCGACGTCGGAGACCGGCTCTCGGCGGCCTAGCCCCACTTCTTGCTGACCAAGAAAGACCGAGTATCCGCCCAATTCTTGGATTCCAACCTGGAAGCTCACCCGGGTGCGCAGCGATGGTTTGTCAAACAAGATGGCGACGGATTTTCCGGCCAACGGAAGGTTTTCGCCACTGGGCAGCAGTTTGCTTTCCCTGGCCCGTTTGAGCAGGGCCATGGTCTCGTCGGGTGTGATGTCGGTTACGGAGAGGAAATCTCGTTTGGTCGGCATATAAGGTCACTTGGATTGCGGGTGTTATTTCGAGCGATTTTTGGGCTGTTCTCTGAAATTCGCCATTAACATTATAGGCGTTGCGGGAATTGGTTAAAACAGCCAGCTAAAATATCGGGCTAAAACACGCATAAATTTGGCTGTGGATTGCGCCTGGCAGACTATCTGCTATTATGTGTGAGCAACCGTCCAAAGTCTGAATTGGCTAAGGGCGGTATGAGACTGAAATAAATTCTCCAACGGCCAGGGGTTTGGTAATAAAACGAACGGAGGGCATATAGAATGGCTAGCCCCAGTATTAGCCCCGGCCTAAAGGGCCAAAAACAAACGCTGGTTTGCGACCATAACGTGGCGGGTCACGTGGGTAAATTCAGCACTCCCTCCATGATTCAGCTCATGGAACAAGCGGCATCTGCGGCCACCAACAACCATCTACAAGACGGAGAAGTATCCGTGGGGATCGAGGTCAACATTCGACACCTCGCCGGAGCCGACATTGGTGCCACAATTATTGCCCATGCCGAGTTGATTGAGATTGACCGCAATCGACTTACCTTTAAAGTAGAAGCTTTTGACGCCGACACCAAGATTGGTGACGGCACCCACAAACGGGCAATAATCATTCCCCGCAGCTAAAACTCTGCGGCGTTTTGGACACCGGGCCGACTTGGCCCCCCACAAATCTGGTCTGGAGCAAGAAAACATGGCGAATATGGAGCATGTTCTACTCGTTAAGCGAGGCCGCGACCACGTAGCCCGCTGGCGAACAGCTAACCCCGATGAAAATCTAGACTTGAACGCGGCGTACATGAGTTACGTAAGAGCGCCTCAAGTCGATATCAGCGGTGCGGATGTCAGAAACTCAGACCTGATGGGTGCAGTATTGCAGCGGGCCAACCTTTCTGGCTGCTTTATGAACCCCTGTCACCTGTACCACGCAAACCTCCGGGAAACTAACTTGACCCGCACCCGCCTGAACGGCGCCAACCTGCGCGGGGCAGACCTGCGTGGTGCAGACCTCACTGGGGCCGACCTAGACCGGGCAGTTTTGTCTGAAGCCAATCTGACCGGGGCGATTTTGGTCAATGCAAACCTTTCTCGAGCCAACCTGTCTGGTGCCAATTTGACCGACGCCGACCTGACCGGAGCCAGTCTTTCTGGCGCATCGGTGGTCCGGGCGAACATGACCAACACCAAATGCCACAACACTGATTTCTTCCAGACCCAGTTCTGGAGCGTGGATCTCACCGGCACCGACATGACTGGCAGCCTGTTTGGTTATTCCATCTTCCAAGACTGCGACATGGGCAACATAATCGGATTGGATCAGGTCCGACACGACTGCCCAAGCACAGTGGGCCTGGATTCTTTGTTCCAATCCCACGGCAAGATTCCAGAGTCGTTCTTGTTGGAGGCCGGACTACCAGCCGCAGCCCTGGGTTTCTTGGAACCAGCCGGTGCAGACACGACCAGCTTGCGTGAGGTCTACATTGCCTGTATCAACCAGGATGAGGAGATTGCCAAGACTTTGCGTGATGATCTACGAGCGCAGGGCGTTCGCTGCTGGGTATTCTCCCAATTGGTGCGTGGCAGTGCGCTGGTCGACCGGCATAGCGCCTCAGACCAAGAAGAGATTGAGCGCTGGATCAGAGATTACGACAAGATGATAATCCTGGGTTCTGCGGCCTCTCTGGAAGCAGAGACGCTGTTGAACGACATCACCGCTGCCAAGCAGATGCAACTGACCACTGAAAGTTGGTCACTGTTCTTAGGAGCCACCGACGACACACTGGTGGAGCCCAAGGCTCGGTTCGCCCGTAACCTGGCGGCCGAACACGTGGTCTTTGACCTGCGCGGTCAACAGAACGATAAAGAGACCTACCAAAAAGAAGTGACACGCCTGGCAGAGGCCCTCAAGCAGGACCCGCCTGCCAGCGACGGCATCCCAAAGTCGGATATAAGCGCGGACCAACTCTAAGTAGATTTCTTAGCACAACTTATCGTGCACTTAAAAAAGGTCGTCCCGATTAATCGGGACGACCTTTTTGCTTTTAATGAGCCTGTTTTGTGGCTGAATTCCAATGGAATGAATCCAGCAGTCTATAATAGTTTTACAGTAATGTCTAAAGAGCTAACGAAAGTCCGTGTTTTGATTGTTTCCCTGGACCGCTTGTCTCGTGCGGGGTTGGCAGTGGAACTCGACCAACAGCCAGGCCTGGTTGTTGTGGGACAGATTTCCGGGGATGAAGACTCGTACTTGCCTCTGGGTGTTTATGACCCGGACGTGATTGTGTGGGATGTTTCCTGGGAAACCGCTTCGGCGTCTCGGAACCTTGAACTTCTGCCTGATAACCCGCCGCCGATTCTCGTTTTAGCCACCACAGAAGAGCAAACGACCTCCGCTAGGCTGGTGGGAGTGAAGGCGTTTATCAGCCGAAACGCCTCACCTGATGCATTGGCTGCGGCGGTAAATGCGCTAAGCCATGGATTGATGGTGACCGACCCTACAGTTTCGCCAGGGTTTGGCGACTCTGTTTCCAATTCCTCACCTAGTCTAGCCGCATTATTGACCGCCAGAGAGACCGACGTCCTGAAACTGGTGGCTGAAGGTTTGCCCAACAAGGGAGTGGCTTCACGGCTAGAAGTGAGCGAGCATACGGTCAAGTTCCACGTGAATTCCATCATGGGCAAGCTAAACGCCCAAAGCCGCACGGAGGCTGTTACCCTAGCCACCCGCCTCGGATTCCTACCCGTCTGACCTGCCGTCTCTGACGAGTCCCCCTACCCATTCCTCCAGTTCTGGTCTTAGTCAGATGCACGATGTCTGACCTGTTTTCTGTTGATAACCTGGATATACGCGGTGAAATAAACGCGAATATTACCAGAGCTTTCACTGCGATATGTAATTATCGGTGGAGCAGGAGCAGGAAATGTCGACAGTATTGCCCGATCTCTCAGAAGCCCTAGCTGACGCCGTTGATTTGGCCGCAGGGGGATTGGTCCGAGTTGAAGGACGCGACCGATTGCCAGCCACCGGCATAGTTTGGGACGGGGACGGCCTAATCATTACTTCCCACCATGTATTGGAACGGGATGAAAATATCATTGTTGGTTTTGGAGACGGCGAGTCTGCAACCGCAGAATTAGTGGGCCGTGACCCAGCTACCGACTTAGCGCTGCTTCGAACCGCCAAGCGCGGTCAAACAATGCCCGCCTGGGCCGAACCGGATGACTTACGGGTTGGTCACCTTGCTTTGGCCCTGGGCCGACCGGGCGCAAACCCCCGTGCCACCATGGGGATAATCTCAGCAATTGGTAAATCTTGGCGCACTCCCGCTGGCGGCCAGATAGACCGTTTCCTTCAGACCGATATCGTGATGTACCCGGGATTTTCCGGCGGTCCCCTTGTTGATTCACAAGGTCGGTTTGTTGGGCTGAACAGTTCGGCGTTGGTGCGTGGTGTCTCCGTCACCGTGTCTGCTCCAACCCTTAGACGGGTTGTGGGTGAACTTGTCGAGCATGGAAGTGTCAGGCGAGCCTATCTTGGTGTGGGTTCCCAGCCTACCCGGATACCGGACGCTTTGGCCAAAGAGTTGGGTCAGGAGACTGGCCTGTTGCTGGTCTCGGTCTCCCCGGAAAGCGCCGCTGAAGCGGGAGGATTGTTCCTGGGAGATACCTTAGTTTCGCTGGCCGACTCCCCTCTGCGTCATATGGACGACCTATTCAACGGGTTGGACGGCGACAAGATTGGAAAACCTCTGAATGTCCGGATCATTAGGGGCGGACAGCTGCTAGAAGTAACCGTCACACCAAGCGCCCATTCGTAGGACGGTATAGATGACTACTTTATTAACGCAATTGGATTCCGACCTGGGCGCACTTGCCGACGAAGTGCACCGGAGTCTGGTACAGGTATCTGTTGGTCATAGCGGCTCCGGGTCTGGAGTGGTGCTATCTGAGGATGGACTAGTCGTGACCAACGCCCACGTTGTTTCCGGGAATCGCCACAGCGGCAGAGCGTCCCTGGCGCAGGACCTGATAGTTAAACTTCCCAACGGGTCTGAAACAATAGCTAGATTACTCGCTAAAGACGACGAGCAAGATGTGGCTATACTTCAGGTCGAAAAATCAGAAAAGGCGCTGCCAACACTCGTACCACCAAAGAATGGATTGCCGTGGACTTGGGCCTGAGACCGGGACACTCCGGCGGGCCGCTGGTGAACCATCAAGGTAAATTGGTTGGAATCAACACGATGATGGCTGGGCTAGAAGTCGGGTTGGCCGTTCCTTCCAATGTGATTGAGGAGATCCTGGCAGGGGTTATGGCAGACTCGGAACCTGTTTCGAAGTCTGAGTAGGCAGTTAGTATTTGAAACGTCCACCGCTTAATAGATTAGGAGAGCAATAAAAAGAGACCTTCCCGACGAATCGGGAAGGTCTCTTTTGTTACCTACTGTTAGGTGGAAGGGGATGACTAA
>JAPKDE010000044.1 GCA_028822675.1 Dehalococcoidia bacterium | reverse complement strand
GGCGGATATTACCTGTGACAGCCTGTTTCACGCCTAAACGAGGCATTAAAACCGGTTCGTATTATAGCACCAAGTGGTCTCGCCGCCACGCCCGCTCTCGCGCTCGCTCTATGGAGAGCCGCTATTCCCGTTGTGGGTAGAGGCGTTAGCGGGTTAATGGTACACTGGCGCTACGCCTAACCAGCAGGGCTAGACACCGTCTCAAAGGCCCATAATCGCGGTTTTTAGCTTCTGCTTTTATCTTGGTTTTCAGCGCTAAACAGCCTAAAACCCACCCCAAAAATCAGGTCAAACCCACGGAGGAAGATTGCCATGCCCGCATCCGAAGCGGTGGTCCTACCCGAAACAGCCCGACCTAGTAAATATCGTATCAAACTGCACCCAGACCTCAAGAATTTCACCTTTAGCGGCGAGCAAAGTGTGGACCTTCAGGTGTTGGAGGCGACTACCTCCATCGTATTGAACGTCATCGACCTTAAAATCAGTGTTGCCACTCTTCACGCCAATGGCGTAACGCTGTCCAACCCGAAAATCACTATCGATAAAGAAGCAGAGACCGCGACCTTGGATTTCGGTGAGACCATTCAGCCGGGCGACGGCCGATTGGAAATGATTTTCAGCGGTGAACTCAACGATAAGTTAATGGGTTTTTACCGCTCTGAATACACCGCCCAAGACGGCGAAACCCGGTACATGGCCACCACTCAATTTGAGCCGACCGACGCCCGCCGCGCCTTCCCCTGCTGGGACGAACCGGCCAAGAAGGCCACCTTTGAAGTTACTCTAGTGTTCTCAGACGAATACGAAGCCATCTCTAACACACCTGCGGTTGACGAGGCTATTCCGGGTCCTGGTTTGAAGTCGGTCCGGTTCGCTGAAACGCCGGTTATGTCAACTTACCTGCTGGCATTTATCGTCGGTAACCTAGTCTCGATCCAAGAGCGTGCCGAAGGCGGCACCAAGGTCGGAGTCTGGACCACCCCCGGCAAGGAAAACCAGGCAACCTTTGCCTTGGATACCTCCGTCAAGCTTCTCGGGTACTTCAACGATTATTTCGGGATTCCCTATCCCCTAGCCAAGCTTGATCACATCGCGATACCAGACTTCGCCGCTGGAGCCATGGAAAACTGGGGCGCAGTCACCTATCGGGAGACCGCTCTGTTGGTTGACCCGGATAACTCCTCAGCCGGCACCCGCCAACGGGTTGCTGAAGTTATTGCCCACGAGATGGCCCACATGTGGTTCGGCGACTTGGTAACCATGGAATGGTGGGACGACCTGTGGCTGAATGAGAGCTTTGCTTCCTGGATGGGCAACAAAGCAGTTGACTGGCTCTTCCCCGAATGGGAGATGTGGACCCAGTTTGTGAACATGGATACCAACCGGGCTCTAAGCTTGGACGGTCTGAAGAACTCCCATCCCATCGAGCAGGCAGTGATGAACCCCGCGGAGGTTAGCCAGCTATTCGACGCCATTAGCTACAGCAAGGGAGCGTCGGTCATCCGCATGCTGGAGAATTTCCTGGGCGAAGAGACCTTCCGCAAGGGGTTGAACCGCTATCTGTCTGGGCACATGTATGACAACGCCCGCACCCAAGACCTTTGGTCAGCCCTGGAGACGGAGTCCGGTCAGCCGGTCACCGCCATCATGGACTCCTGGGTGAAGCAGATGGGCTACCCAGTTCTGCAGGTGGAGTCAGACCGCAGCGGAGCTAAGACCCAACTATCGGTGAGCCAAGAACGGTTCGTTTATGACAGCCTGCTGGGCGATAGCGAACCCGACGCCGAAGTCTGGCGTGTGCCAATCAGCGCCAGCCAGGGCGGGGAGGAATCTCCCATCACCGTCATGGAAGGCAACCAAACCCAGATAGAAGTACCCGGCAACTCCGATAGCTGGGTCAAACTGAACCCATTACAGACGGGGTTCTTCCGGGTGAACTACTCCGCAGAAGACTGGCAACGCCTGGTCCCGGCCATTGAGTCTTTAGAACTGCACGCCACCGACCGTCTGGGTATCCAAAACGACGCCTACGCCCTCTCCCGGGCCGGTATCCTTCCGGTGACCCAGTTCATATCCATGGCCAATGCCTACAAGAACGAGAACGATGCCTCGGTGTGGAGCGACCTAGCCAGCAACCTACGGGACATTGAACAACTCATCTCCGAAGAGCCGATACACGGCGCGTACCAGAAGTTTGCCCGTGAACTCTTTGCCCCGGCAGCTGCGAAGATCGGCTGGGAACCCAAGGCCGATGAGGGTCACCTGGACGCGTTGCTCCGATCAACGGTCCTCAGTCAGGCCGGCAGCTATAACAACGCCGAGGTAACGGCCCAGGCTACCGAACGCTTCCAGAAATACCTGGCTGACCGGGAGACATTGACGCCCGATCTGCGCGGCGTGGTCTTTGCCCTTGCCGCCCAGTCTGGCGGAAAGGATGTCTACGACTCGATCTGGCAATTGGAAGGCGAGACAGACCTAGCCGAAGAGAAAATCAGGCTGCTAATGTCGCTCAGCCGGTTCCAGCAGGCAGACCTCCTAACCGCTGCCTTGGAAGACTCTTTGTCCTCCAAGGTCAGATCTCAGGACACCGTCACCCTGGTTGCCAGCATCGCTGCCAACCCCAAGGGCCGTGACCTGGCCTGGGACTTTGTGAAGTCCAATTGGACAGAGTTTGACCGACGCTACGGCGGCGGCGGGTTTGGCCTCATGCGGTTGGTCTCTATCTGCAGCCACTTCAGCTCCCAGGAAAAGTCTGACGAGGTGGACAGTTTCTTCGCGGAGCACCCGGCCCCGGCAGCGGAACGGACCATTCGACAAGTCCTAGAGAGAGTGAAACTCAACATTAAATGGCTGGAGATCAACCGCCCACTTCTAACAGACTGGTTCGCCAGCAACAAATAAAACGCCTGCAACGCTGACAAAATCACGTCTCCACTCAGGCACGAAATTGGAAGTCTCCGGTTCACACATCTGTGGGCCGGTGCTACAATGGCTAGTCTTGCAATAATCGAAATCTGAACAACCATTGAACAAATATGTCAACAAATACACGTATAGATGAACTGAAATCAGCACTGGCCCAACGCATACTCGTGATGGACGGGGCCATGGGCACTGCCATCCAGAACAAAGACCTGGGGCCAGAAGACTTCGGCGGTGAAGAATATGAAGGGTGCAACGAGTACCTGATTATCACCAGGCCGGACGTCATTGAGGATATCCACCGGAGCTATCTGCAGGCTGGCGCCGACATCATTGAGACCGGGACCTTTGGCGCTACGCCAGTGGTCTTGGCCGAGTATGACCTTGCCCACGAAGCCCGCCGCATCAACCGAGAAGGCGCAGCTATAGCTTTGAAAGTGGCAATGGAAGAGTCGACCCCGGAAAAACCCCGGTACATTGCCGGTTCCATGGGCCCCACCACCAAGACGATCTCGGTCACTGGTGGTATTACCTTTGAGGAACTCGCCAACGACTACCACATTCAGGCCTCCGGTCTGATTGAGGGCGGCGTTGACCTGCTGTTACTGGAGACCAGCCAGGACACCCTGAACGTTAAAGCTGGACTAGAAGGCATTGACCGGGCTTTTGCCGAACTAGGCAAGGAAATCCCAGTTGCAGTACAGGGCACCGTGGAGCCCATGGGCACCCTGCTGGCAGGACAAGACGCTGAAGCTTTCTATACGTCCCTCGCTCACCGTGACCTGCTCTGGATCGGACTGAACTGCGCCACTGGCCCTAGCTTCATGACCGACCACATCAGGACGCTGGCCTCGCTCTCCAAGTTCCCCGTGGCCTGCCTGCCCAACGCTGGCATGCCCGACGAAGACGGGAATTACAACGAGACACCAGAGGGCATGGCCGAGACCGTAGGCCGGTTCGCCGAGTCTGGTTGGGTCAACATCATTGGAGGCTGCTGTGGCACCGTCTCCGAGCATATTAAGTTGTTGTCCGAAATGGCCGACGGCAAGGCCGCGCGACCGCTGGTGGACAGCCCAGAGACCCGCGTCTCCGGCATTGAGGCTCTATTGATCGATGACGAAGTCCGCCCCGCAATCGTCGGTGAGCGCACCAACGTATTGGGCAGTAGAAAGTTCCGCCGTCTCATCAAAGAGGGCTCATTTGAAGAGGCTGCCGAGATCGGTCGCCGTCAAGTGAGAAACGGCGCCCACATCTTGGACGTTTGCCTCCAAGACCCGGACCGGGACGAGATGGCAGACGTGGCTCAATTCCTGGACTTGGTGACCAAAAAAGTCAAAGCTCCCATCATGATTGACTCCACTGATTCGGCCGTGATTGAGCTTGCGTTAACCAAACTCCAGGGCAAGTCCATCATCAACTCCATCAACTTGGAAGACGGTGAAGAGCGGTTCCAGGCCGTTGTCCCCCTGGCCAAACGCTACGGGGCCGCCCTAGTGGTTGGCTGCATCGACGACGACAAAGAACAGGCCCAGGCCATCACCAAGGAACGAAAACTTGAGGTGGCTATCCGTTCGGCCAAACTCCTGACCGAGAAATACGGGATTCCCATTGAAGACATTTTCTTTGACCCGCTGGTGTTCCCCGTTGGTACCGGCGACCAAAACTACGTTGGATCCGGCGCTGAGACAATTGAGGGCGTGCGGCTGATTAAAGAAGCCCTGCCTGGCGTGAAGACTATCTTGGGCATCTCCAACGTGTCCTTTGGTCTGCCCGCAGCCGGTAGAGAAGTGCTGAACTCAGTATTCTTATACCACTGCGTCCAAGCCGGACTGGACATGGCCATCGTCAACTCAGAGGGTATGGAGCGCTACGCATCCATCCCGGAAGAAGAACGCAAACTGGCCGAGAACCTGATCTGGTACAGCGGTGATGACCCAGTGGCAGCCTTTGCAGACCATTTCCGGGACAAGGCACCCAAAGCAACCTCAGAAGAACGCAAGAGCCTACCTCTAGATGAGCGCCTGGCTCTCTGCATCATTGAAGGCTCCAAAGAAGGACTGGCCGAGGACCTAGACGAAGCCCTCACGGGGCGGACCCCGCTTGAGATCATCAACGGACCGCTGATGGACGGCATGTCCGAAGTTGGCCGCCAGTTCAACGCCAACCAATTGATTGTGGCCGAAGTTTTGCAATCCGCTGAGTCCATGAAGTTCTCGGTGTCGCACCTTGAGCCCCACATGGAGCAGGCAGACGCTGCCGTCAAAGGCAAGATCGTCTTGGCAACTGTTAAAGGCGACGTCCATGACATTGGCAAGAACCTGGTTGAAATCATCATGGGTAACAACGGCTACCAGGTCATCAACCTAGGTATCAAAGTTCCGCCCGATGTGCTGATTGCAGCCGTCAAAGAACACAAGCCTGACATGGTCGGTCTCTCTGGGCTGCTGGTTAAGTCTGCCAAGATGATGGTCGAAACAGCACAGGACTTTAGCCAGGCCGGCATCACCACGCCAGTGCTGGTCGGTGGCGCGGCTCTATCCAACCGGTTCACTCGGCTCCGAATCGCCCCTGAGTATGACGGAATGGTGGCCTATGCCCCAGATGCCATGTCTGGTCTGGCCTTGGCCAACTCCATTCAGGACGCCGACGAGCGGGCCAAGTTGGTGGCGTCTTTCGACGAAGAAGCCGACGCCATGCGAGTCGCCGATGAAGCGGCTCAGTCCTCCAAGGAGGAAGTTGGGGAGGATGTGCCCCCCGCCCAATTGCGGCACGACTTTGACATACCCAACCCGCCCGACTTGCGACTACACGTGATTAATGACCATCCTTTGGATGAGATTTTCCCGTTCATCAACCCGCAGATGCTTTACGTAAGGCATTTGGGCTACAAGGGCCGGTTCGCCGATGACCTGGAAGCTGGGGTGGAAGCAGCAGTAGAACTGCGTGAGTCAGTTAGAAAAGTCGAAGACTTGATGTTGGCCCAATCAGACATCAAGGCCCACGCCATATTCAAATTCTTCCCTGCCAACTCGGACGGCCAACGGATTCAGGTCAACGGCGCCGAAGACAAAAAAATCTCCGAGGAATTCTATCTGGGACGCCAATCCCAGCGGGACGGTCTCTGCTTGGCAGACTACCTGTTGCCCCAGAGCAGCGGGAAGACCGACTACCTTGGCATGTTCGTTGTTTCCGTTGGAAACGGTGTCCGGGCTTTGGCCGAAAAATGGATGGCTGATGGACAGTTCTTGAACTCCCACATCCTATCGGCGCTGGCCCTGGAAAGCGCCGAGGCCTTTGCCGAGCTGCTCCACCAACAGATACGGCAGATGTGGGGCTTTGGCGACAAAGCCGGAACAACCCCTCAGGATTTGTTCCGCACGCAGTACCACGGCAAGCGATTCTCCTTTGGCTACCCAGCCTGCCCTAGGTTGGAAGACCAAGAGCAGTTGTTCCGCCTGCTGGACGTCTCAGCCAACCTGGACGTGGAACTGACCGAAGGCTACATGATGGACCCGGAATCGTCGGTGTCCGCGTTGGTCTTCCATCATCCCGACGCCAAATACTTCAACCTGAGCGAGTCGGACATCGACCGGCTGGAACAGGAAGCTACCAAATAAATACTGGCCCAATCTGGCAGCCGGAGACGATGTGGAGCCAATAACAAAGATTGCAGAAGAGCTTGGCCTAGACGCTGACCACCTGGTTCCCTACGGTCGTTATAAGGCCAAGATTTCGCTGGACGCCCTGAAAGACCCAGCCGACTACCGAGGCAAGCTGGTGGTGGTCACCGGGATCACCCCAACCCCAGCCGGTGAGGGCAAGACCACCACAGCGATTGGCCTGACCCAGGGTATGGGCCGTCTGGGACACAAAGTATCGGTCAATCTCCGGGAGCCAACGTTGGGGCCAATCTTCGGCATCAAGGGTGGTGGAACCGGCGGCGGAATGGCCCGAGTGGTGCCTGAAGACGAAATCAATATCCACTTCACCGGAGATGCCCACGCCGTTGGCTCAGCCCACAACCTCTTGGCCGCTCTGGTAGAAAACGCTGTGTTCCGGAATTCGGTGCAGGGACTGACCGCCGATGGACTGATGTGGAACCGCGTGACCGACGCCTCAGATAGGGGTCTGCGTCAGGTTGTTTCAGGAATCGGCGGCGCCAACTTCGGCCCCCTGCGGGAAGCGAGATTCGATATCGTGTCCGCATCTGAGATCATGGCCATCTTGGCCCTGGCCGATAGCCCGGAGGATCTAAGCCAACGGCTAACCCGTATCGTCATCGGAGAGACTTCAGAGGGGGAGCCGGTCACGGTTGAGCAGTTAGGTTTTGCCGGTGCTTTGATGACGTTGCTTCACCAGACAGTGATGCCAAACCTGGTCCAGACAATGGAGGGCCAGCCCTCCATCATCCACGCCGGACCCTTTGGCAACATCGCTCACGGTTGTAGTTCCATCATCGCCGACAAGATGGCCCTGGGCTATGCCGACTACGTAATAACCGAGGCTGGATTTGCCTCTGACTTGGGATTTGAAAAATTCATGCACATCAAGACTCGGCAGAGCGGGTTACTACCCAGCGCCGCCGTATTGGTTGCCTCCGCCCGCGCCCTCAAGTGGCACGGTGGTGTCCGGCGTAGAGATCTGGGGACACCAGACGCTGCCGCAGTGGTAGCTGGCGGTGATAACCTGGTCCATCACATTGGCATCGTCACTGGCTTTGGCCTGCCTTGCGTCGTGGCTATCAACCGGTTCGGCACCGATAGCGACGAAGAGCTAGCCGCGGTAAAGAAGATCGCCATGGACGCCGGGGCAACTTCCGCAGTTGAATGTGACGGATTCGCCCAGGGCGGCGTCGGTGGTGAAGTCCTGGCCCAGGCCGTGGTCGACGCTTCCCAAGGCACGCCTCAGATTACCTACGCCTATCCCGCCGACGCCTCCGCCGAGGATAAGGTGTTGGCGTTGGCCCAGAAGATCTACAACGCCGCCGACGTCAATTGGTCGCCGGAGGCCCGACGAAGGCTGCGGTACTTTGAGTCCAAAGGTTGGGGCAATCTACCCATCTGTATGGCCAAGACCCACCTGTCCATCTCCCATGACCAGAGTTTGAAGGGAAGACCCGGCGGCTACACCTTTCCCATCACGGACATCCGGGCTTCCGTTGGCGCAGGGTTCCTCTATGCGCTGGCTGGCCCCATCCAGACGCTACCGGGCCTACCGAGCCGTCCTAGAGCGCTGGACATGGACGTTTCGTCAGACGGCGAGGTTATTGGCCTAAGCTAGCAACCACACCAAATTCCCATGACTCTGTAACTTTCAACCCGTATCATATAAGCACGATGCAAAACGACTCACGCACCAGAGTAATTATCATGGGAGCCGCCGGCCGCGACTTCCACAATTTCAATACCGTCTTTCGCAATGACCCTTTGATCAGGGTCGTTGCGTTCACCGCCGCCCAGATTCCAGACATTGCAGACCGCACCTACCCCCATGCCATCAGCGACCCTCTCTACCCTTACGGCATCCCCATAGTTGAAGAGTCGGAGTTGATTCCACTGATCAAACGGGAACGCGTGGACTGGGTCTACTTCTCCTACAGTGACGTTTCCCACATGGACGTGATGCACAAGGCATCTGCAGTGTTGGCCGCCGGGGCCAGCTTTGGGTTCTTGGGACCACGACACACTGCCATCGCGTCTAAAAAACCGGTGATCAGTGTCTGCGCAGTCAGGACGGGTGTTGGCAAAAGCTCCGCTACCCGCCGCATTGCCAAGTTCTTTTTGGACCGAAAACGCCAGGTCAGTGTCATTCGCCATCCCATGCCCTATGGAGACCTTGAAGCCCAGCGGGTGCAGCGGTTCGGCTAGATGGAAGACCTGGAACGCTTTGAAGCGACAGTTGAAGAACGCGAAGAATACGAGCCGCTGATTCGCCTCGATTTGGCAGTATTCGTTGGAGTCGACTATCTCCAGATACTCCACCGGGCAGAGGCTGAAGCCGACATAGTCATCTGGGACGGCGGCAACAATGACCTGCCGTTCATCCAGTCTGACCTACATATAGTCCTGGTTGATCCCCATAGCCCGGGCAACGAAACCAGCTACCATCCTGGCGAGGCCAACCTGCGCATGGCCGACCTGGTAATCATTAACAAGGCCGATAGCGCCACTCCGGAGCAGATGGCCCAAGTCCAAGCCAGCGCCTCTTTGGTGATCCGAGAAAACGTGCCAGTGTTACTCGCCGATTCCATCGTCACCGTTGGAGAACCGGAACTGATTAAGGGCAAACGCGTTCTGGTGGTGGGTGACGGCCCAGAATTAACCCATGGCGGAATGGCCTACGGTGCCGGCACCATTGCCGCTCGCGACTTGGAAGCAGCCGCGATCGTACCCGGCAAACAATTTGCCGTTGGCAGTATCAAGTCGGCTTACGAACAGTATCCCCACATGGAGACTGAAGTTCCTGCACTGGGGTACAACCCGGAGCAACTGGCTGACCTTGAAGCGACGCTTAACGCTGCGGATGCAGATCTTATCCTCTACGCCACACCGGTCAACCTAAACCAACTGATTACTGTCAACAAGCCCATGATCGCCGCCGAGTATGAGATGCAGGAACGAGGCGGTGAATTGAACGATATCCTGGCTGATTTTGATTACCAACGGATAACCGGCGGCTAAACAGGGCTACGCTGAACTTCCGCTGAATTCTTTTACTGAGAGACCAATATGCGCGTAACCATGATCCACGCAATCGCCGAATCCATCCCGCCGGTGCGGTTGGCCTTTGGCGAAGTGTTCCCCGAAGCCGAGGTGATCAACGTCCTGGACGAGGGTCTGCTAATCGACTTTAAAGGCCATCTGACGCCGCAGTTGCGCCGCCGGATGAGCAACATTATTGGTTACTGCCAAGACAACCACGCCGACGCTATTGCCTTGGCCTGTTCGGTCTACGCCCCGGTGGTCGACTCGGCCAAGCACCTCGTTGATGTGCCCCTGGTGTCTTCCTACGGCCCGGTGATGGCCGACGCCGTTGCCAGCGGGCCCAGAGTTGGTCTGATCGCCTCAGTGGCCGCTACCATGGCCGATGCTGAGTACTACCTACGGCTGGCCGCGGAAGAAGCCGGAGTGGCAATCGAACCCGTTCTTTGCCTGGCCGAGGACTTGATACCCGTCATGCGCTCCGAGGGCCAAGCAGGGCTGGAACGCCGACTGGGAGAAGAAGTTCTCAAGCTGGCTCCGAATGTCGATGTGGTTCTGCTCACCCAGTTCTCTTTCGCCTCTGCCTTAACCCACCTGGAGAAAGTATCTCCGGTGCCGGTGCTCTCCGCACCGCACAGTAGCGCCCGCGCCCTGAAGAAACTTCTGAGTTAACACCACCTTGCCACAACGTTCATGGTGAGCCCGTCGAACCATTGCCCCTGCGCTAGTTTGACTGATGTGCATCCTTCGACTGGTCCGATAAATCGAGACTCTCGACCTTGGTTGGAGCTCAGGATGAGCGGTTCTAAAGCTGGCTGTATTTACAACCCATCGTCTTTCCCGCGAAGGCGGGAACCCAGAATACCTCTGCTCAAAGTAGCTTGGCCATCGCGGTCGATCTGGATTCCTGCCTTCGCAGGAATGACGGCGGCCAACATGTTAGCCAGCCCCTTGCGACTTGGTACCTGGGCAACTATCATGGCCGCACCCAGTGAACGCACTCCAGCTAGAGTGCTGCCAGGAGACGTGCCATGGCCCCCAGCCAAGAACTAAATACCGTACTTGAGATGATTCGAGTCCGGTCCCAAGAAGTAAGAAAGACCATCGACGATGACCGCCTTTCTTACGAACGTATAATGTCCGAACTCCCCATAGATGACGACATCGAGACCAAGCGAGTGGGTGCCAATGGGGTATCCGCCGAATGGATCTGGGCACCCGAGTCGGAAGAAGGGCGTGTGGTGCTCTATCTGCACGGAGGCGGATACGTATTTGGCTCGGTCAGAACCCACCGCGTGCTGCTGGCCCACCTGGCTAGGGCCGCCAAGGCACGGGTGCTGGCCTTGGACTACCGCCTGGCCCCAGAGATGCCTTTTCCAGCACCGGTTGAAGACTCGGTCTCCGCCTACCAGTGGCTGCTTTCCGAAGGAATCGACTCGGGTAATATCGTCATTGGCGGTGACTCCGCTGGCGGCGGTTTGGTAGTTGCTGCCTTGGTTGCCCTGAGGTCCGTGGGAGAGCCCATGCCCGCAGCCGGTGTCTGCATCTCGCCCTGGGCCGATATGGAGTCAACAGGCAAGTCCATGACGACCAACGCCGAGTCCGACCCTTCGGTTTCCAAAGAGCGCCTTCTAAAACTTGCGGATGTTTACCTGGACGGCAAGAGCCCACAGGCCCCACTGGCGTCGCCCATCCACGCGGACCTCACCGGCCTCCCTCCCCTGCTACTCCAGGTGGGCGGGATTGAAGTGTTGTTGGACGATTCCACCATGCTGAAAGAACGGGCTGAAAAAGTAGGGGTCTCAGTGGAGATGGAAGTGTGGGATGATATGCCCCACGTTTGGCATCATTACGCTCCAATTCTGCCAGAGGCCCGGAAGGCCATTGGCAAGATCGGGGAGTTTGTTCTGGAACACACGGGCTAACTGCCATAATTGCCCTTTCTGGCAATTGTTTTGATTGAACTAATTTAGGGGAGAGAAGATGATTTACGACTACCGAGTCTACACACTGAAACCGGGCGCAACGGCCGACTACCGGGCCGGGGTGAAAGAACTCAGCCTGCCCATTAGACAGCGCTACGGCATCAGACTTGCCGGGTGGTACTACAGCGAGGTTGGCTCGTTGAACCAGGTGGTACACATCTGGGGCTACGAAGACGACAAACACATGGCCGAGGCCAAACACGCGTTCCACTCAGACCCCGATTGGACGGGCAAATACCTCCCTCGGACTAGAGGCTTGGTGGAATCTCAGAAGACCTCTCAGATGAATGCCTCTAGCTTTGCGCCCGTCTACCCGGTCAACGCGGATGTTCCCGCAGAAGGCACACCGGAGTTCATCAAAAAGAACAATATGGTATTTGATTATCGTACCTATACCTTCAAGCCCGGCGGCATCCCTGCGTACATGGCCGCCGCTGAGGAAGTAGCTCTCCCCATCCGGAAACGCCAAGGCATCAACCTGGCTGGCTGGTTCTACAGCGACGTTGGCGATTTGAACCAGGTGACCCACATCTGGGCCTACAGGGACCTGAAGCACTTGAAAGAAGGCAAGGAAGCCGTCAATGCTGACCCCGAATGGTCAGGCACCTACATTCCCCGAGTCCGTGGCCTTTTGGTGGCCCAGAACACCCATCTTATGAACACGTCAGAGTTTGGCCCAGTACCGGAGTAGCTGACAGTTAATAGCTGTCAGTAATCAGCTTTCAGGGAACCGAAAATACCCGGCGTTAAACGCCGGGTATTTTTTTATTATCTGCCTTCGATTGGTAGCGATTAGCCAGCCCACAACCAAGCAGCTTGCGGCTGTTTGCTGAAAACTGCCTGCTAGTTATGACAACCACGGGCTTGGATGTCCCAGACCACTTCCACTTTGCCTTTGCGTAGACCGATAAAGCGGTCCCAGCGGCTGACCATGGCGTCTTGTTGGGCCGGTATCAGCAGCACTTGGTCGCCCACTTTCAGGCTGGCCCCGGAGCCGATCTTGAATACGGCGTGGTCGCTGTCCAGAGCCTCCACGGTGACACCGGGCCGGTCAAACACAGTGGGCATGCCGGAGAGGCTGCTCACAGCTCGGACGCCGGCGTCGCCAATGGCAACTCCGGGCCTTGGTGTACTGATGATGGTGGTCAGTATTTTCCCTGCGTAATGGAACTCGGTCATGTAGCTGTAGTGGGTCTCCATCATCAGATAACTGCCGCCTTGAATCTCCGTTACTCCGGGAATATCGGCCGCAACGTCATAGCTCCAAGTCTCTCCGGTGGAGACTATATCAATGGGGATACCCTGGCCTTCAATGGCATCTTTAAGGTCGATCACGCCCTTGATGGTACGGGCCGCCTCTACGGCGCGGTCTTCCCGGTCTGGCATGTCTGGAATCGTCTGGTGGCTCATTACGCCGCGGAACCGTAGTCCGGGCAGCAACGAAATCTCCTTGGCCAAAGCCACACCGGCATCGATATCCCGCACGCCACAGCGGGCCAGCCCGGTCTCCAGTTCGATGACCACGCTGATCTCTACGCCCCTGGCTTGGGCGGCCTTGGAGAGGTCTCTGGCATTGGAGGCTTGGTCGCAGGCCACCAGCATCTCGGCCTGGTCGGCCAGGGCGGCGAGACGCTCGATCTTCATGGGTTCCACGATCTCTGAGGTGATGAACACGCTGGGTATTCCGCCGTGGACCATAACTTCGGCCTCGGAGACCTTGGCCGCGCAGACACCGCCCACAGTGCCACCTCGGCGTATCTGCCGGTGGGCGATGGCCGGTGTCTTGTGGTTCTTGGAGTGCCCTCTGAGTTTGGTGCTCTTGCCCTCATAGGTGTTGGCAATGACGTCCATATTGTTATCCAGGTCGTCCATGTCGATAATCAGGCACGGTGTGTCCAGGTCTTCCATGGGCGTTCCGGGTGTTGGTCGATAAATTTCGTTCATAAAAACTCCGTTTTTGCTATTGGCGCTTGGTAATCAAGGGGAAATCCCCCTTAATCCCCCTTTCGTAAAGGGGGTTGGGGGGATTTACGCCAGTCGGCCTCTGGCTGAAATGGGCCAGAAGCCTTCCAGTTTGCCGTTTTTGGAGGCCCTGAAGTAGTCGTATTGGTTCACGGTGGCACCCAGTTCGTAGGGCACCAGCCAAGCCTTGTCGCCGGGGTTGAGTTTGGTCTGGGCGTCGCCTTCCAGTTCCACGATGCCGTGTTCGGCGCTGAACCGAGTTGCTATTCCGCCGTCGATTCCCTCTAGGACTGGGCGTCCCTGGTCGGGGGCGGTAGATTTGTGTCCGGCATCCAGCACTGCCATGCCGTCTATCGGATGGGAGATGACTGACGCCAGGATCCTAGCCGCCGGGGCGAGTTCCGGGAGAAACGGTTTTAGTCGGTGGTCCATCAGCGGATAACGTCCGGCGCGGACCTCGGTCACACCCGGCATCTGTATCGCCTGGGCGTAACAGTGAGTGCCGCCGACACTGACCACGGCAACAGACAAGCCAGTCTGTTCCATAGCAATCTTGTTATCCAGGACTATCTGCAGACTGGCGCGGGACTTGGCTTCGTGGACGTACCGGTCATAATCGCCTCTAGGGCCGGGCACAGAGCCCATGATACCGGTAAACTTTAGGCCTGGCAGCCCTTCTACTACCTGGGCCAGGGCGACAGCATCGACGCCGGGAGCAACGCCGCAGCGGCCCATTCCGGCTTCGATTTCAACGAGCACTCGCAACTCGGCCCCTGCTGCAACTGCGCCCTCCGATAACTGCTTGGCATTGTCTGAGTTGTCCACTGCGATACCAACGCTGGTCTGCCCAGCCAGGGCGCAGAGTCGTCTGATCTTGGAGACGGTCACCACCTGGTTGGCCAGGAGTATGTCGGTGAACCCAGAGTTGGCAAACACTTCAGCCTCGCCCAAGGTGGTCACGGCGATGCCGTCCACAGTCCCGCCGGCGTCCAATTGTCGGTGGGCTATCTGGGGACAGAGATGGCTGGTAACCACTGGCCTGGCCTTGACCGTGGTGGCTGAGAAATAGCCTTGGAATGTGCGGATGTTTTGGTCCATCACATCCAGGTCAATCACCAATGCCGGGGTGTCCAATTGTTCTACCGGGGTGCCCACCGGGTGGAAA
>JAPKDE010000269.1 GCA_028822675.1 Dehalococcoidia bacterium | reverse complement strand
CGCAACCACCCGAAGCCGTGCTGGTCCGTTCGTTGGAGAAGAGTTTTGGTGAGTGGCCGGTTCTTTGGAATTTGGATCTATCCGTACCTTGGGGCCAGGCATTGGTTTTGTTCGGGGCCAACGGCACTGGCAAGACCACTCTTCTGCGAATATTGGCCACCCACGTTAAAGCCGACCACGGTTCAGTAGCTGTAGCCGGACACAACCTGCGCACCAGGCCTGAAAATGCCCGACATCTCATCGGCGTTGTTGGCCATCGCAGCCTACTTTATGACGACCTCACTTGCCGCGAGAACCTGATTTACTACAGCCGGTTATTTGGCTTGAAAGACTACAAACCCAGGGTTGATGAGGTATTGGCCAAAGTCAGACTGGGAGACCGAGCCGACCACCGTGTCCGTACGCTGTCCAATGGCATGCAAAAACGGGCCTCCATAGCCAGGGCCATTCTGCACCAACCAGATGTCTTGCTACTGGACGAGCCTGAAACGGGCCTGGACCGGGAATCAGTCTCGATTCTGGGCATGCTTCTAGCAGAATGGACCGACTCGGGCCGCTCGGTGGTAATGACCACCCACGATCTAGACCTGGGATTGTCCTGGGGACACCGGGCCGGGGTTCTGCGGGGAGGGAAAATCAATTTTCCTGACGCTGAGTTTGCGGATACGGGAAACCCATCAAAAAAAGATGACGTCCGGCAGGCGATTGCCAGTGCCCTTGAGTCAGGGCAATGAATAGCTTGTTGGGCCCAATGATGGTCATTGTCTGGAAAGACCTGTTATTGGAACTGCGCTCCAAAGACCTTGTGGTCTCCATCGTGGTCTTTGGTTTGCTGGTGGTAGTCGTATTCAACTTTGCCCTGAATAACACCCCTGGAAGGTCTGAGGAGCTTGCTCCGGGCATCCTGTGGGCGGCATTTGCATTCTCGGCCATCTTGGCCATGAACCGCGCTTTTGTCCGAGACCAGGAGCAGGGAGGGCTGGAAGGGCTGTTGATCTCGCCCGTGAGCAGAGACGCCATTTTCCTGGGCAAGGCTCTCACCAGCCTCATTTTCATGCTGTTGGTCGAGGCGGTGCTGCTACCCGTCTATGCGGTGATGTTGGATTTCTCAGCTCTGTCTTGGTATCTGATACTCACCATTTTCCTGGGCACGCTGGGGTTCGCCGTGGTGGGGACATTATTCTCGGCGATGGCAGTGCAAACGCGGTCGCGTGAGATCATGCTGCCGGTTTTGTTCTTCCCGGTGTTGCTGCCGGTGATAATTGCTGCAGTGGAGGCTTCCACCCGGGCCGTGGGTGGTGAAACGTTCATCGGACTAGGGCGCTGGTTGCCTTTAATTGGAGTGTTTGACGCCATATTTTTGGTAATATGTCCGTGGGTTTTCTCGTTTGTAGTGGAAGAATAAATCAGAGCGGGCGATTTCATCACTTGTAAAACAGTGGGAGAGCAAATCAACTGCTCAATTAAAAGAATCTAATTAAAGAGTGATTCAGGTTGGCTAGTTCCCAAAGCATGGAGCGTTCCGGCGGTCTCCAATTCCCCAATCTTAAGACAGTATTAGCGGTGATTACCGGCGTCATGATGCTGGTAGATCTCTATTTCATCTTCATGGTCGCTCCGACAGATGCAGTCCTTGGGCACGTGCAGCGAGTTTTCTACTTCCACGTGCCCATCGCCATCATGTCCTTCCTGGCATTCTTCGTGGTGTTCATTGCCAGCCTGATGTATCTATTCAAGCGTTCTCCCAAGTGGGATGCGTTTGCCCACGCATCCGCTGAAGTAGGCGTCATATTCGTCACTCTGGCCCTGATTACGGGCATAATTTGGGCTAGACCCATCTGGAACACCTGGTGGACCTGGGAACCTCGCCTGACGACCACCCTGATCCTGTGGCTGATTTACGTAGCCTATCTGATGATCCGGTCATACGCCCCAACCCAATCAAAGGGCGCGATTTACGCTGCGGTAGTGGGAATAATCGGGTTTGTCGATGTGCCGATTGTCTATTATTCAGTGGTCTGGTGGCGGTCGATCCATCCATCTCCCGTGGTGGGACCGTTCGCGCAATCAGACTCCCTAGACGGCACTATGGCATTGATATTGCTGTATTCGTTCATCACGTTTGTGTTCTTCTTTGCCTACATGGTGATGGAGCGCATGGAACTGCGCACCACCGAAGAAGCGCTGGGCCGGATTAGATTCGCCCTCCGCCGTAGAGGAAAATAGGCACCGCTCTCAGATGCATTATTCCTGTTAAAGCACATCACCCAAGGAGTCGGATTGCTAGATCTCATATTACTTAACACACACCTTCCCTCGTCTAATCTGCCCTATTTGTTTGCTGCGTTCGCGGTGAGCTGGGTGATTTTGTTTGGATACCTTTTCTACGTCAACCGACGCCAGCACGAGCTGCGCAAAGAAATATCTAGACTCCAAACCATTCTAGATCAAACTCCAGAAGAGTAACGACGCATCATGATATTCACTAACTGGCCAAAACCAATCAGGGTTACGGGCGTTGTTATCTCACTGTTGATTCTCGCCATTGGTTGTGGAGGGGATTCAGACCCAGGGGGGCCAGTTTACGCCGGGTCTAACACGTATGAAGAAGTGCGCGATGGCCAGACGGTTATTGTGTTTGAGCTGACGGTAACCGACGACGATGGCGACCCCTATGCGAAAGCCCTTTTATCGGTTGGAGCAACTTTTACCCCCGTTACCTCATATCCCATTACGGTTCCCGCCATTGGCGGCATAATCCAAGTAGTCGTTGAAGCAAACGTTCCTGGAGAATACAAAGTAGGCATCGACGGCTTCACGGACCTATCGGGTGTGTCTGCTCTGCCAGCACCTGAAGACACCAATTTAAACGGCAAAATACTAGTGGTTCATGACTACGCACCGTAACCCCCGTAACGCAGTTAGCCTCTGATTCAACAACGTTATTGTCGGCCACTCAGAATTCTTCTAGCTCGTGTGGGCGGGTGATAGCATGCTGAATCTTCTGAAATTATTCAGGCTTATAATTGATGTACCTATCACGCAAAACCTTCTTATCGAACTTTCCTACACTGGTCTTGGGTATCTCATCAATGAACACCACATCATCGGGCATCCACCAGGACGCAAACCGGTCTTTGATGAAGTCCAGGACGTCTGATTTTTCAAGTTTACCCTGAGAGTCTGCGTTGGGAACGACACAGGCCAAAGGGCGCTCCCCCCACCGCTCGTGGGGTATGGCGACCACCGCTGCTTCCAGCACTCCGGGATGCGCGATGATGGCCGTTTCCAGGTCCA
>JAPKDE010000268.1 GCA_028822675.1 Dehalococcoidia bacterium | reverse complement strand
GTAGCACGGCAATTAAAAAGAGTCCTTCCCAACACTGTTGGGAAGGACTCTTTTTTGTGTCATGTGACCGCCGACCTACATCATCGTGTAACCGCCGCTTACGCTCAGGGTTTGGCCGGTTATGAAGCTGGCGGCGTCGGAGGATAGGAAGACTACGGCGTTGGCTACTTCTGACGCCTTGCCCATGCGGCGGAATAAGTAGTTGCGCTCTACCTTTTCTTTGACTTCCTCGGTGAATATGGAACGCATCTCCGTCCACATACTCTCGCCGCTGATTTCTTCTTCGTCGGGCGGTACCACTAGTCCGGGGCAGACCACGTTCAGCCGCAGGCCATAGCGGCCGGTCTCCCTGGCCACTGACTTGCTCAGTGCGATCACCCCGGCTTTGCAGGCTGAGTAGACTGCCTCTCGGTATTCGCCCATACGCCCGGCATCAGAGCTGATGCAGACTATGGACCCAGATTCGCGCTCAATCATGCCAGGCAGCACGGCGTGGATGCAGTTGATGGCTCCCCAGAGGTTGACCTGGACCTCCCGCTCCCACTCGCTGCGGGGCTTCTCCATGAACAGCCGGTCTACAGTCCAACCCACGTTGTTGACCAACACGTCTACTGGTCCAAACTTGGCGATGGCCGTTTCAATCATGGTGGCTACTTTTTCCGGGTCAGTAACATCGGTCGGGATGACATTTACCACTGCGCCGGTGTCCATGGCGGCCACTTCTGCGGCGACTTTCTCTCCCTGCTCCGGCACCAACTCGGCGATGGATATTCGGGAGCCTTCTGTGCCGAATGCGTGGACGATGGCGCGGCCAATGTTGGTGCCGCCGCCAGTGACGATGACGTGTTTACTCCGTAGTCCTAGTTCCATGTGAATTCTCCTTGCGGTTATTGGTTACGTGAAAAACCTGGGTTGGTGGCGGTTAAAACAAATGCGGGCTAAAGGTCTCTCGGGCTACAAATCTGCGGAGAGGGGTTCTGGCGGGCTGACCCGTGGCACTCCCCCGAACCGAAGCCGCAGCAAGCCCTTGATGTCTTCTTTGGCGGTGCTGACCACGTGGACGGTAGATGTTGGGTCGTCGTCCCATTTGACGGGCACGGAGGAGATCTTAAACCCGCGTTTGGCGCCAATGACCAACAATTCAGTGTCAAAGAACCAGTTGTTGTTCTCGATGTTGGGGATGATTGCCTTGGCGGTCGCCCGAGTCAGGGCCTTGAAGCCGCATTGAGCGTCGGGCAGGCCGGTGAAGAACATGATGTTGATCAGGCGGTTGTAGGCCCGGGAGATGAACTCCCGTTTGAAGCCACGGTTGACGTTGGACTCTTTGCTCAGTCGGCTGCCCACGGCGATGTGGCTGCCAGACTCCAATGCCCGGATGAGTTGGGGGAAATGAGACAGGTCAGTGGAAAGATCAGCGTCCATGTAGCTGACAATGTCGGCCTGACTATCGAGCCAGGCTATTTTTAGCGCTCTTCCCCGGCCCTTCTGAGGGATGCGGAGATAGTTAACCCCCGGATACTGCCGGCAGAGCATCTCTGACACCGCTTGCGTGCCGTCATTCGATGCGTTGTCGGCAATGGTCACCTGCCAGGGATTGGTCAGGTTGCTCGCCAGGAACTCGGTCAGGGCTTTAATAGTGCGCGGGAGAACCTCTTCCTCGTTGTAAACTGGAATGGTTATGTCAACAGTCGCGCTCACTGGCGAGCCAGGGTTTTTTTGAACAGGTAGATACCTGTGCTATGGCTCATCACTACAGCCAATTGGCGGATCATATGAACCTCGAGAACTGGACTAATGCCGGAAATGGCGGACGCCCGTGAATACCATGGCCAGCCCGGCCTTGTCGGCGGCGGCAATCACTTCGTCGTCGCGAATGGACCCACCAGGCTGCACGATGGCGGTGATTCCAGCCTCGGCGGCCAGCTCAATATTGTCGGCAAAAGGGAAGAACGCGTCTGATGACAGTACGCAGCCCTTGGCTTTGTCTCCGGCGGCGCGTTGGGAAAGGTGCACGCTGACCACCCGGTTTGGTTGCCCGGCGCCCATGCCTACCAGGGCCAAGTCTTTAACAAAGACAATGGCGTTGGACTTGATGTGCTTGGCCGCCTTCCAGGCAAAGGCCAAGTCTTTCATCTCGCTATCTGTGGGCTCGCGCTGGGTGGCCACAGTCCAGGTGCTGGGGTCTTCAGCTATGGCATCTGCGGTCTGCACCAGGATTCCCCCGGTGATCGGTCGCAGGTCATAGGCTGCGGTCTCAGGTTGCTTGTCGATAGCCAAGACCCGCAGGTTTCGTTTCTTTTGCAGAATCTCTAGGGCAGCGGGTTCGTAGTCGGGGGCGATGACCACCTCGTAGAACACCGGCTCCATGGCCTCAGCGGCCGCGGCGGTCACTGTGCGGTTGAAGGCAACGATTCCGCCAAAGGCGCTGATAGTGTCGCCTTCGTAAGCCTGCAGGTAAGCCTCGGCGATGTTTTCTCGGCTGGCGAGACCACAGGAGTTGGCATGCTTCACCACGGAGACCGTTGCCTCGGCAAAATCGGACGCTGTGCGCCATGCGGCGTCGGCGTCCATAAGGTTGTTGTAGGAAAGCTCCCGGCCGTGTAGCTGGCGGGCGCCGGCCATGCCAACCGGGTTGCTGGTGGGAGCGTAGAGAGCGCCGCTTTGATGCGGGTTTTCGCCGTACCGGAGTCCGGAGATCTTCTTCAAAGAGATGGTCAGCGATTCAGGGAGTTCATCTTCAGAACCCTCGCTGGCCATAAGATAAGCGGTGACGGCGGCGTCGTAGGTCGAAACATGGTCAAAGGCCTTGGCGGCCAGGCTGCGCCGGTCTTCAACGGAAAGTCCACCGTTGGCCAGCTTCTCGCCGATCCAATCGTAATCGGCTGGGTCCACTACCACGGCGACCGATGGGAAATTCTTGGAGGCGGCGCGGAGCATGGTCGGGCCGCCAATGTCGATGTTCTCCAAAGCGTCGGCCAGGGTTACACCGGGCTTACTGATGGTCTCAACAAATGGGTAAAGGTTGACCACTACCAGGTCGATCGTATCCAGGTTTTGGGCCTTTAATTCAGCCATGTGGTTCGGAGAGTCACGCCGGGCTAAAAGACCCGCGTAAATCGATGGGTGCAGGGTTTTGACCCGACCCTCTAGAATCTCCGGCGACCCGGTGTAATCAGCTACCTGTCCCACCGTGAGCCCGCCTTCCTCGGTCAGAGTGCGGTGGGTGCCGCCGGTGCTTAGCAGTTCGTAACCGGCAGCTACCACCTGGCGGGAAAATTCAACTATTCCAGTTTTGTCATAGACGCTGAGCAGTGCT
>JAPKDE010000267.1 GCA_028822675.1 Dehalococcoidia bacterium | reverse complement strand
TAAGTCGTTTTGGGACTCTAATGCGAAATATTATTGAGTCACCATCTACCCTACTAGACATTACGCGGCCGGTACCATCCACATGGCCTTGCACAATATGCCCGCCCATACGGTCGGTGGCTAGGAGCGCGCGTTCCAGGTTCACTGGGCTCCCCACTGATAATTGGCCCAGTGAGGTCCGTCTCATGGTCTCCGGCGACAGATCAACGGAGAACTCGGTTCGGCTAAAATTGACGGCCGTGAGGCAGGTTCCATTGACTGCGATGCTGTCCCCAAGCTTTAGGTCTTCTGTGACCTTTGAAGCTTGGACGGTCATGGCGTTATCGCTGATTTTAGCGACTACGCCCAGTTCTTCTATGATTCCGGTAAACATGTTTCTTAACCCGCGAGTTTATTCCGGGATGGTTATTGGGTCTCAGGACTTGCTAGTTCATCTTCGAGGTCGTCGTCATAATCGCCGTCTAGGTCAGCGTGGGGTTGTTCCTGAGATTTTTTCTGTGGGTAACCTATTATGAGCCAATCCGGTCCAATTTGCTCAGTGCGCGTCTCGGCCAATTGCCAGGCGTCGGCCATGACGCTTACTCCGGAGCCTTCCACCGGAGACAGAGACGATTCTCCACCGACGATCATCGGCGCGACGAAGGCATAAACCTTATCCACCAACCCTGCGTCGAAGAACGCCCCATGAACAGATCCCCCGCCCTCAATCAGAAGATTCAAGACGCCCCTGGCACCTAGATAGTCTAAGAGTGATGGTAGATTGACACGCTGGTCCGCTCCTGACGGTAGCACCACAACCTCAGCACCCGCCTGCTCCAACGCCACCACGCGAATATCCGGTGCCGCTTGGGTAGTGGCAATGACTGTGGAGCCTGGCTGTCTGAACATCATGGCACCAACCGGAGTGTGGCAGACGCTGTCTATCACCACCCGCAACGGCTGGCGATCTATGGGGTTGCCAGCGTCGTCCCGTGAGGTCAGGTAGGGGTCGTCGGTCAGAGCGGTATTTACTCCAACCAGAATGGCATCGCAGGTGCGGCGCATCTGCTGGACGTAGCCTCTGGCCTCTGGCCCCGTCACCCATTTGGAATCGCCGGTGTGGGTGGCTATCTTGCCGTCCAGGGTCATGGCGTATTTCACAGTGACGAACGGCGTGCCAGTGGCAATGTGCTTGGCAAAGGCCTCGTAGAGTTCACGGGTGCCTTCGACCGCTTCTATAACGACCTTGATGCCGGTGGCTTCCAGTTCTTTTTGACCGTTACCAGAGACATCAGGGTTGGGATCAATGGCTCCGATATGGACCTCGGTGATACCCGCTGCAATGACGGCCTTGGTGCAGGGCGGAGTCCGGCCCCAGGTGCAACAGGGCTCTAGGGTGGTGTATAGCGTGGCACCCTTAGCGTTTTCCGACGCCTGTTTCAGGGCGACGATCTCAGCGTGGTCTTGGCCCGGTGGCTGGGTGGCCCCGGCACCAATTACGACTCCATCTTTAACAAGTACCGCGCCCACCGATGGGTTTGGGCTGGTGGCCCCAACTACCTCTTGGGCCAGTTGGACGGCCCTTTGCATGTGGCTCATTTTCCTGGCTTGGTCTCAAAGTCTTGGCTGAACCGGCTGGCAGTGGGAACGGTCTGCCCCTGGTACTTGCTGCCCAGAGACGCTGACCCGTAGAGTCGGTCTGCCGGAGTCGAGAGCTCCAGGTAGGATATCTGCCCAATCTTCATGCCGCGGTAAAGGGTGATCGGCAGCCGCGCCAGATTGCTTAGTTCAAGCGTTAGATGTCCTTTCCAACCGGGGTCCACGAATCCGGCAGTGGAGTGGATCACCAGGCCAATGCGCCCCAAGCTGCTCTTGCCTTCAAGTCTGGCCACCAAGTCGTCAGGCAGCTCAATGTTCTCCAATGTGCTGCCGAGGACGAACTCACCGGGGTGGAGGATGAACGGGGTTTCTTCTTGAATCTCAACCATTTGTGTCAGATCTTCGAGGGTCTCTTTGACGTCGATATAGGGACGGCGGGAGTTGGCAAAAACCAGGATACTGCCGTCCAGATGGAGATCCACGCTGGCCGGTTGGATGTCATCGGGATCCAAGGGTTCAATCACGATTCGTCCCTTGGCCAGTTGTTCTTTGATAGTACGGTCGCTTAAGACCATGATTCTCCCGCAAAAATTATCAGCTTAAATTTTATTTGGTGCCTATTTAATAGAGGCAGCTAGACATCAGGATTCTAACAACCCTAGAATTGCCAAGCAAGTCAAAACACCTCTGTCCGAGCACCGGTTACAAGACATAACAAAGGTGGGGTCTGCGAAGACCCCGCCTTTTTGACGATGATGGATTTCTATTTCCGTTCGCCTTAGTCTGCGATACCGAAGACTGCCTGCACGTTCACGCTCACATCCAACTCCCCGGCCAGGATGCTGGTGGACGTATCTGCGCCAAAGCCGAAGGCCCCGGCTGATTCAATTCTGGCGAAAGACTGGGGCACTCCGCCGCCGGACTCTGTGAGGTAAACCAGTTTCCCGAGTTCCACTCCGGCCAGTTCGGCCATGGTGGCGGCCTTGGTTAGAAGGTTGGCGATTGCCTCTTCTCGAGCCTCATTTTGCAGGGGCTTGGTGTCCTCGATGGTGAAACTCACGCGGTTGACCCGAATCAGGTCACCAGCGGCCTCACTGGCTCCGTCAATAATGTTGCCCATGTTGTCTAGGTCGCGCACTTTGATCGTTAGGGTGTTGGTCACCTGGTAGCCGATCAGCACCCGCTCAAACTCCATACGGCACTCACTGCCCTCTTTTTCCTGTATGACTAGCATCTCAACCACATCCGGAGAACCGGGTTCGGGCATGCCCAGGGATGGGCTGGCGACAGGTTCTACTTCTCTAGATGCGTCGGAGCACCGGGTCACTTCTTGGGAGGTGTAACGCGGGCTGATGCTGAATTGGCTGGTCTGCATGTCGCGGTCTTCAATGTTGTTGCTCTTTAGGACCACAACGGTCTGCTCGATGGCTACGGCGGCCATTCCGCGCGCTTCTGATGCCGTGTCAGCCAGCGCTTCCACTCCGAGGCTAATGATACCCAGATCCGGGTTTCCGGTGGCCTTGCCGGAGCCACTGACCCAGAGGCCGGTGTTGGCGCCGGAACCGGAACGCAGCAAATGAGCGGCTGCCTCTGAACCGCCAGCGGCGGCCAGGAAATCGGATATGTTTGCTCCGGTCACTCCGTCATCACTATCGGAGCTGCAGGCAACTGCCAATAGCAGCACCAAGGTGGCTCCCAGAATGATTAGCATTTTCTTTCTGTGTGTTACTGCTTGGACCATGGTGTTCATATCTCCT
>JAPKDE010000043.1 GCA_028822675.1 Dehalococcoidia bacterium | reverse complement strand
CGGGCGATTATTTGAGAATCGGAGATTTCTTGTACGGCTAAAATCGGAAAAGCGCTGTCTATATAAATGTCGAGCGTTCCGTCCACTAGGTAACCTCCGGCTTCCTCGACATTGCGGGATATGACAACCTTACCTTCCGTGATGCCAAATTCCGTCAAATGACTGGCCAAATAGTCTGTCATGGGTCGGAACCGCTTTATCTTCTTGATTGGATCGCTGGCGTCGATGTCACCCAACGTAATTATTTGCGTTGGATCTGTCTGTAGCACCGGCGGAGGTGTTACCGGTAAAGGTTCCTCACTACCGCTGCATCCAATTGCCAATAAGCCGATTAAAACCATTAACCCAAGAACGGTTCCAAACCGCAACCAAAGTTGATAATTTCGCATTTGCTCTGTCCCTATTCCCGAATTTACGGTAGCAGAACCCTCGAGGATCAGCCCATGGCGACTCGGAAACAATATTGAGAATTTGCAATTAGTGTAGAGCACCGAATCCTGAAAGCGGCGCTAGAAACAACCCCAACGGTGCAAGGGAGGAGAAATCTAAAGTGAGACGAAGATCTGAATGTCGTTGCCATTCGCTCAACTTGAGATTATCGAAGGCCTGTTTCGGCTAGGTGCCGATGCGAAATGGGTCAACGGCATCCTGCACCGAACGGATGATGGAAAATGCGGTGAGCTTGCCGGTCTTTGGATTCTCTGAGGGTATGTTCTCAATGTGAATCCTGAGAACTCCAAACTCGCCCAGTACCTCAATGTCATGGCAGTTGCGTTCCAGTCCGGGTACGGCCAGCATCTTGACCATAGTCTTGTCAGGGCCCACACCCGCCAGGCTCACGGCGGCGGATACGTTCAGGTTGGCAGGAAACCCCTTTACAGCCTCTCGTGCGGTGCCGGAGAATACTTCGGTTTCTTCTGTTAACCCTTCCAGGCTGATTTCGTTCTCTATCAGATGGGGAGCGCCATCCAGGCCGATGGGTGGCTTGCGAGAAACCATGGTCACCTGGTCAACCCGACCGGCACAGGCAGACTTAATCCCATCCAGCCCTGCGATCGCGCCGGAAGGAGCGATCAGCCGACAGCCGGTTTTCCGGGATTCTTCAATAATCTCCGGATATTCCAGCAGCGCGCCAATGCTGATAACCATCAGGTCTTTGCCGGCAGCAAATGTTTCTTTGGCCAGTTCAGCCACGATATGCCCCCCCGCTGTTTCAACAAGCAAGTCAGACTTATCAATCAGTTGTTCGCGGCTTAGATAAGGAGGAGGATTGTTTAGGCTGTCCAGAAACTCGTGGGCTTTGTCTTCATTTCGGCTAGTCACACCGGCTACCGCCACGTTGAGCTCGCCGCTATCTGCCGCCCGCATGAGTGCTTGGCCAATGGCCCCGCATCCAACAATCCCAATCGACTGGGCCATGGCATCATCTCCTCAGCTTTTTATCTCGCAGACAAGATGTTACCATTCTCAATGCTCCCACAACTCTGCCTACCCGTTTGCCCATGACTGATTGGGCCAACGCACGCCCTTTAAATATGGGGCAATTACGCTTGATATAGGAACCGATGCTAGAAACCGAAATCCTCCAACGAGGCGACGACTCAGGAAACGGAACTCTCTTAAAATTTACCTCTTCAACCGGAGCCGTAGTCAAAGCCATCGGTGTGCCCCAGGCATGGGACACTCCCCTAGGCCCGACCTGGTGCTACGTGATTGAAGGCGACGAACTGACAATTGTCGACCCCGGTGCCCACGGCTCTGTGAACTTACTAGAGGAGGGGCTCCAGGCATTGGGCCACAAACTCTCCGACGTTGCCCGCGTGGTGATTAGCCACGGTCATATGGACCATGACGGCAGTTGCCCCCCGGTAATCGAGAGGAGCGGCGCTGAACTCTGGGCCCATGAGATTTATGGCTCAATGCTGACCACCAACCGCCGAGACCTGGAAGTTGTTTGGCGGAGAGAGGTTCAGGGGTTCGATGCGTTTGAAAAGTCGGACACCATGACGCGGGCCAAAGAGCATCATGAACTCAACCGAAACTTGGTGTTGGATCATCCGGTAACTGATGAACTGAAAGCCGGAGACCTTACCTTCTACTACACCCCCGGCCATTCGCCAGACGAACTCTGCATCCAATATGACCAGATGCTGTTCTCCGGCGACCATATCTTGCCCATCATCACGCCACATCCATCAGTGGCAATGAGCTACAACTCGTACAAGGCCACTCTGCCATCGGCCTACCAGAACAACAACGACATCTACGGACTCAAAGCTCTGCTCACGTCTTTGAAACGGATGGCCGAACTGGAAGGCGATATCACGGTGTTGCCAGCCCACCGAGCTTTCTTCAGAGGAAAACTGAACCCCATTGGTCTGGAACGAGCCACCGAGATACTAGAGCACCACCGGGAACGTTGCCACGAGTTGACCGATGTCATGAAGAAGGGGCCAATAGACCTGGTCTCTCTCACCAAGGAATATTTCTCCCACCGTGAACTGGAAGAGCATAACTTCTTCCTGGCGTTCACAGAGGTGATGGCCCACATAGAACTGATGCAAGAAGCTGGTGACATCTCGGTCATTGCTGACCCGTCCCGCACCAATCTATGGAGCAACGGCCTGGGACCAGACCTACAAATCTGCTGGGATGAGACCGATAAGTTCTCCGCGTTCATCGACCAGCTTTAAGTGGGCTTGCCTAAGCCCTCTCCCCTAGCAACCTTCGTTGATCCAGTTTGCCGCTCGCCCTCGGCGGAACTACTACCATCTATTCCTGCGCCATGATTCGAATTCGAATTTCCCTTATCTCTAGCGCGCTGTCCAAAGCCTATCGAGTCCCTATCGTTTCGATGTGTTAGTTTATTTGCTTGAATCGAACCCAACGGGAGGGGAGCAACATGGCAACTTTAGAAGAGTATGCGAACAAGTACGAAACCGTGCGGTTTGAGCGCACCGACGGCATCCTGCAAGTGAATTTCCACTCTGGTGATGGCAGCCTGCTGTGGGGCGAGGCATCGCACCGGGAACTGGGCCACGCCTTTACCGACATTGGCAGCGACACTGAGAACAGGGCGGTGATCCTGACTGGGACTGGCGATAATTACTGCGCCGAATTTGAGCCTGGCCGGTCTTCCAAACGGATGCCCAAGGACTGGGACAAGACCTATTCGGAAGGCAAACGGCTGTTGCTAAACCTATTGGACATTGAGGTGCCAATCATTGGAGCGGTCAATGGTCCGGCTCTGATTCACGCGGAGATTCCGGTGCTGTCTGACATTGTTCTAGCATCTGAGACCGCCACCTTCCAAGACGGGCCGCACTTTCCCAGGGGTGTAGTGCCCGGCGACGGTGTGCATGTTGTCTGGCCCATGGTGCTGGGCACCAACCGGGGCCGGTACTTCCTGCTGACAGGGCAGACCCTGTCCGCCCAAGACGCTCTGGGTTTGGGCGTGGTCAGCGAAGTTTTGGCCCCGGACCAACTGCTGCCACGGGCCTGGGAGTTGGCCCGGATGATTGTCGAACGTCCGCCGCTGACCGTCCGCTACAGCAGGGTGGCCATGACGCTGAACATCAAGCGGCAGATGCAGGACATGCTGGGTTACGGCCTGATGCTGGAAGGGCTAGCCTACGTGGACAAGTCTTTGTCTGAAGACTAAACCTAAATCGCGAAACGGGACAGGCTTCACTACGGCCTTTGAGGCCTGCCGCCAAAACTACCGCCAAATCCGCCGCCGCCAAATTGCCGGCCAAACTCCGGCGGATTGATGACGACTGACGTTGTAGTAACAGGCGCGCCGCTTTCGTAATCGGTCGAGGTTACAACCAAGACTGAAACACCTTTTGTAAGATCGTTAATCGTCCCAATCTTGTAAATCTGGATGGTTGATTCAGACTGTAAGTTGACCGTGACCGCCCCAGTATCGGTGTCCACAGTTATCTGGCTGTCATCAACTTTAGAGACGGAACCGCTCACAATACCGACAGGAGTGCCACTAAGTCCGCCCCGGTCGCCGAAGCCTCTTCGCGCTCCACCGCCATCCGCAGGCTGGTTCACAGTGACGGCAATTGCGTCAACCGGGTCACCATTCTCCAGGTCTCCAGAGGCAATCACCAGCACTTGATCTCCTTGAGAGATGTCATCAGCAGTGCCGGATTCGATGGATAGAATAGACGTGATTCCACTCAGGTCAACCTGGTTTTCAGCCTCGCCAGACGTAACGGAAAGCAGGTTGCCATCCAAAGGATCAATTTCACTGAGTGGGCCAACCTCTGCCGTATTCAAGAACGCATGAAGTTTATGACCGCCGTGGCAATAATGATCGCAGAGGCGATTGGTGTATTGGATTACCGTGAAGTTGCCGCCAAGATCGGGGAGATGGCCACCTACACGGAGATGTGGCGTCACGCCATGGACGGCGTTGAACACGGTGCACAAATGGGCAAGGGCGGAGTGATGTCTCTGGGGTCCTTGAGTGGCATGAATATCTACTTTGCCCAGACATCGGCCCGGATGGTCCAGATATTGCGAGAGGTGTCTGGCTCCGGTCTGATCATGCAGCCCAGCGAGAATGACCTGGCCAACCCGGAACTGCGGCCTTATCTAGATCGATACATGCGCGGCAAAGGCGTGGACGCCGAATACAAATCTCGCCTGTACCGCATGGCTTGGCTGTTTCATCGTCGGGTATGCGGCAGGAGGTATACGAATACTGGCACGGCGTCGACCCCAACCGAAACCACATCAACCTGCTGCGAGGGTTTGACCAGGGCGAGATCAGAGGGCGTATCGAAGACCTAATCGCCCGCCCTTTGCCCCACGGCTGAACACAGCCACATCAATCGAGAGCATCCATATTACGTAGGGGCGGGTTTGTAACCCGCCCTAACTCTGGTAGACCAGCTTCACCTGCGCCAGAATCTCTATGAACCTACCCTCGGCATTTTGGTTTTTACAGTCGTGAAGGCGGCGAACAGTGCGGGTTAGAAACCCGCCCCTACCCAGATTTCAAAAAGACGGCCCTGACCCTAAGAAGAATCAGGGCCGTCTTTTTGCTGTTCTTAACCAAATATAGGGGTTTTCCCTTAGACAGTCGGCCTTTGCAGGATGCTCTGGTCAACTTTGCGAAGTATCATCTGGCCGTCGTTGCCGTCGCCTATCAGTTCGCCGTTTTCAACCATGATCTTGCCGCGGAGGATCACAGTGGTGGGCCAACCTATTACTTCCCAACCCTCCCAGGGGCTGTAGTCGCGCACGTGCAGGTCAGACATGGCTAGAGCCTTCTTCACTGCAGGGTCAATAATCGCGAAGTCGGCGTCGCTGCCAACTGCAATGGCACCTTTTTGCGGATACATTCCAAGGATCTTAGCCGCGTTTGAGGACGTCACATCGACGTAGCGTTCCAACGACATACCGCGTTTGACCACGGCCTCGCTGTAGTTGACACCCATTCGAATCTCAATGCCGACGTTGCCGCCGCGCATGTCCTCAATGTTTCTTCCAGCAATCTTGTCCAGATAGGTGGTGAAACTGCTATCGGTGGCAGTGAATGCCAAGTCACTCTTCAAGATTCCGTTCCACAGACTGTCATTGTCATCTTCACCCTTTAGAGAGGGGTAAGTGTGGTATTTCATCCCGTCGTCTTCCCGGTAGCGGGTGGCATCGAAGGACAGGGCCAGAGTGAGTACCTCGCCATAGACCGGCTGGCCGTTGCTGCGGCACTCTGCTATGACATCAACGCCATCTTTGGCAGTCACGTGGACGAAGTACATGCCGGCTCCGGTGCGTTCAGCCATCCGGGTGACGTGCCTGAAAGCCAGGTCTTCCACTGCTTTGGAGTGGATCAAGTTAGCGTTGTACCAGTCCCATTGGTCCCGTTGCTTGGCCATCAGGTAGTTGTACATCACCAGTTCGTCGTCTTCACCGTGGACCGCCAGCATGCCGCCGTGGCGGGATACCTGCTCCATCAAGTCATAAAGTCGACCGGTTTCCAGTCGTCCTCCGGGAGTCAATGTCCGGCCCACGTTGCCGGGGGGACGGATATCAGTGGTGAATATCTTGGCGCTTGGGAAACCAGCCGCCACCAGTTCTCCGAACCGAGCGATTGAGTCGGGGGTGTTGGAGTTACGGTAGATGACGTGGGTGGTGTAGTCGGTGTACGCCTGGCCTTGCCAGACGGACATGAAATCGTGGACACCCTGGGCCAGGTCGCCTTCGTTATTCACCGGGGTGAAGTCCACCACAGTGGTGGTGCCACCCCAAATGGCGCCCAAGGAATGGACACCTGGTCCGGCGTTGGGAGTTCCGGGCACCAATTCTCTAAGTCCGTCCTGCACATTTGCCGCGGCGTGGGCGTGAGCCTCTACCCCGCCTGGAACAACTATCCTGCCGGTGGCATCAATGACCCTGACGCCCTCAGATGACAGCACTCCGGGCATGGCGATGACCGCGATTTTCTCGCCCTCCAGGCCAATGTCCCATTCTCCGATACCGGCAGGCGTAACTACTGTTCCGCCTTTGATCACTGTATCAATCATTGTCCGCTTCCTTTATCGTCCGCATTCTTGATGATCCGCGTTTTTCTCGATCCGCATCTTGTGCTAGCGGGTAAATATTTGACCGCCATTCTAGCATCTGGCCTGCCGAGGCAAAAGTTATTCCGATTTATAATCGCTATTACATGTTTATTATCATCAGTTCGTTATTATTTTGTTAATCTTTTCAACTATTTATATAATCTGCTGTATTCAATTAAGGATTAGCTCTCTTACTTAGGTGCAGAAATGCCTAGTATCGTAATCAATGCCCCGCCGGATAAAGTGTTTGAGGCCATGAGCGATCTGACCAGGCACACCAATTGGGCGAAGCACGATATCGTAATCACTGGAGACCAAGAGGGATTGCCCACGGTAGGAAATACCTATTCATCTAGCAAAGCTGGCGGCAAGCCGGACCTGGTGACCATCACCAGCCTGACTCCCAATGAAAGTATCAACTTTCATGTAGTCATGCCCAACAAATGGGAACTGGACTGGCAGATGTCTGTCGCACCAGACGGCGACGGGACCAAAGTTGAGCGTACCGGCCGAATAACTACGATTCCCTGGTACATGGCACCTATGAAGCTGTTGTACTCCATGGCGGCCCCGATGGACGATAAAAAATTGACCCAGAAGATGAAGGCCGACCTGGAGGGCTAAATAACTTCTGGCAGGGTGTTTTACTGCCAGTTTTTAGACTTGGGCAGGTTGTTCATGGCGGGCATGGGCTCAACGTGCTTAGCCACTATATTCATGGTGCCACCCCTCCGTGAGACTTCACCCCGAATGATTAACATCGGCTCTCTGATGAGCTGACGGTACTTGGCGAATTCGCCGGGCCAAACCACCAGTGGGATGTGACCAAACTCGTCCTCCAAGGTGAGAAAGACTGCCTTGGCCAAGGGACGTTGGCGGCGTATTACCAGCCCCGCCACGGTGACAATATCGCCGTCAGCCCTGGCTTCAATGTCGCGGCTGGATAGTATCCCCGGTCTCAGATGTGGCCGGGCCAGGGCCATCAGGTGCCCCTCTGGGTAGAGGCCCAGGATGCGATATTCCTCGCCCATGGACTCCCACTGACTCTGCTCCGGCAGTTGTGCCATGTCTTGTTCCACTGGCAACGCTAGCGGAGGTTGTGTATTGAAGGCCCGGTAACGCAGACCAACCTCCCACAGGGCTTGCCGCCGACCTGTTTTTTTGTTGTTATTGCTTGGTTCTCCAGATTGAGTCTTGTCTGCCCTTCCAGATTTGGCATTGCTTGGTGCTCCAGGTTTTGCAGCTTCAGAGGCTGCAGTCAGGGCATCAAAGGCCCCGGCAGTCACCAGGTTCTCGATGGCCTCTCGTTGTAGTCCGGTGCGCTCCATGGCATCGGCCAGATTCTTGAATGGCCCGCCTTTATCCCTGGCAGCCACTGCCTGAGACGCCACCGCATCGCCCATTCCGCGGACGTAGCGCAGCCCCAGCAAAAGCGACTCGTTTCTGATGATGCATTTCTCCCGGCTGTGGTTGATGTCTGGATTCAAGACAGCTATGCCGTGACGTTTTGCGTCTTCCTTCAAAGTCTCCGTGTTATAGAAACCCATGGGCTGCTGATTAAAGATGGCAACATAAAACTCCAGGGGGTAGTAATACTTGAGCCAGGCCATGTGGTAGGCGGTTGCGCCAAAAGCAAAGGCATGGGACTCAGGGAACATGTAGTGGCCGTTGAACTTTTTGAAAATTCTCTCGGCTGTTTCTTCAGTGACGCCCAACTCAGCCGCGCCGTCCCGGAACTTCTCCCAGTAATGGCGAATCATGAGTTCGTTATTGCGTCGCCCAAAGGCCCGGCGCATCTGGTCGGCCTCCAGTCCCGTGAAGCCAGCCACGTCGATGGCCACCTGGTTCACCTGGTCCTGGAACAGGATTATTCCCAAGGTCCGCTCCAGTGCCCGTTGCTCCAGCGGGTGGTCATAGTCCCAGGGGATGCCCTCAGAGCGGCGTTCGATAAACTGGGTAACGCCGTCATTCACGCCCACACCGGGCCGCACTGCGCCCACCTCGTAGGCCATGTCAGTCAGGTTCCAAGGTTTGATGCGGGGCACGGTCTGCATCTGAGCAGCCGACTCCACCTGAAAGATGCCAATAGTGTCGGCCCGGTGCATGGTCTCATAGACTGCTCGGTCGTTGAAATCGATACGACTCAGGTCAATGTACTTGCCCTCTCGTCCTTCGATTAGAAGTAGGCATTCTTGCATTTGGGAGAGGGCGCCCAGGGCCAAGAAATCAATCTTTACGAACCCGGCTTGGTCGATACTGTCTTTGTCCCAGTGGCAGATGTAGCGGTCGGCAATAGCCGCTTGTTGCACTGGCACGGTGTCTATGAGGGGCGACGAGCTGATGATCATGCCGCCGGGATGCTGGGCCAGGTACTTGGGGAAGCCGTCCAACTGGGCCGACATCTCAATCAGGTCACGCCAACCCGGGGCGTCGACTTTGTCTTGATATTCGGGCAGTTGGAGCATCTCCAACTCCAGTTCTTTGGCATCGTGGGAGTCGACCCGTTTGGCCAGCTTGTCCATGCCTTGGGCCGGCAGTCCCAGCGCCTTGCCCAAGTCTCTGATCGCGCCCTTCATCTGGTAGGTGCTGATCATGCCAGTCAAAGCAGCCCGGTCCCAACCCCACTTCTGGTGCACTCGAACAATCAACTGCTCTCTGATATTGCGGGGGAAATCCAGGTCTATATCCGGAACCGAGCCCAGGTCATCAGACAGGAACCGGTCCAGGGACAGGTTGTACTCCAGTGGGTCGATGTGGGAGAGGCCGATCAGGTAGCCCACCAGCATGGCCACGGACGACCCGCGCCCTCTTCCCGGCGGGCGTTCTTCCAGTGGGATTTCGGCGTCGCTTAGACCCATCTCAATCATGATCTGCCGGGCCATCTGGATAATCTCGTAGTAGATCAGGAAGAAGCCGGCAAGGTTGTGCTTTCCAATCAGCCGTAGCTCCTCTTGCAAGCGGGCTTCAACCTTTCCCCGATTCTGAGTTCTTTGGCTTGCGCCTCCGTAGCGACGCTCAGCGGCCTGACGGCACAAAGTCTCCAAGTGGCTCTGGGGAGTGGCCCCATCGGGCACCGGGTAGTCCGGAAACCGGTAGGCCAGATCTTTGGTCAGGTCAAAGGAACAACGCTCAGCAATGCGGAGCGTGTTCTTGATGGCCTCGGGGCAGCGGGAGAACATTGCAGCCATTTCTTCAGACGATTTGAGGTAGAACTGGTTATTGGGTCGGCGTTCTTTGTGGGTCTCCTCCAGGCTGCGGTTGTGCTTTATGGAGACCAATGCATCCTGCAGGCGGTGGCGTTCCGGAACATGGTAATGGACGTTGTTGGTGGCCACTGTGGGAACACCCAGCTTCTGTGCCAGGTCGATGAGGCGTCGGTTGCGGTTGGTATCCCCCTGCACCAGATTCTGTTGCAATTCCACAAACACATTGTCCGTTCCGAACCAGTCTAGGTACTGACGCAATTGATCTTCAGCCTCCGCGAAACGACCTGCGGTCAAAAGGCTGGGGAGCCGACCGGTACGGCAGCCAGTCAGCAGAATCAGACCATGGACTCGGTCGGGCAGGTATTTCAGGTCCAAGGCAGGGTCCTTGCGATCACCCGCAACATAGGAATACGAGATGAGGTTTGAAAGTTGGCTGTAACCTTCCCCAGTCTCAGCCAAGAAGGTCAGGTGAGAGCCAGGGCCAATCTCCGGGCTGTCTTTGCCAGGCGTCACGCTTTTACCAGGGGCTCCGTCTTTACTGAGAAGTTTATCTTTGATCGTCATTTCCACGCCGGTGATGGACTGAATGCCAATGGTCTTAGCCACCTGCGCAAAGTGCATCGCCCCGCACAGATTGTCGTGGTCGGTCAGGGCCAGCGCCTTCAGCCCCAAATCATGGGCGCGCACCAGCAAGTCCTCCACGGAGGAGGCCCCTTCTTGAAAAGAATAGTTACTGTGGCAATGAAGTTCTGCGTACATAGGTTAGTTGGCAGCTATCAACGGTTAGTGGTCAGCTTTTGGGTTGGTTTCTGCGAGGGGGAAATCCCCCTACCCACTTTACGAAAGGTCACTAGTTTCCCCACCAGAGCACAGCAGATTCTTCGCCGCTGCGGCTGGCTCAGAATGACATATGAGAATGAGTAGTCCGCTATAAACATATTTCGTCCAACAGGCCTATCCGGGTGGTTACTTCGAAGAGAGCATTTTTAATCCAGCTACACCTCGCTCAGTCGCTGTCATACCCGCATATGTCATCCTGAGTGAAGCGAAGGATCTGCCAAGCTTCGGTCTTCATACCAATCTTTAGCCAAGTCCACCCAGTACGGATTCGACAATGCCACCAACTCTGCCTTCCTGCTTCTACGCCAGCCTTTGATTTGTTTCTCTCTGGTTATCGCTGACTCAACACTAGTCGTCTCTTCGTAGTGCACCAACTTGGTCACGTTGTACTTCTGAGTAAACCCAGGTACTAGTTTGTGGCGATATTCATATGCCCTACGGTACAAATTATTGGTCATTCCTATGTACAAAGTTCCCTCATGACTAACCATGATGTACATGTAGTAATGGTTCATTTTCTTGTCCTTGCAAGTTGGCAGATTCTTCGCCGCTGCGGCTGGCTCAGAATGACAGATACTGTGGTTGGCACTGACCGCTGACCACCTACTACCCTCCCTTCTGCCAGTACCACTGGGCGTTCAATTGGTCCCGGAAGATGGTTAGGCGCCGTTCGTCTTGGCTAAGCGGGTTCAGGGTGGTTATTTGGTAGTAGCAGCGGGATATGGGGAGTTCTCGCCACCATTCATCGTCCACCTGCCATAGGTCATTTATTGCGGTGACAGCCAGGCTGGTTAAGGCCAAGGTCTGAGGTTCTGATGCCAGTCGACGGGAACGAGTCGACCGGCTAGAACTGGAGGGCGGCAGTGTCACGGAGACCGGCCGCTCTGAGTTGTTCTCAACAACGTCTATCGGGACCGGGACGTTCAGCGAGCGAAACTGCACACTCTGGACACTCTGATTTACAGCCCCAGGGGCTGCGGGCGTAGTTTTTGGGTCAGCGGGTTTTGCAGCCTGAGAATTTTCGGCGAGAGAATTTTCGGCCTTAGCATTTTCGGCGCGAGAGGTCATGGATCGAATGGAACCAGCGCTTGGCGTCTTTCTGGTATGCGCGACCACGGCTCCACCTCCTTCATCTGGTAGATGGGTGGTTTGCCGCCCAGCAGGGATTCCAATTGGCGCATCATCTCCTTCAACTGTTCCTGCTTACGAACGTCGGAGAACAGGTTGGCCTGGATGCCAGACTCACCAGTGAACCCGGTCAGGGTCAGTTTCATATCTTCCAGTGGTCCGGGCAAAGTCACACCGTCCAACCGGCTTTTCAGAGCGAACAGGGTCCGCTCTCTGCTGCCCATCGCTTCTTTGAACCCAAATCGCTTTACCCAGGGAGACTGCCGGTACACATGGCTTTCAATGGTGGCAGTTCGCACGTAGCGGCCGCCAATCTCCGGCCGGGCAAAGGCTCGTCCCAACAGAGTGCTCAGAGCCGTCAGAATCGGAGTCCAAGTGATGGTCGGCGATGGGAATGTAAGTGACTCTTCCACGATCTGTTCTGGCTCTTGGGCCACCAGTGGGCTGTCATCAACCCCGCAGGCCAGCAGCCAAGCCCGCCGCCCCGCAGCGCCCAGTTGGGCTTGGACTGCGCCTTCTGGCAGGGCTGACAGTTGGTCTAAAGTGTGGATGCCAAATCGGTGCAGCCGGGCTTTGTTGGCCCAAGACAGTGGCAGCAAGCCAATGGATAGCCCCTTCAAAAAGGCGGCCATACCTGCGGAGTCATGGGGTACCTTGGTTGCGCGCCCTCCCTTGGTGGTCACTGCAGCAATGTAGGCCGGGAATTTCCCTCCTGCCACGCCAACCCGGGGATTGAACCCCGTGGGTGCCGTTTGCAACAGAGAGGCAATGACCCGAGCCTCGCCTCCGTACATAAGATTCAAGCCTTCCAGACCCACATAGGCACAACCCAGTCCATCTTTTTCCACCACTGGGCTGCGCAGTTCCAGGGCTCTGATCAGCTTGTCGAACATCCCGTTGTAATAGGGAGCATCAGCCTGGATCAAAGAAGCCTCTTTGCACCGGGACATAGCCTCCGCAAGCGGCATGCCAGAACGCACCCCAAGGGCTTCCGATGAGCTATCCAGCACCAGGTCCTTGGAACCGTAACTCTCGGTGATGATTACCGGTTTTCCTCGCAACTGGGGATAGCGGCGAATTTCCGCTTTCACCGGAAGGTGGGTAATTAACATGCAGGCTATTGAACGATCGGTCATTGCTCTAATTTTCCGGGAATCAAGGCTGATATTGAGACTGGTTCCGGCCTTTTTATAAAGCTATTTTCTTGGTGGGCACGAATTATATAGAACGTATGTACGACATAACAACGACCGCAGGTCACTATCCTTATTTTTTAATTAAACTTTGTTTAAATATGTGCCTGGCATGGCTTGTTTCTAGGCAACAGAACGCTCAAACCTGCTTGACCTAGGGTGTGGGCCATCTATAATTCTTACCAGGTGATTGCTGTTTATTTTTGTCGTGATTGCCCCCACAATTACTACAGAGGAACGGATATGAAACGACTGATGAAGCTGATCGCACTGAGTGTAGGCCTTTTGATTCTTGCGGCCTGCACCGGGGACGATGGAACTCAAGGTCAACCGACTCCCACCATCACTGTGGAACCCGTTCCCACAGCAGTGGCTGCGCCCAGCCTAACCGCGCTGCCAACGCCAACTTTGGCACCAATAGCGACTGCCAGTCCGACCAATCCGCCAGGGCCAACCAGGATTCCAACTGCAACTACAGCCCCGGTCGCAACGGCCACGCCGGCCCGCGTTCCGCAGGCAACCGCGACTCCTAGACCTGCGCCCACTCCAACACCCACAAGGACGCCGGTGGCAACGCCAACTGCCATACCGGTGCCTACGGCTACACCAACACCGACACCGACACCGACACCGACACCGGTTTATACCTTTGTCGCCGGATCAGCTTCCATCAAGCTGGCTTCCAGTGATTCGTCTTCGGGCAAACTGTTTGGTACCGACGTGGCCATCGACGGCGACACAGTTGTAGCCTCTGTGCATGCCGACTTTGATAAAGGCACCAATGCCGGGGCGGCAGTGGTATTCACCCGTGCCGACGGCGCGTGGACCGAGCAAGCCAAATTGATTGGCGATGACACTGGGCCAGGAGACTTGCTTGGCCAATCAGTGGGGCTCAGTGGCGACACTGTGGTCCTTGGGGCCGCCGGTGACACGCCAATAGGCACTGATTCTGGGGCGGCCTACGTGTTTGTGCGCAGTGACGGTGTTTGGACACAGCAAGCCAAGCTAACAGCCACCGACGGTGGAACAAGCGACAAGTTTGGAACGTCAGTAGCCATCAGTGGTGACTCGATCATCATCGGCGCACCTTCAGACACTCCCAATGGGACTGATTCCGGCTCTGCCTACGTGTTCACACGCACCGGTGAGACCTGGACTGAGCAGACCAAGCTAACCGGGACTGACCAATCAGTAAACAGCATGTTTGGCTGGTCAGTTGCCATTGAAGATGACACGGCAGCAGTGGGGGCATTGAATGACGAGGCCAGCGGCGCCAGAACCGGCGCAGCCTATGCGTTCATTCGCACCGGCGGAGTTTGGGCGCAACAGGCCCGCCTCACCGCCAGTGACGCCGCATCCGAACACACATTTGGGCGGTCTGTGGCTCTTTCCGGAGCCACGATGACCGTTGGCGCACCTGGCAATGCTGCCAATGGCGCCAATACCGGAGCAGCCTACGTTTTCCTACGCACCGAAGGGAATTGGGCAGAGCAGACAAAACTCACCGCCAGTGACGCCATCACAACCAACAACTTTGGCTGGTCTGTTTCCGTGAGCAATAACACGGTGGCCATTGGGGCATTTGGTAATGCAGTCAAAGGAGCTGACGCCGGAGCTTTGTACACCTACAAGCGGAGTGGCTCATCCTGGTCTGAGCAGGCCAAACTGACCGCAACTGGTGCGGCGGTCGAACACAAGTTGGGCACATCTATTTCCATAAGCGGCAACGATTTAGTGGCTGGAGCGCCCGGAGATTTCCAAAAGGGAACCAACACCGGCGCAGCCCACGTTTTCATAGCCCAAATTCAATAACGGCATCACCGCAAGAACGGCAGACAAAAAACGTCTAACAGAAACCCACAGTTAAACAACCAATAAACAACCAAGCAAGAGAGGGTCTCGAGTAACGGCCCTCTCTTTGGTTTTACCCGACTCTTTTACGTGTCCGACTTTGAGAGCAAGAACTGGATAGAACCGCCATAACGATTGAGGTATTCTGACAA
>JAPKDE010000266.1 GCA_028822675.1 Dehalococcoidia bacterium | reverse complement strand
AGCCAGGAAAACGAAGGCTAGCCGCCGGGATTGCCTAACAATCGCTAGTGAGGGCCAGACCCGGCGTGGCCAAGGTCGGCATCGGGATCAACATTGAGGATGTCATCAATCTCGTCTTCATCTTCAATGTCCCGGTAGACCGGGAGAGAGGCAACAGAAAGTCTGCGGCGGCGGGTAAACATGCTCCGCAGCAGGACCATGGAAGCCAGGATCACCAATCCCGTGACCAGATCCCTTTCAATCTGGTAATACTGGCTAATGCCGAGCATCACCAAGAAACTGACTGAAATTCCCCAGGTAGACCGCAGGGTTGATCGGCGCATGATAACAACGGTCGCCAGACCGATTACGCCCCCCAATACGGCCAAGGCTGGCATCAAAGCCAGGGTTACGCCAATCAGCGGGGCCATGCCGTCGCCACCTCTGAACCGAGTGAATACCGACTTCCAGTGACCAACTACTGCGGCCCCGCCGGCCACCAAGATCAAAGTTGGCGGCACACCCAGAGCCCAGGCGGTGAAGACCGCAGCGGCTCCCTTGGCAATGTCGCCCACCAAGACCAATGCCCCGGTGCGGTGTCCCACGTTGAAGAACACGTTGGCCGTTCCAGCTAGGGTGCTGCCAGTGGTGAACACGTCTATCCCGCGGATGCGCGAGGCAACATGCGCAAAGGGCAAGGCACCCAGTAGATAGCCGGCGGCTACTGCCATGACCATGTTTCGTATTAAGGGATAGTCTTCAAACATTGCAGGGATGAGGCCTTTGGCCCGGGGTGATTTGGATTAGGTCGATTTGGCGCTGAAATGAGAGCGGTGATCGTTATCGAAAAACCGGATTTGGACCCCAGGAAATTACTGGCTTCACCGAGGTCTTTGCTTCTCTTTTCTTCCGGGGTCTCTTCTTCAATGATATACCAGCCGGATAGTTGAGGATAGGTAGCTTTAGTGCGTGGTACGGGCTGCTAGTCTCGTTTCTCACCAACGAATAACCAGTAGCCCAATTCGCCCGACATGACCATTGATCTGACCGTGGCAACCAACTCAGGTGACCGCTCCAGTTGGCTCTCTCCCACTGCTGCGCCGGTCATACGTTGAAAGGCCAAGAATGCAGCCAGTTTACCTTCTACTTCGTCCAGTATCTTGAGAATTTCCGTGGAGGCGTCAAATCGCTCGGTGACGGTGAACCCGCCTTCTTCAAGTAGCTCAACGTAACCGTCTGAGGTTAGAGCGTTGGTCATGCAGAGCACCTGGCCCAACTCGCCGCCCAATTCCGGCGGCAGCGCTTCAGGTTCAATGGTAACGTCGCTCAGACCAAACCTTCCGCCTGGTTTAAGCAGACAAGTGGTTTCCGCCACGGCCTGGTCCTTGTTGATGAACAGGCTCACAGCGCATTCACAGACTGCCGCATCAAAGGCCCCGGTCCGGAAGGGCAGCCTTTCAGCATCACCCCTTACAAACCGGACGTTGCTTGATTCCGGGGCTGAATCCTGAGCGTGGCGCACGGCTTCTGCGCCAAACTCGATCCCCAGCACGCTGCAGTGGAACACTCGGCTCAACGCTTGGGCTCTCTCGCCGCGGGCGCTGGCCAGGTCTGCCACCAAGTCTCACGACTGCAGACCCATGAGCCGACCAAGCTTGTTGGTCAGCCCCAGTCCGCCGGGATGGAGGGTGTCGCCCATGATTAGCTTGGCCATGTCCGACTGATAAAGGTCGGCGCAACAGGCCTTTGCTTCTGCTTCACTCTGCAAACTTTATTTTGCTCCCAGATAGATTCCTACAGTTGCTTTGTTTAGACGGTTTTATTTAGACCGCCTTTCTAGACGATTCTACTTGTTTTGGTTTTCCGCAAACTTGATTTTTTGCGGGCTGTCTCCAGCTTGTTTTCCGATGTTAATTGCTCTCGGATTTCCTCACGGTAGCCCACCGAATTATAAGCGCAGAAGGGGATTATCCGGCCATCCGGTACCAGGATGCCCACACAGCACTTCATCACTTGTTTCACGTTGAAAGTCCAAGGGTCTAAGAAGTCCTTGATGGCAATCTGGAAGATGTGATCTTTCAGATGAGACAGCTTAAAACCAAGCTCTATTCCCGGCCCACAGGCGCACTGGAATTGGTCGGCTGTTTGCTCAGTCCCAGCCACCGCCGATGTCGACCAGAGCCCTTCCAAGGCCTTTTGAACGTCTGCCGAGTTGGTGGGCTTGGGTAGGGCACGGTTGGTGATGTAGTCCAGGTATTGGTCAATGTCCAATATGCGGGGCAACGGCACGGTCTTCTCGCCGTCAACAAACACGTAGGAGTTGACCTGGCAGGTGGGGAAGCAACAGGGGACGGGCACAAAGTCTTCCAATATAAACTGGCCGGCGCTCTGGTCTACGATGCCGTGGATCACGTCTGGGATGGTTACTCGTTCCATGGGGTCAAAGTCCATATGGCGCCCCACGTGGGTTACCGGCTGGAAGACGACACCGCGGACGGCAGGATGATCCAGACCAAATTTCAAAATGGCGCCTACTTCGTCCACTTTCACGCCGCGCTCAATGGCGGTCACCAGCACGGCGTCGATGCCCTTCTAGGCCAGCCGGTCTAGGGCTTTTAGTTTAAGCTCCAGCAGATCTTCGCCACGAATGGTTATATACGTCTCCGGCCTAAGACCGTCAAACTGGAAATAGATTACCGGGTTTTGTTCAGCCGATTCGTCCAAGAACTTGTCGTCACAGGCGATGCGCACGCCGTTGGTGTTGACCATGACCTGGCGAATACCACGGTCCTTGGCAGCTTGGATCATCTGCATCAGGTCTGGGTGAATGGTCGGTTCACCGCCGCTGAATTGGATGACCTCGGGGTCTCCTTCAGTCTCAACGAATCGGTCCAACATGAGCCCAACTTGTTCCATGGTCAGGCTAAACCCAACTCCGGCATTGGCAAAACAAATGGGGCAGTCGAGGTTGCAGCCAGAGTTGACCTCAATCAGAGCCAGGCAGATGTGCTGTTTGTGTTCCGTGCAGAGGCCGCAGTCCAAGGGGCAACCGTCTACGACCTCCGTGCTGGTCTCCAAGGGCAGGGTGCCGGGTTTATTGAACTTCACCGAGTCCACGTACATCTGGGCGTCGGAACTGATAACGCCAGTGAACCACCCGTGGGTTGGACACCGTTTACGCATCAACACCTTGTTTTATTAATTGCTTGGTATTGGATTTTTCACCCTAACGCACCCCGCCACCGTTAAACCAAACGACGGTAGGAAACGCCTTTCCCGCTTTTGGGTAGTAAAAGTCGAGCTTGCATCGCCTGTTCGCATAGCTACTTTTCGCCTCTCCTTCAACCAGCACCACAATACGGACTTTGCTAATGTCCG
>JAPKDE010000265.1 GCA_028822675.1 Dehalococcoidia bacterium | reverse complement strand
TGTCAATTCGCTGTTAATCGGTTCGGCTTTTGTTGCTATTGGTTCGGCGGGTTTGGACTCTGCAATCTCTTTGCTAGGAACCAGAACGGTGCTCTTGGAAATCAGAGCATCGACGCCGCCTGACTGCACAGTGCAGACCACTGTTATGAACTCCAAACCAGCGCGATGCCGAGGTTTTTCCACCAGCGCGCTCACTTTTACCTCACTGCCAATGGCAACGGGTTTCTTGGTATCAATCTCTTGCAGGCTGTGAATCGCGCCCGGAGGGAGAGACAGTTCACGAAGCAAGGAACCCAACGCCGAAGCGGCCGAGTACAAGGGAGGAGCGATACCAGACTCTTTATAGATAGGAAGCGCGTCGCCCACCGAGACCAGGTACTCTTCAATCGAGTCCTGTGTCGCATAAAACGAACCAAGGTCCAAATTACGCTCGGTCTCAACCAACAATGACCACCTGCCTCCTTGCCTCGTAGATTGCCGACAACTCTCTGACTTCATCAATATGGGGATTAAAACCCGGTTTGATTCAGCTCGCTAGTTTTCAAGTGCGTTACTGCCGGTGATTCCGGCAGGCCAAATTATACCGAGGGTCAGCCGCCCCAGCAATATTATGTACACCCGGCTTGGCCAGCTTTGATGCACGCAAATAGAATCGGGTTCAGCCCAGTTCAATCAAAAGCAAACGCTAATTGAAGTTATCCACGGCCAGGCCAGCTATGTGTTCGCCAATTGCCAACGACGATGTGGCGCCTGGGGACGGAGCGTTCAACACGTGGATGGCATCACGGCCTTGGATGATACTGAAGTCGTCCAACAGAGAGCCGTCTCTGGCTACCGCCTGCGCTCGAACACCGGAACCGCCGCCGGCCAAATCTGAGGCCTGTATTTCTGGTATCAGCGTCTGGAGGTCACGGAGAAATACCCGTTTGTTATAAGACCGCCAGACCTCGCCCATTCCAATCTTCCAATACTTGGCGGCCATCTTCCAGAAACCGGGATACCCCAGGTTGCCCAGACTATCTTTTAGGCTGAAATCGCGCTTCCGGTAGCCCTCACGTCGCATGGCCATCACGGCGTTGGGGCCAGCCTCAACGTGTCCCTTAATGTTGCGGGTGAAATGAACGCCCAAGAACGGGAACTCAGGGTTGGGCACCGGGTAGATTAGCCCGGATACCAAGTGGTGGCTTTCCGGACGCAGGGTGTAGTACTCACCCCGGAATGGAATGATGCGGACGCCGACTTTCTCGTCGGTCATGGAGGCTACTTTATCGGCGTACAACCCGGCACAGTTGATCAGGTGCCTGGCTTGCAGGTTCCCCTTGGTTGTCTCCAAAGTCACTGACCCGCCAGACCGGGTTATCTTGCGAACGGCAGCCCCGGTAAAGATATCGCCACCAGCCTGTTGGAATTTATCGGCAAAGGCCTCAGCAACCTTGATGAAGTTCACGATCCCGGTGTGGGGCGCATACAGGGCCTTCACTCCGGCGGTGTGGGGTTCAATCTCTTTCAATCGCTCCGGGCCGACCACTTCCAGGTCGGGCACACCGTTGGCGGTGCCGCGCTCGTAGAGGTCTTGCAAGCGGCCGAGTTCTGATTCGTGGATGGCGACGATGACCTTGCCGCACTGCTGGAATTCGATCTCGTTCTCTTCACAAAACTTGACCATGTTGTTCAGTCCGGCCACGCAGAACTGGGCTTTATGGGAGCCGGGTCTGTAATAGATACCGGAGTGCATCACGCCACTATTGTGGCCAGTCTGGTGAGTGGCTAGTTGATCTTCTTTCTCCACCACTGCCACGCGCCAATGGGGCGCGCGCTCCAACAACTGCATGGCTGTAGACAGCCCAAGGATGCCGCCACCGATTATTGCGATGTCATACTGGCTCGATTCCATCTGTTGCCCCTTAATCTCTAATTAAAGCCCTTCTGTTTAAAAACCTGCCGTAAAATACGGGCAGGAAACATCGACAGGACGAACAATTCTGGCCGTCCATGGCCACGCTCGGGCAACTCTTAATTATTGCCCGGATTAATGCTCACGAAACTGATGCTTAGGGTAGTCCGACAGACTGAGACGGTCAAGGCTGAGGACTGGTCTGGCACACGGTTTCTTGACCCTCAGCCCTCTATGAAGTACTTTTGAACTCAGCCTGACCTAGGTACGCCGTACACACTTGGGTTTCAGGCATGACTGTAAGATTAATTGGGGGAGCAACACATGTTCTTTGGCGCATTTATGGAGTTCGGCAATCGGGTCGGTGTTAGTGAGGCCCAGGCGTTCCAAGAAGGCTTCCGGATGGTCGATGCCGCCGAGGAGCAGGGTTTAGACGGAGTTTGGCTGGCCGAGCTACATTTCAACCCAACTCGCTCAGTGATGTCATCACCCATCGTCATTGCCAGTTCCATCGCCACCCGCACCAAGCGGCTCAGAGTGGGCATGGCAGTGTACGTGTTGCCACTGAGCAATCCACTGCGGATTGCCGAGGAAGTGGCCACCGTTGACCACATCAGCGAGGGTCGGTTCGAGTTTGGCATCGGACGCAGCGGATTTGCCCGCTCCTACGATGTATTCAGCATCCCCTACAGTGAAAGCCAGGAACGGTTCGCGGAATCTCTGAATATCATCCTGCAGGCCTGGGAAGGCAAGGAATTCTCCTACGAGGGCAAGTACTACAACGTGGACAAGGCGACAATCTCGCCGGTGCCATTTCAGCAGCCCCATCCGCCTCTGCGAATTGCCGCCAACTCCCCCGATACGTTTGTTCGGCTGGGCGAGGCCGGTCACCCAATATTTGTCGGTCTGCGGGGCATGGATATCCCAGAATTGCGACAAAACGTGGATGCTTACCGTAAGAGCTGGCGCGAGGCCGGACACCCAGGAGACGGCAACGTTTCTCTGCGCATCCCGGTCTATGCCGGGGAGACCGAGGACAGGGCGATGGACGAACCATTTGAGAGCATCAGCGGCTACTTTGGCCGCATGGGCAGCCTCTACCGAGAAAGCGCCGGGAAAGCTGGCCTTGAGGTCACCGAACTGGCCGACGGCCGGGCCGAACGGCTGGCTGAACTCAGCTATGAAGACATGCTAAAGACCAAGATTGCCTTTGGCACCGCCGAAGGCTTGGTTGATCGGTTTACCCAACTGAAAGAAGAGCTGGGCTTGGACGGTGTTGTCGCCGAGCTAAACCCCGGCGGACTTATCCCCGAAGAACGGGTCCTCCGCAGTCTGAAGATAGTAACCGAGAAGGTCATGACGGCCTTTAAATAGCCTCTTTTAAATAGCGACCTTCTTTTATAATAGCCGCCGCCGTAAAATAGCATCACCATTCAAATAAAACCCACTGCTAGCTCCCGTCATCAAATAGCATCCGCAGTCAGGGCCGTAT
>JAPKDE010000042.1 GCA_028822675.1 Dehalococcoidia bacterium | reverse complement strand
AAAAAGGGCATTCCGATTAATCAGGATACCCTTTTTGTTTTATTTAACTAACTTAACTGGTCCAAAACTTCCCCGGGTTGGTCAGGTCTAGCCCACACGCCATAACCAATTAGCCCTGAGCTTGTCTAACCACCATCACGCCCAAGCAAGACCCCACCCGTTGGTTGCCTTATGTGGTTCCTTCGACGCGCCCAGGACGAACGGTTGGAGAACGAGTTACTCTGCCGACGGGCGTAAGGCGGGCGGTTGAAGAACCAGTCTCGCTGCCAACTCTAAATGCCCCGCCTAATACGTCAGCATCATCCGCTGTATCTCTGACTTGTCCGAGGTGACGGTTAGAGCCAGCATCAGCAGGATTCGCGCCTTCTTTGGTGCTAGGTTGTCTGCCACTATGTAGCCGGCCTCGGTGAAGCGCTTGGTCAGCATTACCCGACCACTCCCGGTGTGGGTGGCAATCACCACGGGTACCCCCGAATCTGACACTTCCTTTAATGCCGCCATGTAGGGAGGCGGAGAGCCGCCGCTGCCCAGCCCGGCCGCCACTAGACCGTCAACGCCTGCTTCGGCCAATGCCTTAATCACCACACCATCGGCCCCTGCGTAGGCGAAGGGTATATCCACCCTCGGCATATGCTCCACATTGGCGATATCGAATTCTGCATTGATGGTATGCGCCCGGTCCGGACGGCGGTAGAAAACCACCTCTTCGTCTGCATCGGCGTAACCCAAGAATCCAAAATCTGAAGTCTGGAACGTCTCCAGCCTAAAGCTGTTGGTTTTAGTCACATCCCGTGCAGCTTGAATCTGGTTATTCAAGATAGTCAGCACACCCCGGTCTGCCGACTGCGGCGCCGCGGCAACTCTGATGGCATCGATCAGGTTAACGTCGGCATCCGTGCCCAGCGACGAAGCCGGTCTCATTGCGCCGGTAACAACCACAGGCTTGCTGCTCTTGACCGTCAGATTCAAGAAATAGGCCGTCTCTTCCAGGGTTGCCGTTCCATGGGTGACAACCACTCCAGCAGCATCAGAATCATCTTTAAAGATCTGATTGATCCGCTTGGCCAGTTCCAACCAGTGGTCGGGCGTAACATCGGGGCTACCTAGGTTCAGGAACTGCTCCGCATGCACGTCGGCGAACTCCTGTACCTCAGGAACCCGGGCCAACATTTCTTCAATGGCCAAATGCTTGCCCAGATAGCTGTAGTTGGTATAGTCCGTGCGTGTGTGTCCTACGGATGAGATAGTACCGCCGGTTCCCACCAGATAAACCTTCGGCTTGCTTTGGCTAGGCATGAAAAAACTCCCTGTTTCAATAAGACCGTGCCTGGGCGTACCTGAGTCACGCCAGACGAACAGAAGTATACGACGGGCCTGCCAAGTAGATACAGATGGGTAGGCTCAATACCGCTTTAGGGTCAAGGGTTCGGCCCTTATGGGCCGACTACTGAAAATTACCTTCCTCAACATGGGTACATGTGCTATTCTCATTATAGTTAAGTAAAGCAATAGGCAACTTGTAATCAAGGCTAAATTACTGTCTGGAGTCCCTTAAAAAGGGATCAAAATAAAAACTCTGGACAAAATAAAACGACGGTAGAAATAGCAGACAATACCAATTGCGGGACAGGGCATCTCGCAGCACAAAATCACTATTAATTCATCGGTAATTCATAGGAGCTTTGGGGGATGGGTCCGGGGCAGAGATGCCGGGACAAAAAGGGAAGGCGGTTATCAGACCGCCTTTTTAAATTCTTAGCTAAATCTTATTCAACCCATTATCAACATCTCATCAATTTTTCATCAATTTCCCTAGGGCTCTGAATCGGCGAAGTTTTAACTTGCAATTCTTAAAAATCTAAAAACGGCCAGCGCTGGCTGGTCCACAGCCGGAACAACAGCTGGTAAGGAGGTAACCTCCGAATGTTAGCCCTTTGGACGCTCAGAGCTTTGAGCGCTGGAGGACTTGGGGTGATCGGCTGGCGATTTGGACTTTATATATCCAAATTATCAATAGACAGAGAAGTATTCATTCCTTGGGGTCTCGCATTGACCCTAGCTGGCGTCATTATCGGGGGAGTTTTAGTCCCCTACCTGATCCTCAAGCCCTGGCGCATGGGCGCTAATTACATCGACTCTCTGCCCGGCTCGGCACTTATCTCAGGCGCCGTGGGTCTACTTGTAGGCCTGGTCGTAGCCTCGCTCGTCTCAATTCCACTGTATACGCTGTCTGGTTGGCCCAGTTGGGGCGTACCAATCATTGTGAGCGTGGTACTAGGCCTATTCGGTCTTGGACTGGGCGTACAACGAGAGCGCGACATGCGTGCCATCTTCCCTGGCCTGGATGCAGCATTAACGTCTGGTGGTTCGGCCAACGGCCCCACCATGAGCTCCAATGGAACAACCTCTAACGAAAACGGTTGGACCGGCAAGGCTGACAAGGTTAAAACCCAGAAAGCCTCACGGAACGGCAACATTCTGGTGGATACCAGTGCGATCATTGATGGCCGGATCGCCGATCTCAGCATCACTGGTTTCCTTGAAGGCTCCCTGGTGGTTCCACGCTTCGTCCTGGACGAGTTGCGGCACATTGCAGACTCCAGCGACCCACTTCGGCGCAACCGTGGCCGCCGTGGTCTGGAAGTCTTGGGCAAGCTGCGCAAAGACGATGCGGTGCCCCTCCAAGTCCTAGACGTTGGAGTGGAGAACGGCAACGAGGTGGACGCGGTCCTGGTCCAATTGGCCCGGGAGATGAAATCGTCCATCCTGACCACTGATTACAACCTAAATAGGGTGGCTGAGCTCCAAGGCGTGCAAGTCTTGAACGTAAACGAACTGGCCAACGCCCTCAAGTCCATCGTTCTCCCCGGTGAAGAGCTACGGGTGAACATTGTCCAAGAGGGCAAGGAAGTGGGCCAGGGCGTGGCTTACCTGGACGATGGCACCATGGTGGTGGTTGAGGGTGGCCGACGCTACCTGAACGCCTTCCATGACGTATACGTAACCAGGGTGCTGCAAACAGCAGCAGGTCGGATTATCTTCGCCCAACCCAAAGGCGAATAAACACCGGAGTTCTCTAAATTGAGTTCCGTTAGCAAAGTTGGCGCAGTGATAGTTGCTGCCGGGCGCAGCACACGGATGGGGGGCGTAGATAAGACCTTCGCCCCCATCTTGGGTATTCCCTTAATCGCCCACACCCTACACCGCTTCCAGTTATCTCCGCGCGTTGACCAGGTGGTACTGGTACTGGCCAAAGATTCCCTGGAACAGGGCCGCAAGCTGGTTCAAGAGGGTGGGTACAGCAAGGTGACCAGCGTCTGTTCCGGTGGTAGAAGACGCCAGGACTCGGTTCGGTTTGGTCTGGACCTGCTGACCGCCTGCGAATGGGTCATGGTCCACGACGGCGCTCGCCCCTGCTTTGACGACGCCATGCTGCAAAGAGGGCTAGAAGCTGCTGCCGAGTTCGGGTCAGCCGTGGCCGGAGTGCCCGTAAAAGACACCATCAAACGGATCGCCGAAAACCAGATGGTCCGTGAAACTCCGGATCGAGCCCAACTCTGGGCCGCCCAAACCCCGCAGGTCTTTCGCTACCGAACCTTGCTGGAAGCCCACAAGTCATGTAACCAAGATGTTACCGACGATGCCGCAATGCTCGAGAGCCTAGGACATCCCGTAAAGATGTTTCTGGGAGCCTACGAAAACATCAAAGTCACCACCGCAGATGACCTGCTCATCGCTGAAGTCTTCCTAAAGGCATCATATATACCAACTTCTTCCCCTTAAGGCCTCTAGCTGACGGCCTGTGGCGTCCCAGGGGATTTACTCTCCCACTTCCCCTGACGTAAACTTCGGTGATATGTCTACTTCGCCAACCGCCTACCCGGAGCACCGATCTGGAATCGGCATCGACTCCCACCCTCTATCTGATGGGCGGCGACTGGTGCTGGGCGGAGTGGAAATTCCCCACAACCGCGGGCTATCCGGCCACAGCGACGGCGATGTATTGATCCATGCAGTGATGGATGCGCTACTGGGTGCCGCCAACCTGGGCGACAAAGGGGTGCATTTCCCGTCTAGCTATGACCAATACAAGGACATATCCAGCCTGATTTTACTGGAGCGGGTAGGGGTTCTTATTACCGAGGCTGGTTGGCGACTCTCAAACGTAGATGCTACAATTCTGGCACAAAATCCCAAGCTCAGCCCCTTCAACACAGACATGCGGAACAACATGGCAGCAAGCCTGTCGGTTGACTCCGGGCGTGTCAGCGTCAAAGTCACCACCACCGACTATCTAGGGTTTGTGGGACGGGAAGAAGGGATTGCCGCCATTGCTGTGGTCTCTCTGGTTTCGTTATAGTCCATTCGGCTAGTCCATCAGGCAATGACACACGGCTCTAATTGATTCATGAAGCTATATAACACCCTTACTCACGATGTCCAAGATTTCGCGCCTGCTGACGGCAAGACCGTCAAGATGTACGTCTGCGGCGTTACACCGTATTCCTCTACCCATGTTGGCCATGCCCTCAGCTATGTTGCCTTCGACACTCTCAGAAGGTATTTGGAGTTTATTGGGTTTGATGTGCGCCACGTACAGAACTTCACAGACGTGGATGACAAGATTATCAAACGTGCCAAGGAAGAGGGAATAGAGCCGGATGACCTGGCAGAGGAATTCATAGAAGACTTCTTCCGGTCCATGGACGCCCTCAATATCCAGCGGGCCCACGTCTACCCACGGGCGACTCAAGAGATTGGCCCGATCATTGAAACTATCCAGACTCTGATCGATAACGGCTCCGCCTACCCCGGCGGAGGCGATGTATTCTTCCGCGTCACCAAGAAAGACGATTACGGCAAGCTGAGCCACCGAACCTTAGACGGCATGCAGGCCGGCGCCAGAATAGAAATTGACGAGAACAAAGAACACCCCATGGACTTTGTTCTGTGGAAGGGTGCCCGCGCCGGCGAACCAAGTTGGGAAAGCCCTTGGGGACCCGGACGGCCTGGCTGGCACATAGAGTGCACCGCAATGGCCATGACTTACTTGGGCGCAACGCTGGACATTCACGGCGGTGGCCAAGACTTGATCTTCCCCCACCACGAAAATGAGATTGCCCAGAGCGAGGCTTCAACAGGCCTAACACCGTTCTCTCGGTACTGGGTGCACAACGGCCTGCTCCAACTTGGCGAAGACAAGATGAGCAAATCCCTGGGCAACCTGGTGTCAGTTGAAGAAGCCCTGGAAAACTACAGCCCTGATGCCATCAGGTTATACTTCCTCAGCTCCCACTACCGTAGCCCCCTGAGCTACTCCGATGAGGGCTGCGACGCCATGGAGCGCAGCGCCGACCGCCTGCGCCACGTTCTACGAGAAGATACAGCCACAGACGGCGAGGCCATGGATCCAACCCCGTTCCGAGAACAGTTCATGGCAGGGATGGACGAAGACCTGAACACGCCCAAAGCCCTTGCAGCCATGTTTGACCTCTCTAGAGAAATGAACCGCCAACGGGATGAAGGCCATTCCATCACTGTGGCCCAAGATTGCCTACGCGATTTGGGAGCACTGTTGGGGCTCACCTTTGAGGACCCTAAGGAGCCTTTGGCTGTGGACGTAGAATCGTATAACGCCTTGATTGCCAGCGTCCAAGAGCAGGTTTCAGGTACGGAACACAAAGAGCTGATTGGCCTGCTCCCCAAACCCGACGCCGCCAGCGTAGAAACCGTTGTGCCACAGAACATTGACCTGTTGATAATGCTCCGGGCTGAGTGCCGCAACTACAAACAATACGCCCTGGCCGACGAGATACGGGGCTGGCTAGATAGCCAGGGTGTCTCAGTAGAAGACTCAGCTGCCGGAAGCATTTGGTCTTACCGCTCCACTTCTTAGTTAAGCGGCCAACCTTTAAATTGCGGGACGGCCGATAGGCGTCAAAAGCAACGGAGCCAGTACTGATGCCCAATACTGACGTGCCCTGGTCCCTAATCGAATCCTTGGTCCAAGTCTTGGGGCAGGAACACGTCCTCACCGACCCTTACGACTTGGACCGTTACTCCGGCGACGCCTTATCACCCACCCGGGCCTTTGGTGCCGAAGAGGCCTTTGAACGCTTGGCCGACGTTGTTGCACGCCCTGCTTCCACCGAAGAAGTCTGCGCCGTATTAAAGCTGGCCAACGAATCTCGCACCCCAGTTATCCCTTACGGCGGTGGGACTGGCGTGATGGGCAGTGTAGTGCCCGCATTGGGCGGTATCGTGCTGGACCTCCAGCGCATGAACCGGATCTTGGCGATAAACCCCACAGATATGACCGCTGAGGTCGAAGCAGGCGTGGTGTTGGAAGACCTGGAAAATGCCTTGGAACTCCAAGGTCTAATGCCGGGACACGACCCCTACAGCGTACCCATCGCCACCGTCGCTGGCACCATTTCCACCAACGGCGTTGGCTACCGCGCTGGTTCCTACGGCCCCATGGGTGACCAGGTAGTCGCTCTAGAAGTTGCGCTACCGGATGGCCGGGTTATGAGCACCCGAGCCGTTCCCATCCAATCATCCGGCCCCAGCCTGAAACACCTTTTCATCGGGTCGGAAGGTGTCTTTGGCTTAATTACCAAAGCGACGATACGGGTGTTCCGTCAGCCCGAAGCCCAGGTCTTTGCCGGAGTGGCATTCGATACCTTTGACCAGGGGTTCAATGCGGCCACAGCGATGTTTGCCCTGGGCGTGCGCCCTACCCTGGTAGACCTGACAGAGGAGGATGACGGAATCATCTTCCATCTGCTATTTGAAGGGTTCCGTGAGGGTGTTCAAGCCACTGAGCAGCGGGCCTTGGCGATCTGCACCGAACACGGTGGCCGACTGCTTGGCCCGGACCCAACCATTGCCTACTGGCAGGACCGACGCCAGTCTGCCGAGAACTACAAGGTTGAAGCGCTGGGCAAACCCCGTAGCGTCCGTTGGAGTCGGTGGCGCGGACGTAGAGGGTTCGATTATCTCCACCTGGGCCTACCTATCTCCAAGGTATTGGAATACCGGAAGCAAGCCGACATAATCCTGTCACAACATGGGGTACGGGTGATTGAATACGCCATTTGGTCCCGACCAGAGCTATTCTCCATGTTGATTGTGTCTGAATCTGGCGGCTCAAGAGAACGCCTGGGCGAGGCTGTGGAGCAAGTTTTGCAGTTGGCCCAGGATATGGGCGGGATCATGGAGTACTGTCACGGCGTGGGCGTTAAACTGAACCACTTACTGGCCAGAGAGATGGGCGTGGGCCAAGAAGTTGTGCGCGCCATGAAACAAGCGCTGGACCCGAACAACATCATGAACCCCGGAAAATTAGACCTGTAGCAAACGCAGGCCCGGTGGCCGCAAGAGTCAATCCACCCCATAGTAAACAGCCTTTTCCCGGCATTTCTTAACTAAATGGCTGTAAAAAGCACTGCCTTCCCCGGTATCAACCCCCATTCAACGTAATAACGCAATACCGGCTATATTACGTGCTCTTTTAATCAATGGTTAATTCTTTTGCTCTAATAATGTGCTGTAATACAGCATTTACTACGTAATCAGTTATTATAAATGGATATATAAGTTATTCTTTCAGAATTACGTTAATGTCAACCCTATGTTGAAGGAATACACATCATCACAAAATAAAATGTTATTAGGCACGTGTTATACATTGACACAATAATGTAGTAGGTATATCATGAATATAGATTAAGTAGCGGTAAGTATATCGCTAAACAACATACTTAACCGGACGTGAAGTCCGAAGGCTAGGGAACAGAAATGGCAAAGCTAAACAAGAACAAAGCCGGGCATCCGAACTTTTTGCACTTGAGCGAAGTTCTACACCACGTGGAAGATGGAGTTGTGCACGCGTACGACTGGCTGGCAGGTCCTGCAACGAGCGCCAAAGAACGAGCCGAGCACAAGCTTGCAGAGACTGAGTCCATCCGACGCATTGGGCCGTACGGCTTCTAAAAAGATAAACCCCGAAGATCAACCCCTAGGTTCCAAACCTTCCGGTAAGAGTATTTGGGAGTAACCCCGGTTACGGCCACCGTCCATAGGTACCATCAACCGCACAACCTCCCTCGAGATTGTGATCGGGATTACTCTATCTCCAAGGCGGCAGTGAAGTCACTGCCGCCTTTTTATTTGTCTGGCGAACCGTCTGGTAATCCGAATAATGTCAGCCAAAACTAGTCGGGCGACTAGAACGGCAGCTCTTGACCAATCCCTTGTTCTTTGGCTTTTTTGTAGACCAGATGGGCGGCAGCGATGTCTTCCAGTGCCAGGCCCATGGACTCGAACAATGTTATCGACTCTGGAGAGGGACGGCCATTGACCCTTCCCGCCACCACGTCCTGCAGTTCCTTGGCCATGTCCCAGCGGAAGCTGCCCCTTGGCTCCAGCCACATCAAGTCACCGCACTCTATCTTGGCCTGGTCCAAGTCATCAACCACGATTACCTCAGAGCGCAGTACCGTCTCCTCGTCAACCTCACGGCGCATCCAGTGGTTACCCCCGGCAGCGTTCACGTGGGCGCCCGGAGACAGCCATTCACCCAGTAGCGCCGGTTCCCTGGCTGAGGTGATAACAATCACCACCTCGGCCCCTTCCACGCATTCCTGGGCGCTCTCCACGGCCTTCACGTCCACCTTCAAGCTCTCACTGCTCCGCTCGGCAAAGGCTGTCCGACGCTCTTCTTTGCGGCTGAAGACCTTGACCCCCTTGATGTCACGTACGGCGCAGACCGCCTCCAATTGAGTCCGTGCTTGAAATCCTGAGCCGATTACCGCGACAGTGGCGGCGTCTTGCTTGGCCATGTACTTGGTGGCCAGCCCAGTGGCCGCCCCCGTACGAATTTGGCCGAGCCGGCCCCCTTCCATGCAGGAAAGCAGTGCGCCGGTCTCATAGTCGTAGAGCATCACAATCATCTTGGCGCCGCCCGCAAAAGAGGGGTAGGCTTTGTAGCCAAAAACACCATGGCCCTCGTTGGAAGCAACCATGAAATGGAAGAAACCACCGGGCATGCGGATCCGGTTTCTGGGACGGTTGTCCACCTTACCGGCTCCAGCGTGGGCAAAGGCCTGGTCCAGCACATCGATGCACTCATCCATGGGCAGTAATTGGGCAACTTCTTGGTCGGAAAGATACAGGGCCATGATTTTCTCCTAAAGCTCCTGGCGTTATTGTTTGGCTATTCGTGCCCAGGCACGGGCGACAGCCCAGTATAGCATCGAGGATTCCCTTCGGAATAGACGTCAAAATCTATGGCCCTTTTGCTACAATTGAAGAGCTAACGACCAGTAGTGAATAAGGACAAATTCCGACGATGTTCAAACCCCGCGTTTACGTCACCCGGCAGATATTCCCCGACGCCCTTGACCTCATCGAGAAACATGCCGAATTAGAGCTTTGGCCCGACGATGAACCACCTTCTGCGGAGGATCTGAAAGCAGCTCTTTCAGGCGCGGACGGCGCCATTATCAACGTGATGGACCGAATTGATGATTCTGTATTAGCAGCCGCCCCCAAGCTCAGAGTGCTAAGTCAAGTGGCTGTGGGTCTGGACAACGTAGATTTGATGGCAGCCACCAAGCGGGAGATCATGGTCGGCTACACCCCTGGCGTGCTGGCCAAGTCCACTGCTGACCTGGCATTTGCCCTGCTGCTGGCCGTCGCGCGGCGCGTGGTAGAAAGCGATAAATGGGTGCGGGAAGGCAACTGGAAGATATCCCACCACCCCATGTTCTGGCTTGGTTCAGAGGTGAATGGCAGCACCCTTGGCATCTTGGGCATGGGTGGAATTGGCCTGGAGACCGCCAAAAGGGGCTTAGGCTTCGACATGAAGGTCATCTACCATTCCCGCACTAGGAAGCCGGAATTGGAGAAGAAGTACGGTTTCAAGTATGTGTCTCTAAAACGGATATTCACTCACTCTGATTTTCTGTCCGTACACGTGCCGTTAACTCCGGAGACGAACAAATTCATTGGTGAAAAACTACTGAAGACGATGAAGCCATCGGCAATCCTGGTTAACCTTGCCCGTGGCGGCGTGGTGGACACCGATGCGCTGTTCAAAGCCTTGACCAAAGGCTGGATCTCCGGGGCAGGCCTGGACGTCTTCGACCCGGAGCCAGTGCCAGCGGATCACCCCATTCTTGGTCTGGACAACGTGGTGGTGCTGCCCCACATCGGCAGCGCGTCCAACCAGTCTCGCCGTGAGATGCACCTGCTGGCGGCCAGGAACTTGATTGCTGGCCTAAACGGTGAACGCCTAGAAGAGTGTGCCAACCCGGAAGTTTACGAGTCGCTGGGCATTTAGCGTCTGGGCGGGGGCTCCAGAGCCTGGCCCTGCTGGCTGGGCGGGGCTAACTGCATCCGCATAACGTCGCTCCCCATAAAACACCCAAGGGTGTACGGGTACTCGTTGGTCAGATGATAGTGGAAGGACTCCGTCAGTTCTCCCTCCAACTCAATCTCATGGGAATGGCCGTGACATTCGTCCAAAGCAGCGTTGGTCAGCTCAACCCCTTGGTCGTCAAAGACACCAAAGATGCCGAACCCATCCAGAGCAAAACCTGCCAGCGAATGAGTCTTTGTCTGGGCATCCGTATGGCAGCTACCCGGCCCATGGTAGTGGTACTGGCCGTCCCGTTCAGGGTGTCCGGAGCATGAGTCCTGCACCTCATGGGCCACCGCGTCTCTCCCCGCCGCATCTAAGCCGTTGAAGAACGCCACGCCATTGGTTGCCACACCAACCATGCCCATAGGAATGCAACTGGGAGTGGCGGCTAAGTTGGGATGTAGAGGCAGGGAGAATTCGACTGACTGCTCACTGATGGCATTGGGGTTGAAGTCGAATTTATAAGCCGGGTCGTTCCTGGCGATGGGGAAATTACCGGTTGGATGACCAACAGGCAAGCCATTACCGGTCACCAGTCGCGCTCAATCTTTGACCTCAACCGTGAAGATGGTATTGGCCCAGACGTTCTCACCGAGGACCTCAATTTTTTGGGCCGGGTACCAATACCCGTCTTTGACACATTCTCCAGTGTGGTCGGCGCCATCCCTAAATTGCGTGGCACAGGAAAAGATCCAGCCATTCTGGGGGCTGGAACCCACTCGGCCGTCGCCAATAAGATAGGCTGCCGTACGCTTTGGTTCGGCTGTTGGAACCGGAGTCCCGGTCGCCGTAGGTACGGGGTTAGCCGTGGGGATAGACTCGACCACAACAGTGCTCGTCGGTTGCGAGGCCGTAGTCGAGGTGGACATTATTGTTGGCGAAATCGTGGCTGAATGTTCAACGCCAGGAGCGGTCTCCAAAGCTGCAGGTTCAGCCGTTGATTTCGGGTCACCACCACAACCAACCGCAAAAACCATCAGGATTAGAGTAGCAGTAGAAGATATAAATAATCGCTTGAATTCCATCAACCAATTATCCTTTGCCAATTTGCGACTGGCAAACCGCATCGACGTTTGCTTCCCACAATTTCGCCAGACCAGCTATTCGCGAGAACTTCAAGATCTCAGAAATCATTGACCTGAAGGGCGATGAGCCGGCCCTCTTTCTCCAGATACACGACCTCGTACCCCTGCGCCGATGTCCCGGTGCACCAACAGGTGGGCTGCGTCAATTCCAATCGGCCCTTCCGTGGCGAACTCCCACAATTTTCCGTCAGTATCACGAACCCAAAGCAACTCGATTTCTGCAGGATTGCGTGCCAAGGCTTCAAGCACATCCCCGGTCATCACCAGCTCAACAAGTTCAATCGTAGGTTTAGGAGTGGGTTCAGTGGTTGGGGTTGGAACATCAGTCGGCCCGACGATTGGTCGTACGGTAGGGGAGGTCGTAGGAGTCGGAATCGGAGTTACAACCGTAGGCGGAACGGCTGTTTTTGGGAACTAGGGTAATTCCGCAGTAGTTAAATCTGTGGTGGGGGCTGCCGGAGTCGCAATTGCGGCGGTCTCCAGGTCTGTCCCGCAACCAACTAACGCTACAAGCGAACAACAGATAACCAGTAGCAACCAAGAATTGGGCATGGATTGCATTCTCCGAATGCGACCAACGTTGGTCATGGGGAAAGAAGACAATAAGAAGAAGACTATGCGAAGAGAACAGTGGTGGGAAAAAATTGCTGGCGGAGAGGGCGGGATTCGAACCCGCGAGAAGCTTGCGCCCCTACACGCTTTCCAGGCGTGCCCGTTCGGCCGCTCCGGCACCTCTCCAGCATGGCGGGGAAACCCCACCCACAGGACCCGGATACGACGCGTGACCGGGAACCCTAGAACTCAGTTATTATAGGGAACGGGCTACCGGGCTGTCCACAGGCACGGGCATCAATTCTGGCCCGCTCCTCTTCAACTTTGCCCGGGTACTCCCCTATAATGGTTTCTAAAATCACATTCCCGATTAAAACCCAGATTAAAATTGAGTAGGAGAAATTAAATCATGGCCGACGCAGGCTTTGTAAAAGTTGCCCAGGTAAGCGAACTTAAACCCGGTGAGATGATGGCGATAACCGTGGAAGATGACCAGGTGTTGCTGAGCAACATTGACGGGAATTTCCACGCGATCGACGATGTCTGCTCCCACGCCTATGCGTGCCTGTCAGACGGAGACCTCAATGGAAAAGAAATAGAATGCCCGCTCCACGGCGGTTCGTTCAACGTCGTCACCGGCGTGCCCATGAACCCACCAGCCAACGAGTCGTTGCGCATATTCCAGGTCCAGGTTGAAGGCGACGACATCTTTGTTGCACCGCCAACCAGCTAGGGACTAAAGCCCAGACCCAAAAGGCCAATCAATAAAACCAGGTGCCAATCGCCTAGTTTTAACACCCTAGTTTTAAAATCCGGGTTTTAGAAGCCGGGTATCCGGTCCAGAACGTTCAGGATCTGGATTCCCGGCGCTGGCCAATAGATCATCCACACCTTGCCGCGCAGGTTCTCCTCCGGCACTGCCCCCCAGCTACGCGAATCGTTGCTGTGACCACGGTTGTCCCCCATCACGTAATATTCGCCCGCTCCAAGCTCTACCTTTCTGCCGTTGGAATGGTCTTTGGTCGCCAGGTACGATTCTTCCAGAGCAACGCTGTCCACAAATGGGACGCCGTCTTTCACTTCAATGGTCTCACCCGGCAGACCAATAACCCGCTTCACAAAGTCTTTCCTGGGGTTGGACTCGTTCTTGTCCGGGAACTCAAAGACGATTACCTCACCCCGCTCCGGTGGGTGAATGGCGTAGCGGACCAAATCCTCTTCTGCTCGCCAAAAGGGAACGATACTGGAGAACCGGTCCATCTCAATACGCAAGTAAACCAGGCGGTTCACCAGCAGAAACTGGCCATTCTCCAGGGTGGGGTCCATGCTGGAGCCGTCCACCTTGAAGTTGCGGACCGTGGTCTGCAGCAGCATGAACACCACCACGGCCAAAAGCACCGCTTCAATTATCTCTCTACCAACACGCGCCAAAGGAATCAGGCTCCATTAAATACGACTAGAAGTACGACTAAGTAAGACGAATAGCAGTGGGACTTAAAAAGTATAGCACTCGCCCCTGGCTTAAATTGCGCCGTTTGTGCCTGAGTGCACCGTCTGCTACAATCTGCGGCTAGGTTATCCAGTCTTAAATTAGGCATAAATCACGGAGGAACCAGCCCATGAGTTGGCGTTTCGAATTACTGAACAAACCCTACGGCAGCGTTACAGAAGGCCCAGTTTGGGACGGCGAGAACCTGCTATTTACCCACATTTCGGCCAGCCGCATCTACCGCGTAGACCACAATACAGATGAAATCACGGTCTGGCGCGAGGGCACAAATCGCACCAACGGCCTGGCCCATGACGAAGCTGGCCAGCTCTTTGGCTGCTGCTCTGGTGGCCGCGCCATCTTGCGGTTTGATCCAGACGGCAACAACGTGGTCATCGCCGACAGATTTGACGGCCACCAACTAAACACACCCAACGACCTGGCCGTTGACCGCCAAGGCCGCATCTGGTTCACCAACCCCTGGAACGCCACCAACATTGACGCCACTGAGATCGAAGAACCGGGTCTTAGGGCGGTGCTCTGCGCAACTCCCCAGGAAGACGGCAGCTACTCCGTGGCCAGGGTTGAGACCGATAGCACCATGCCCAACGGCATCCTGGTGTCCAGCGACGGAAATACCCTGTACGTGGCCGAGAGTAACAGCGAGGACGCCAGCATTGACCGGGAATTGCGTGCCTACCCCATCAACCAGGACGGTTCCCTGGGCAAATATGAAACACTCCACGCCTTTGGCACCAACAAACGCGAGCCCCAACGCGGCATCGACGGCATGTGTCTGGACGCCGAGGGCAATATCATCGCCACTGCCGGCTGGCCATCTTCCGGCCCCGGCCCGCTGATCTACGTGTTTGACCCTAAGGGTCGTGTGATTGAGACGCACCCGGTGCCCTGCACCCGGCCCACCAACTGTGTTCTTGGCGGCCCGGGTCGGAACATACTTTACGTAACCAGCGCTGAAGGTCACCTATTCAAGGCCGAGACCGATTTAACCGGCTGGGCCCTATTCCCGTAGCCGGCCCAGCCGGATTTCCATACAGCTTGGTTTTCTACTAATATGGGAGAGACAACTGGGTAGTATGTCTTTAGGCATATCACCCAGTGTAATCAACCAGCGAGAGCTAACAACCATGACATTACGAGGACGAGGCAACCTCACCAATGCCGGGTTCACTCGGCAGCAATTGCGTCAGGGCGGAGGGCGCGGCAACGGCAACGACCACTTTGACGAGTTGATTGGTGCCACAGAGCTTGTCGTTTACCAAACGCCCAACAAGAAACCCAAGGGCTTTGAATCACTGAAGCTGTTCTTGGCCGCGTCGGATTGCGAGATGATTTTCACCCTGGATATACCCCCAGAGTTGAAGAACTACGAGGCCTTCCGCGTCACCTATAAATCCAAAGAGAAGATACCAGACGCTGTCCTGCGTCGATGCCACGCTTGGGCTCACGGACGCAACTTCCTGCACAGCTTCTTCAAGCCAATGTACGGCAGCAAATAACAACCACCAACTTATTGAGCACAAAAAGAGACCCGGCGGTAAATCCGCCGGGTCTCTTTTTCTGTCTTATTGCCACCGTAAACCGTGCTCCCCGCCCAACCTGTCATTCTGAGGCGACAGCCGAAGACTATCGTTAACAGCAGACAAGTCTGTCCACAGAACACCGAGACCCTTCGCTTCTCG
>JAPKDE010000264.1 GCA_028822675.1 Dehalococcoidia bacterium | reverse complement strand
ATCCAGAGGATGTAACCGGCCGCCAAAACTATTCCAGCCACTGCTAGCGCTGTGGGCCATGCGTAGGCCTCGTAAGCGCCCAGGAAGACCAACAACTCCGACACAAAGCCGCTCAGGCCCGGTAGACCCAGAGAAGCCAGTCCGGCGATTAGCATGGCCACGGCCACTACCGGCATTCGACCGGCTAGACCGCCCAAATCAGGTATGTAACGAGTATGCGTCTTTTCGTAGACGAGGCCCACCGAGAGGAACAATAGTCCCGTTACCGTGCCGTGGGTGAATAGCTGCATCGCCGCGCCATTCAGTCCGGTCACGGTCAGCGTGCCTTCGGAGATTCCTATCGAACCAATTCCCACCAGCACCAGACCCATGTGGCTGACACTGGAATAGGCGATGAGACGTTTCAAATCGGTCTGTCGCATGGTGATTACTGCGCCGTAGAGCACGCTCACCACGCCCAAGAACACCAACACCCAGGCAAACTTGTCCGCCTGCGAAGGGAACATGCCCACGTTGATTCTAAGCAGGCCATAACCGCCCATTTTTAGCAGCACACCCGCTAGCATGACACTGGCCGCAGTTGGCGCATCAGTATGGGCGTCGGGCAACCAGGTGTGCACCGGCCAGGTTGGCAGCTTGATAGCAAACCCAACAAAGAAGAGCCAGAACAACCCACCCATGGGAATCAGCAGCCCGGCAGAGGTCAACATAGTTGATTTAGTGGAAAGTTCCACCATGTCAAATGTACCCAAGCCCGGCGTGAGATAGACCGCGACGATACCCACCAACATGAACCCGCTGCCCAGGATGGTGAAGATCAGGAACTTCATGGCCGAGTATTCTTTGCGACCACTACCCCAGACCGAAATGAGCATGAACATGGGAACCAGCTCCACCTCCCAGAACAGGAAGAAGAGCAGCAGGTCCATGGATGTGAAGACACCCATCACCGCAGATTGGAGCACCAACAGCCAGATGAAATACTCTTTGACTCGGAACCCAATGTGCCACGATGCCAGTATTGCGCACATGCCCAGCAAACCGGTCAACGCCACCAGCGGCGCGCTAAGTCCGTCCACGGTTAAGAAGAAGTTGGCGTTCAATCCCACATCGGGAATCCAGGTAATCTTGTCGACAAACTGGAACCGGTCCGCGCCCTCTGACCGGTCAAAGAAGCTGAAGACTATCAGCGACAGAACCAGGTCAGCCAATGCGATCAGAACGGCAAAATTCCGCACGTTCTTGTCGCCTTTGACGACCAACAGCAAGACCAAAGCTCCCACCACCGGCAGGAACACTGTCGCCGTTAAAAGTCCGTTGTAGCCTTCTACCATTAAAAAATTCCCATGACTAATTAGCCAACAAAAGCGCCAAAATTATTGCCAATGTGCCAAACGCTATGCCGGTTGCGTAGGTCTGTACCTGGCCGGTCTGCAACTTGCCAATGGCGGTTCCAATGTTCCTGAAGAACCAGCCAATCAGATCTACCGTCCCGTCCACAAAATTTCGTTCAATCCAATCCAACGTCCCGGCAAAGACCCGGTAGAACCACTTACGGACAATCACATTCTCGTAAAGGGTGTCCATGTAATACTTTTCAGATAGCAGGGTGTGTACTGGCTTGATTCGTTCCAGCGGATCAGCGCCCTGGCCCTTATTACGCAGATACACCAATGCGGCCAGACCGATGCCGGACAACGCTGCCACGGTCGATACGGCAGCCATCGACCAACTGAATTCCAGAGTCTCCTGATGACCAACGGCCCCCAGAGCTTCGGCAAGTCCGTCAGCCAAGAATCCTGTTATCCAGTGTTGGGGGATGCCAAATTCGTCAACCCACTGCGGGTTAGCCAAGTAACCAATAAATACCGCAGCCACTCCCAGCACCGCCATGGGTAGCACCATGACAAAGGGCGACTCATGCAGATGGATTCCGCCATGCCCGCCGTGACTCGCTTCTGCCGACGGATCAGATTGGGCCTTGTCTTCGAGTTCTTTTTCAATGCCACCACGGAACTCGCCGTGGAAGGTCAGGATAATCATCCGCATGGTATAGAAGGCGGTGGCAACTACACCAGCAATCAACGAGAAGAAAGTCACTCGACTGACCCAGGTATCAACTATCCCATCGCCGTTCCAAGCGCCCAGCAGTATCTCGTCCTTGCTCCAGAAACCGGCCAGCGGGATGATTCCAACCAGAGCCAAACCGGCAATCAGCACCAGCACATAGGTGACCGGCATGTGTTTGCGCAGGCCGCCCATGTAGCGCATGTCAAAGGTGCCTGTGGCGTGGTTAACGCTACCGGCACCCAGGAATAACAGTGCTTTGAAGGCTGCGTGGGTCACCAGATGGAAGATGGCCGGGGCATATAATCCCAGGCCCAAAGCCGCCATCATGTAACCCAACTGGCTGACCGTGGAGTAGGCCATCACGCGCTTGATATCGTTCATGACCAGGCCCATCGACGCGGCGAACACTGCAGTGAAAGCGCCGACCAGAGCCACCACGGTCATTGCGTCAACGGATTGTTCGAAGATGGGGAAGAACCGGGCCACCAGGAAAACACCGGCGGCAACCATGGTCGCGGCATGAATCAATGCGCTGACCGGAGTGGGGCCTTCCATAGCGTCGGGAAGCCATGTATGCAACGGAAACTGGCCCGACTTGCCAGCGGCTCCGGCAAAGATGCCCAGGGCCAGCCAGGTCAAGGCTGCGCCGCCGATTATCGCACCGGCTGCGGCCTCCGGTTGGGCTGCCTGCCAGATGTCTTGAATGTTGAAAGCGTTCAGCCCGGCCGCAGCAAATGTGTCGGCCTGGGTGAACAGGTAAAGGATGGCAATCAGGAAGCCAACGTCGCCGATGCGGGTGATGATGAATGCCTTCTTGGCGGCGGCGGCGGCGGCGGGGCGTTCGTGCCAGAAACCGATCAGCAGGTATGAAGAAACGCCGACCAACTCCCAGAACATGTAGAGCTGGATGATGTTGGACGATAGAACCAACCCCAACATGGCCGCAGTAAACAGCGACATATAGGCGTAGTAACGGGAGAAGCTGGGGTCGCCTTTCATGTAGCCCAAAGAGTAAATCTGGACCAACAGGCTGACTCCGGTAACTACTACCAGCATGAGGGCGGTCAACGGGTCCACCAGCAATCCCATCTCGATTGTGGCGTCACCAACTACCAGCCATTCAAAGGGTTCAAATTCCAGGTTGTGCCCCAGAATAACCGATCGCAGGGTCATTATGGAGAACCCCAACGCCGTTCCTAAAGCAGCAATGGTTACGAACCCGCTGACAATAGAAAACCGGTTGAAGAACGGCCTGACGACCAATGCGGCAAACACAAAGGAGCCGAGCGGCAACAAGAATATGGACCAGATTACTGCTTCACTAACCATCTATAGCTTCCGCAGTATCTCT
>JAPKDE010000263.1 GCA_028822675.1 Dehalococcoidia bacterium | reverse complement strand
CTGATCCTGCCACCGGTGCCGTGTTCAAGTTCCAAGTGAGTGGTAGCTACTTTCCAGCCTTGGTTGTGGCCACCGATTAGGTTGAAAGCCGGCACGCGAACGTTGTCAAAGAACACGGTGTTCTTCACACCGGAACCAGCGCCCGACTCTCCGCCGGAGATCAGCAGGTCCATGGGCTGCACGGTGATTCCGGGCAGGGTCGCGTCAATCATGAACCAGCCCAGGTTCTCATGGCGTTTGGCCTCGGTGTCGGTGACAGTGAGGGTCCACATGAAGTCGCAACCCAATGAGCTGCCAACAAAGACCTTCTGGCCGTTGATGATGTAGTCGTCGCCGTCCTTGACTGCCGTGGTCTTAACGTTTGCCAGGTCGGAACCCGCCTCTGGCTCAGAGAGCAACTGCCAGGTGCGGACTGCCCCCGTGAATATGGGAGGCAGGAAGAATTTCTTTTGTTCGTCAGTTCCCCAAACAACAATGGACGCACCGCCGAGCCTTCCGCCTGAATCGTAGAACGGGGGAATGGTCAGGCCGGCAGCTTCTGCTTCTTCTTCCAAAACAATCGCGTGCTCCACATCCAATCCACCGCCGCCGTACTCAGTAGCTGCGGTGGACCAGAGCCAGCCTTTGGTGCCCAGTCTGCGGCCAAATTCACGCCGCAATTGGTATTGCTCTTCCGTCAGGTCTATGGGGTCGGCCGGGTGAACGATGCCGGGAGGCATGTTCTCTTTCATCCAGGTCTTGACCTCCTGGCGAAACTCTTCTTGTTCCGGAGTGTATTGGGGTTCGAAGTCCATTGTTGTGTCCTCTTTGGCTGTCAGAATTCAGCTATCAGCCGAGCTATCAACCGTCAGTGGTTATTCGTAACTTTATTCGACTATGGATTATGCCTTATGCAACATGACCCAACAAGCTAGGTAATTCAACTTAATCCGCGTAAAAGACGTCCCTTAATGCTTCTTGAGATACAAAACGCCCGGCTTGTCTGAAGATTGCCTGTAAAGTTCCCACGTCCAGTTGTCGATTATTCGGGATTGTGAGGGTTTGGTTTTCTCCACCTGGCCCAACACGCCGGAGTTTCACATGGCTGCCCCGTTGGGAAATCATGCGAAAACCGAACAACTCCAAAATGTTTATCAGTTCTGGACCGGAAAGACGCTTAAGTCTGGGCACCCGCTAGCTCCAGCTCAAACGTCAATAGGATCCAAGGATCTTTGGCCAGTCCAAAATCCGCCGGATCTTCACCTTCCAGATGGAGCGCCACAGCTTGTCTGAGGTTTTCTACTGTCTCGTCTAGGGTCACGCCTTGGGTCACCACAGCGATTTCCAGACACTCTGCGACGTAGTATTCGTCCCCTCGTCTGATAGTTGCTTTAACTGCGTGTTGAGGCGTCATACAAAACTCATTAGAAAACGTCTTTAGGAAACGTATTGAATACTGATTCTAACCCACCTGAAATGAATTAGCTTTATTGAGATTTCAACGCTCGGCCGGGTAGTGCTCCGGTGTGGATGCCGTTATCTATGACCAACTTCCCGTTGACGATGACGTAGTGGATGCCCTCTGGATATTGTTTCGGGTCATCGAACGTGGCCTTGGCCTCCACTGTTTCGGGGTTGAAGACCACTACGTCGGCCTTCATGCCGTCCCGCAAAATGCCCCGGTCCTGGAGGCCCAGGCGTTGGGCTGGCAGCGCGGTCATCTTGCGGACGGCCTCCTCCATCCGGAACAGGCCCTCTTCCCGGGCGAACTGGCCCAAGATATAAGGAAAGGTGCCAAATGTGCGGGGATTGGGCATTTCACCGGTCAAAACGCCGTCTGAACCAACCATGTGGGCGGGATGGCGGACAATGGCCCGGATGTTCTCCGGGTTGCCAGTGCGGGCTACAAAGCCAACTTCAAGGTTCTCCTCTATAAGAAGGTCACAGATGCTGTCGACCATCTTCTTGCTTTCAAAGTCGGCCAGGTCGGTCAAGGACCGACCCTCCCACTCCTTATTTTTGTCGGACCCTATGTGGCTGAAGATGTAGTTATCTAGTGTGGAACCCCACATTGGGTTTACGGAATCGCCGATCTCTTCTCGTACGGCTGGGTCTTTGATCCGTTCCATCAGGGCTGTCGGCCCGCCGGCGTGCACCCAGTAAGGGAGAAGCGAGTGCAAAATGGTGCTGGCAGCGGCGTAAGGGTATTGGTCAAAGGTTACGTCAACTCCAGCGTTCCGGCCCTCATCAACCAGGGCAATCATGCGCTCCCCCATACCGTCTACCGGGCTGTGGTAGTGGGAGATATGCGAGGGCACACCGCTCCGTTGGCCAATCTCGATAGCCTCCCGGAACGGGTCCAGCAGCTGATCGCCCTTGGTGTAACGGGCATGGGTCATGTAGAACCCGCCCAGAGGGGCAATGGCCTCGCAGATCGCCACCAACTCGTCGGTGTCGCTGTAAGCGCCCGGAGGATAGGTCAGACCAGTAGAGAACCCAAATGCGCCGTCCTCCATACCCTGGCGGGCCAGTTCCTGCATTCTGGCCAGTTCCTTTGGTGTGGGTGCCCGGTCCTCCCAGCCCATGGCCTCGATGCGGATAGCGGCGTGAGGCACCATGAACGCCACGTTGGAAGCAGCGCGGCCATCCAAGATGTCCAGGAACTCTTTGACCGTACTCCAGCGAACGTCCGGCGGCGGCGTACCGTTGATGGCCGCCAAGAATGTGAGTAGTTGCTCCAATTTGGGGGGCGAGATTGGGGCGTAGGATAGCCCGTCCATACCAATGGCCTCAGTGGTGACGCCCTGCCTAATCTTGGCATGGTGCTCCGGGTCGGTCATCAGCTTGAGTTCGGAATGGGAGTGCATATCAATGAAGCCAGGGCAGACCACAGAGTCGGTCACATCAATAACCCTACCCGCCTCGACCTGAGATGTGTCGCCTTTGATTATTGTGAGTATGTCTCCGGTGATTCCCAGGCTGGCCCGGAACCAAGTTTGGCCGGTGCCGTCTACGATTCGGCCATTTTTAAGTAGCAGGTCGAACATGGTATCTCCCAATCCGATTCTTTTTTGTTAAACGGGCACGTGTTGATGGATCACGTGTTGACTAATCGCGTGCCCTAAAGCGCTCCTAAAGTACCACATCAGGGGGGCTTTCGGACGCACCGGATTTTCTGGTGTTTAGAGATGGTCGTATTGACCTCCAGCGTCTCGTTAGCATCTTGTCAGCAGTTGAGGTTGAATATAGTATTAGAGAAAATCATCAATAAGCCGTTCAATGATTCGGTTTAACACTATGGGAGGCTCCACATGGGAACCGCTGGTATCGACCACCTGGCAATGCCCACCGCCGACGCAGAGGCGCTCATCACTTTCTATAAGAAGCTGGGCTTTGAGATTAATGACGAGGCTGAATGGAGGGCCGGAGAGGCCAACATATTCTCGATTCAGGCTGGAGACT
>JAPKDE010000262.1 GCA_028822675.1 Dehalococcoidia bacterium | reverse complement strand
GGTCGACAGCGGAGAGGGCCGGAACGAAGACTCGGAGGAACGCCAATACACTCGCCGGGGCGCTGCCGAGTTCATTGGCATGGTCTTCCACGGCCAGAGCATCACCCACATTGATGCCATGTCCCATTATTCATGGAAGGGGCAGCTTTTTAACGGCAAGCCCTCCAACATGATCACGTCCAGACAGGGAGCGCAGACTCACTCCATTGAGGCCGCCTACTCAGGCATCGTGACCAAAGGTGTGCTGCTGGATCTGCCCAAACTGCGGGGAGTGGAATTCTTGGACCCCAACGAGCCTGTGATGCCGGAAGACCTACTGGAGGCCGAAGAAGCCCAAGGGGTCAAGATTGAGGAAGGGGACATCCTTCTGGTGCGCACCGGCAACTACAAGATGCGCCTGGCCAGCCCGCCAGCCAAAGCCGGGGAGCCGATGACCGCCTGTCAGGTGGCCTGCACACCGTTGTTCAAGGAGCGAGGAGTCGCTATGTTGGGCACGGACACTTCCAACGATTTCCGGCCTTCCCACTACAGCACCATTGGCTCGCCGTTACATACCATGTGCCTGGTCACCCTGGGCCTGTGGCTAATCGACAATGCCAACCTTGAGGAACTGGCGGAGGCCTGCGCTCAACGGAACCGTTACGAGTTCATGTTGACGCTAGCGCCGCTCCGTCTCCGCAATGTAACCGGGTCTCCGGTGAGCCCGATAGCTCTTTTCTAGAGTTTCAACTACAGGTTAACCGGAGGACGGGTAAACAGACGGGTAAACAAAAAGAGGGCGGGAATTATCCCGCCCTCTTTTTATTTGCGTCTATTTGATACTGCCGGTTATTTGACGATTGGTATGAACCGCCCAAGGATCACTGAGAAGAACGACGTTCCAAACATGATGATTCCTACGGTCAGCAGTGTGAGCGATGGACCAACGAATCCGTCGGTTAACTGAGAACCAAAGGAAATCAGTACATCTCCGCCCAGGTCGGTCACTGCTGGCGGGACGCCAGACACTTTATCAGAACCTGTCTCAATAACGTCAGCCAATCGGTCTGGGACTTCTGCTTCGGCAATCTTGCCCAGGACAAAGAAGAACCCGCCCGTTATAAATAAGGCGATTCCCGGCCACCGCAACATCCCTCCCAGACTGGGGAAGAACACCAAGCCCATGGCAGCGGCACCACCAATCACCATAATCAGCGACGCCATATCACCAAAGTTGTTGACCTTGGATATCCAATCTCGGCCCTCATTGAGGTCGGATCTGATCTGCTCTTCAGTGGTGTCAGTGTCCCACTTGGCGATCTGGTTAATCAGTTCAAACCGGTCACCGCCATCCAGGTCTTCTCGGACACGCGCAATGGCGTTGTCCATCAACGGCTCGGCTAGCAATCGGGCTGAGACCTTCAACACTTCCAACGTGTCCCCGGCAGCGAAGGGGGCTCCCAGTTCGCCTTTGCCGTTTCTAAGCGATGCTGAAGTCGCTTCGTTCAAACCGGCGCTGGCTATCAAGTCGTTAAAGGCCAGCTCAAAAATTATGGCCCGGCACGTTGCGTCAATCTGCTTCAAAGATGGAACCGATTTCGGAACTACACCATCAGCGATCTGTTCGAATTTCCCAACGTAGCTCGCGGCCAAATCCGATGCAGAGGTCGGTGAGCAACCGCTGATGCCTGGGTCTTCCACGGTCAATTCGTCTATTCGGCCGTCAATATAATCGAACATGACCGTTTTAACATTGGCTAGAGGGGTTGCCAAATCAACGTATAGATTAAGTTCCTCTACGTCTTCATTTACCCAGTCAATCGTCCGATCAATAGCTCCTTCCACCTCCGATTGGATGTAACTAGGAGGCATTATCTGCCGGAGAAGAGAAACCATCTCTTGTTCGCTGACGATCTCGATATCACCGAGAAATTCTTGGGTTCGTTCAATGAGCTCATCGTCCAGCAACACGTCGTCGTAGATCCGGTTGTAGGTGTCTTCAGCAGCGAGGGTGTTGATGTAGAAATCTGCGCTAAGAAGTTTATCCGAGAAGTTGTTTAGAGCCAGGTAGGAGAGGAACCCAACAAATATAACGACAAACAGAATCAGCGCAATTCCAGCCCGGAACAACGATACTAAACAACCCATATCTACCTACTTTTACAAATGCCTAAATTATTACGGGCTGCAATCCCATATAGATGAACGAGACAGAAACCCAAACTGCCCAAGGTTTGTCGATTTTAGCATGTGGTCACACTTAGCACACGCCACATTGACGCCTAATGTTGGCAAATTAAAAGGCCCAGCGATTAATCGCCGGGCCTTTTAATTTCCTATCTGCCAATCTGTTTACCATTTAGTTTAGAAGTTTGGTTTTATGTCCTGAAGCCGTCTGATTCGCTCCGCCATGGGTGGGTGGGTGGAGAACATCTTGCTCATACTTTTTCCACTGAGTGGATTAACAATGAATAGATGCGATGCTCCTTCAGCAACTTTCAACGGATGCGTTTGAGAGGCCAGTTCCAATTTCTGCAAGGCGCTGGCCAGAGCCAATGGGTCTCCAGAGGTATGCGCGCCGGTGGCGTCTGCCTGGAATTCCCTAGTCCGTGAGATTGCCGCTCGAACCAGACCAGCTGCCAGCGGCATCACAAACGCAACGACCAACAATCCAATCATGTTACCGCCGCCGCCTCTGCGACCGCCCATGCCGCCAAACATGGCAGAAATCTGGGCAAACATGGCCAGCATGGAAATAGCGCCAGCCACGGTGGCCACCATGGCCATAATTAGGGTGTCTCGGTTTCCCACGTGGGCCATCTCATGGGCCAATACCCCGCCAAGTTCCTGCCGGTTCAAAATACGGCGTATGCCAGTGGTAACTGCCACGGTGGCATGGCTGGGGTTCCGTCCGGTGGCAAAGGCGTTGGGCGCGTCTGACTCTATCTCAAACACCTTGGGCATTGGAAGTCCGGCCAGTTCGGCTTGTTCCCGGACGATACTAAAAAGTTCTGGGTCGTCGTTCTCAGTGACCTCGGAGGCGTGGGTCATCTTTAATGCGATACGGTCTGAGAACCAGTAGGCTCCAAAGTTCATCGCAACGGCGATTATCACGGCAATGATTATGCCGCCGATTCCGCCAAGCATCGCTCCCACCAACAGCAGCAACGCTGACATGACCATCATCAAGAAGAATGTTTTAACGGTGTTCATAGTAAATAAGACCTCTTTGATTCGAGACGACACGCGGGCCAACCCGGATATCTACTCAGTGGCGCTGAGCCCTTGATTAGATAGGCCATGCGAGATAGGCCTCGCGCTTCAAAATTATAGCATCATCAATGGTTATTATTATCTTTTACGCTTGCCTGTACGCTTGCCTGGCCAGTCTCGGTTTCAATTGACACCCGGAAGGCTGGGTGATATGTTTCACAAGGCTTCGGCAGACTCGTTTCCGGCCATGATCTGGCTACCTGCCGTGCCTTTAGGAGAGCTATGGCTATCAAGATAGGCGTACTGG
>JAPKDE010000261.1 GCA_028822675.1 Dehalococcoidia bacterium | reverse complement strand
ATCACCGAAAACACCGCCGAAGACGCTGCCGCCCCAAACACAGAATCACCAAGAAGCACTGAAGAAATAGAATTTGAAGAAGTTGTCTTGGCCGTGGATGTAGCTCGGTTTGGCTCAGACCGCAGCGTCATCCTCCGGAGACAGGGCAACCGGGTCATGGAGATTCGCACCTTCCGTGACATGGACACCATGCAACTGGCCGGTTGGGTCGCCGCTGCCATCCGTGAGACAAACCCGCAGCGGGTCTGTATTGATGAGATCGGAGTTGGGGCCGGAGTGGTAGACCGGCTGAAAGAGCAGGGTCATCCGGTGCGCGGAATAAACGTGGCCCGGCGCGCCCAACAGGATCGGATTTTCACCAACGTACGGGCAGAAGGCTATTGGCGGCTAAAAGAGCTGTTCGCTTCCGGCCAAATTGCCATCCCCAACGACCATCAGTTGATGGGTGAATTAGCAGCCTTGCGCTACAGCTTTGACAGCTAGGGTCGGGTCCTGATGGAGAGCAAAGAGGCCATGCGCCAGCGGGGGCTGCCGTCCTCGGATAAAGCAGACGCGCTGATGCTGGCCTTTGTGGAATCAGCCAACAAGACGAGGTGGTGGATATGAAAGAAAGGCAACGCCACTTATTAAGTTCCAAGCGAACTCACAATTTTCCTGGGAGTCTCACTCCCCGGTCGGCCCGTAACCTCGGGTTGGCCGCCGCTGGATTGGTGAAACTGTCCGGCACCAAGATAAAAGGCTCCGCCCAGCGCCTGTTGCCAGGGTCGCTAGGGCAACAGGCCGAAGTGAATAAGGCCAACCGGGCTTCTGCAGCAGATGCTGACGGGTTCCCTGGCTTTACCGGCAGCAATGGTGGCTGGGCTCGCGCAGAATACGGAGAGTACTATGCCACTTCTGTCCCGGTGTACGCGGCCATCAGACTAAGGGCAGAGGCTCTGAGCCGCGCTCCGGCCGTTGTCTACCGGACCACCGCCTCCGGAAACCGAGTCCGAGTGGAAAAAGACCACCCGGCACAACGGATTCTGGAACGAGTGAACCGTTGGTACACCAGTAGCGACCTCTGGCGAGCCACAGAGATATATCTCAATTTATGGGGTTCTGCATTTTGGGCAATTGAAAAAATGAAGACGGACAGCCGGAGATTTGGCCCCTGCGACCAGACCGCGTAAGCATCGTTCCGGACCGACGCAACTACATACGCGGGTTCGTTTACAACGGACGCAACGGTCAGGTGGCTTACTCGCCGGATGAAATCGTATGGTTCCGGTACTTCAACCCGTTGGAGGAGGACGCGGGCCTATCGCCCATGGCCCCGGTCTGTATGCCTGCAGACATGGCCAAAGACAGCTTGCGGTTCAATCGCAATTTCCTGCGCAACTCTGCCCAGCCAGACTTTGTGCTCCTGACGAACGAGACCATGACGGACAATGATGTCGGACAACGATACAGCCGTTATCTGATCCGTCGCATCTGCTGATAATCAGGTTTTTAACTAGTTACTCACTTGGGCCGAGTCGCAGGCTCCAACCTACGCCAGAAAACGGTTGAACCAACCCAGAGTTCGGGCCAGGTATTCCTCACGCAACTTGGGGTGTCCCAACCGGGGAAACTGATGAGAACAACCGGGAAACCGCAGAAACTCCACCTCTTTATCCAGCCGTTTCAAGGCCGTGAAGTACTCCTCACTCTGGCTAATTGGACAGCGAGCGTCCGCATCCCCATGCATCAGCAACACTGGAGTATCCACGTTGGCGGCGTAGGTGAGCGGCGAACGCTCCACCATCTTGTCTGCCGCGTCAGCAATCGAGCCGCCCCATTGGGCCTCGCCAAAGCTGATACCAATGTCTGATGTGCCGTACATGCTGTGCAGATTGGTGCAGGGAGCGCCCACCACGGCAGCTTTGAACCGGTTGGTGTGACCAACCGTCCAACTGGTCATGTACCCGCCGTAGCTATAACCATGCACACCCAGCCGGTCTTGGTCCACATACGGGCGCTTGAGCACCTGGTCCACCGCGGCCATCAAATCATTGAAATCCTCACCGCCCCAATCGCCCAGTACCGCCATCATGAAATCCGTGCCGTAGGTGGAAGACCCTCTGGGGTTTACTGCCAACACCAAATACCCGGCGGATGCCAATACCTGCTGCGCCGGAACAAATGAGTCGTAAAACGCTCCGTTGGGGCCACCGTGAATATCCAACACCAGCGGGTACGACTTGTCTTCATCGAAGTCCGGCGGTAAATACAACCTGCATTCGACCTCAACCCCCGGGCCAGGCTCAAACCCTGGGCGCATAATCCAGAATTTTTCCAACTTCGCTGCCGTGTGCTCGGCCATATACGACCCGTTGTGATCTGATAATTTGATGCTCCCGCCAATCGCAAGGTCAATCTGGTGAAGATCCCCAGGAGAATCCGGAGCGGTAACGATCACAACGGCTTGGTCCACGCTCTGGTCAATAGTCAGTCCCGTTGCCAGGCAATCTCCACCCCAGAGCATTTCGGTCTTCCCGCCATAATTCTTCCCGTCTTCAGGCGACGTTTGATACAAGAAAGACTCGCCGTTGGCCTCTCCCAAGAACATGATCTGGTTGCTGGCCGTCCAGTAGATCGACGCCGGGCGCGTTACCGGCGGAAATCCAAGAAAGGGCCGGATCGCATCGTCGGTCAGCTTGCGGGGCGCTTTACCTGCTTCCAAAACGTAGAGCCAACCCTGCCACAGCACCATCCCTTCCGGAGCGTCCGAACCCACGACCGCCAGTTGCTGCCCGTCTGGCGACCACACAACGGCCCCTACACTGTACAAACCCTCAGATACCAGAGTTACGTCACTTCCATCAACGGAGACTGTGTACGCCTCGCTGAGGGCCAAAAAGTCTCGATCATCCCGGCGGCCAGACATGAAGGCCAGCTTTGAGCCATCCGGCGACCAAACTGGTCCAAGGTCATCCCAGTCGCCGTCCGTGACCTGCCTGACCTCAAGACTCTCCAGATCCAGCACAAACAGGTGGAAGTGGGAATCACCGCGCCAACCCAGAGTGTCGTAGCGGTAGCGCACCCGATGCACCACCGTAACCTGGGGCAATCCATCTGAGTCGTCAGCATTAACGCCTTCCGGGTCTACATCGGCGCAAATCGCCAAGCTGTTGCCGTCCGGGGACCAAACGTAGTCGAAAACACCTTTGGCCAAATGGGTCAATTGACGAGCTTCACCGCCACCCACGGCCATGACCCATACCTGGGCTGGCTTGCCGTCATCGGAGCGCAAGAACGCCAGATTACGACCATCCGGAGAGAATTCGGGAGCGGAGTCTTTGTTGCCTTGCGTGAATTCATGGCTCGCCCCGCTGTTGGTGTTCATCAGCATTACGCGGGACCGGCTGCCCAGGCTATCCCCGTCAACCCAGCCCAGGGTGTAGGCCACCAGAACGCCGTTTGACGATAACGCCGGGTCTCCCACAGATTTGAGCTTGTATACCAAGTCCGGTGTGATTTTT
>JAPKDE010000260.1 GCA_028822675.1 Dehalococcoidia bacterium | reverse complement strand
CTTTACGCCGGTTGGTACCGCAATCAACATGGTGGTAATCGTGAAGACCGAGTTCGCCACTGGGCCTAGACCCACGGTGAACATATGGTGGCTCCATACCGCCCAACCCATGATTCCGATTACTATTCCGGAGAATACGATGAATGGGTAGCCGAACAGCGGCTTCCTGGAGAACGTCGGTAACACTTCTGAGACGATACCCATTGGAGGTAGAATCAGAATGTACACTTCAGGATGGCCAAACACCCAGAACAGGTGCTGCCAAAGGACCGGGTCACCGCCTTCAGTCGGGATGAAGAAGTGAGTACCGAAGTTACGGTCCATGACCAATTCAATCAACCCTACGGTGATAACCGGGAAGGCCAGAACCAATAAGATGGATGTAATCAAGGTCATCCAAACAAAGACTGGCATACGCATCATGGACATACCCGGCGCACGCAAGTTGATTATTGTCACAACGAAGTTCAGCGCACCAGCAACTGATGAAGTACCCATGACCAAAAGACCGATGGCCCAGAAGTCGAGTCCTCTGTTGACGCTGAAAGGTTTCTCTGTGAGGTTGGCGTATGAGAACCAACCGGCGTCCGGAACCTGGTTAACAAGGAAACTCACGTTCATGAGTATTGCGCCGAACAGGAAAATCCAGAAGCTGAGGGCATTTAGCCTTGGGAACGCCACGTCTCTGGCGCCAATGGCCAATGGTATTACGAAGTTAAAGAAGCTGACTGATAGCGGCATGATGACCATGAACACCATTGTGGTGGCGTGCATGGTAAACATCTGGTTGAAGCGGCCAGGACCGACCAAGTCATTGTCGGCTGAGGCCAACTGCATGCGGATGACGCCCGCTTCCAGGCCTCCGATTAATAGGAGAATGAATGCGGTTACGCCGTAAAGCACGGCAATACGCTTATGGTCGACTGTTGTCATCCAGCCCCATATGCCCGCATAGCTTGTTGGTCGTGGAATTACGCCGGTTATCGATGCCATGTTTTGCTTTGTCCGGGGTCTCCTCAGGCTAAGCTGTCGAAAACGCCGCGGTCTTTGCTCCTATTGGTAGAATCTACCGCAGGTCTAACAGATACCCAATAAGGGAATCGATTTCATCATCGGTGAGGTTTGCCGAACCGTTTTGATACAAGACCGCGCGCTCCGACATATAGTTCCCGGGTTTGATGTCTTCCGGATTGTGCAACCAAGCTCGCAGATTGCTCTCGGTCAAGTCTGTTATACCTGCCGCCAGCGTCTGGCGAGTTCGAAGGTCAGTTAGGTTCGGTGCTGGGACGGGAGTGATGTCTCCACCAGTTAAGAAACCGGTTAGCCGACTGGCTGAAAGGGCGGGGTCATCAGGGCCGTCAATCGTATGACAAAGGGTGCAGTTCTCTGCGAATAATTGCTTTCCCTTTTTCGCTTTGTCTGAAATTGCTGGGGGCGGACCATAGCCTGCCGCCCAGGAATCGAAATCATCTTGTTCCATGACAGTGACGCGGAAACGCATCAGCGCGTGGGCAAGGCCACAAAGCTCAGCGCATTGGCCAAACAATGTGACAGGCAAGTCTTCTTTGAGCTTGTCTGAGTCAGCCTGGAACCACATTTTATTGATGTGAGTTGGAACCATGTCCAATTTACCAGCGAGCTTGGGAACCCAGAAGCTATGAATCACATCGTCCGACTCCAGACTAATCTGGATTGGCCGATCAACCGGGATTCTCATCTCGTTGGCGGTGATAATCTTTTTGCCGTTGCCCGCATCGGGGTATTCAAACTCAAACCACCACTGGTGGCCGGTAACGTTTACCTGGAGCGGCGTTGGGCCGTCTTCAGGCGGATTTTCGATCTCGAAGAGGGTGAATACTGACCAGATTCCCAACGCTAGCACTAGGATCGTAGGAATGATGGTCAATACTATTTCCAACGTAGTATTACCGTGAATCTGTGGTGGCTTGGCGTCTCCTGGGCGTCGGCGATAGCGGACAATAGCGTAAACAAGTACGCCCTCGACCATGATAAAGACGGCGACCATGACCCATAGAATGACGTTGAATAGGTCTAATTGCTTTTGTGCGACAGGGCCGAACGCTTCCCAGGTTGACTGACCGTCTTTGGAACAACCAACCGCAAACAAGAAAAGAACCGCCATTAGACCGAAGAGAACCGAACGGTTCTTCAGACTTCTGCGGCGTCCTGTGGGTTGATTAGATTTCGAAGAGGATTGCATGGGAAGGGATCCTGCCCGTCGGAAGGGCGACAGCCCCATTTGTTGACTCCCCGGGGTTTTATTTAGCCTGGCTACCACGCCTTGGGGTGGTCTATTTTTGAAGGCTTTATTGCTCTCAAAATAGCCGTTACTTGAGCGTGTGTGTGCCAAATTTCACTAACCTTGGCGACATTATCACAGCCCCAAGTGGCCTGTCAACGCATTTTAGCCTTGGTAAGGGCATTACTGATACGCCTAAAACAGTAGGTTGAGCCCCTTAAAAGTAAAAAACGCTATCTACCAGCATTACCGCAAATAAAAGTGCCAAATATAGCAAAGAGTAAAGATAAAGATGTTTTGCCCTGCGGAGGCTGTAATCCCGTTTCAATTTCCAAGCCAGGTGTAGGAAAAATCCGCCAAGGATTAGCGCTGACCCCAGGTAGATCAGGCCGACAGCGTCGGAAGCTGTGAACAATATGGTCAGAGCAATCAATGCCAGGCTGTACATGAAAATGTTCTGTACAGTGCGTTCTTCGCCCACCACCACCGGTAGCATGGGTACTCCAGCTTCTTTGTAGTCGTCCTGGATCATCAGAGCCAGGGCCCAAAAATGGGGCGGAGTCCAAAAGAAGACAATGGTGAATAGATACAAGGCGGGCAAGTCCACACTGCCTGTGACCGCTGCCCAGCCCACCATTGGGGGTATGGCTCCGGCTGCGCCGCCAATGACAATATTCTGTGGAGTATTTCGTTTCAGCCAGCCGGTGTAGACCAGCACGTAGAACAGGGTGGCTGCCAGGGTGAGCACGGCCGCAATCAGGTTCACCCAGTATGTAAGAACAAAGAATGCGCCCACGTTTAGCGCAATGCCAAAAATCAACGCATGCATCGGCGGGATTCGGTTACTGGCCACCGGGCGTTTGATGGTCCGAGACATCATGGCGTCGATGTCCTGGTCCAAGAAATGGTTGATGGCGTTGGCCCCGCCAGCTCCCAACGCGCCGCCCACGCAGACCAAGAGTAAGGTCGTCAGAGATGGCACCCCCCCTGCAGCCAAGAACATGCCGCCAATGGCCGTAATCAGGAGCAGCGAGATTATCGGCGGCTTGGTAAGGGTTACATAGTCATTGAACAGACCCTTAATGCCACCAGGGTTATCTGTTCCAGACTTAATATCCGGCTTATCTTCCGAATTATTGACCATCGATTGTCCGGAATTCGTGCTTTCAGCCATTAGAAGCTCCGCTCCACCGACTGCCGGGACTGGAGAATGTCATGACGACCAACGCCGATACAGCAATCCAC
>JAPKDE010000259.1 GCA_028822675.1 Dehalococcoidia bacterium | reverse complement strand
CCCACCTTGGTCAAGACCCCAAGCTTCGTTTTCCACGGCCGATTGCCTTTTAACTCTGGGGAAACAGTAACGTTCCGATGGTTCCATAGGCCACGTCGTTTGCCTGTCCCATAACGAGGCCCGCACGGGCGTCTCTGAAGTATCTTTCGAATGGCAGTCGACCTGCGAAAGCCGTCCCTCCAAACATGGTCATCAAGTCGGTCGTTACCCGTACCGCAGCTTCGGAGCAGAGGACTTTGGCCTGCAATAGGGGAAGGAATGACGTCGCCCTCCCAGAATCCTGCATAGCCGCCGCCACGTGCAGTAATGCTCTTGCTGCCTCAATTTGCGCGCTCATCTCAGCCATGCGGCGCTGGTTTATTGGGTTGTCTAATCGGCGTGCGCCGCTTGGGAAGCGTTTGTCGCCCTCAGCACACGCAATCTCGAAAGCTCCCGACGCAATGCCGAGATAGGCGGCTCCGTACGTAAGAATTAGACAAGGCGTCATGTACTTTGCCATAACTGAAATTCTTTTGTATTCGAGCTCGATGCCAACCAGATTTTCTTCTGGTACAACTCCGTTGAAAATCATCGGTACGCTGGTATTTCCACGCATGCCCAGTCCGTTCCACTCGCCAATAGTCTCCCATTCGACCTCGTCGTTCTTAAATATCAAGAGGTCCGGCGGGCCTTCCGTTCTGCCGCCTTCTACACGGCAGAACATAATGTAGTGAGTCGCGTGTCCGGCCGACGTCACGTACGACTTACGAATGTGGTCAAGCTTGAAGCCGCCCTCCACTTTCGGCAAAGTCGTAACCATTTGGGGCACGGGTGTCCAGTCATCACCAGAATTACCATGCGGCTCCCCTCCCGGTGCGGCAGCGAACATCTCGCCATGCAAGAGCGGCTCAATGTAGCGTTTAAGCTGGTACTCGGTTGGAATGTGGCTAATCGCCTCGACGGCTTCTAGGTGCATCTTGTAGCACATCGCTGTCGAAGGGCATTTTTTTGATATTTCTTCGACGATAAGGCAGGTTGTAACTAAATCTAGCCCCAATCCACCATATTCCTGAGGTACCCGCATCGACCATAAACCGGCATCTCGCAGTGCATTAAGCGACTCCTGCGGAAACTCTCGGTTACGGTCGTAATCTGCCGCTCGTGGCCCGATGTCACGTTCGGCAATCGCGGCTGTTCGCTCTTGCCATTCTTGCTGGCCATCCGTCAGTGAGAAGTAGTTCATTTAGTTCCTGTAGTTTATTAATGTTATGCGGAGATTACTGGTAAAACGACTCCGACGTAAGATAGCACAAGACTCAGGCGTAGTTACTGATGGTACCCAGTCTCGGTTTTGAGACTAAAAGGCAAACCCGTGCCTACTGGACAAAAATAAATTTGGTACAAAACACCCAAGCTTCTATGCAACCTACCGCCTAACAAAACCACCAGCATTGAGTTTGTCTGGTCCCTCCGGTCACGGATCAAACCTCATCCACTATGCCTTGCATGCTAGTATACGGACAAAGATAGTTCCCTCACTTTTGTCTTCTTTGAGATGACCATGCACGGATTCAATCTACGCATCCTGGACCTCCACGGTCTAACCTGGGCTGAAGCAGAGGCCTCATTCATAGAACTCTATAATCAGACGCTCCGCCAAGTTGGCAAGGGCGCCGTCGGACTAGACGTAGTGCATGGATACGGTTCGACCGGCACTGGCGGCGTTTTACGTACCAGGTTGAGGGGATTCCTAGGGAGATATGAGTCCTGCCTAGATTTCCAGACCGGAGAGAAAGTGGACGGCAACCCAGGCCACACTATTGTGGTTCCTCTGAAACCTTTACCTTCCCTTCTGGATCAGCTCTCCCAGGATATCTGGGATTTTTGTGACAGGCCACGCTCCCAGAGCAAAATAATTGGGAAGTTTCGCAGGCACGGTCAGACGGCGGTACTGAGCACCATTAAAACCTTAGAGAAGCAGAAACGATTGCGCCCATCAAACCAAGGCGCGCACAATCTCTATCAGGCAGTGTGACCCATATTTTAGGTCAATCTCTCTTATAAAACCCCAAATTTCCATGCCAACTAGCACCTAACCAAACCACAGCATTTTGAGTTTGTTCGGGGCCTCCGGTGACGGGCCCACGGGATAACCTCGAAGACCGGCGCACCATTTGGTAACACTGTGTTACTTTTCGGGTGACGCCTTTGGAGCTGAACAAGTGTTTACGACTGTAACGACCTCCGATGTATATACCCAAATTTGCGATGGTCCCTGTATTGGATGCTGCAAAACCGTTTGGAAGGCAGAAGTACGGTCTAACGCTGAGACTCCGGCTTAATTCCGGCCGAGGCCACCTGGCGTATGCACTGTTCGGTGTAGTCCGGGCTGGTGATTCTCCATTGCTTAGACAGGCGGCGGGAGCCGCGCAAACGTTCTTCGATGAACGCCAGTTCAGGATCCGAAAGTTCACCCGCCCAACCCGGTACAAGTAACCTCTCATCGCCGACCCTATGGGGTATCAAATATTGCTGCATGACCATCCACCCTGATGCTCGAATATAGCATTAATTTAATTCATGGTCATTGACCTAGAGTCACTTAAACTGCTGTCTCAAGCGTCTCCACCAATTGGTCGCCACTACCAGATAGAGACGCTAGAGACGCTTGAAGATGAATGGAAGTTCACGCACATCGTGGCAACGAAGGACAGCTTTATCCCTAGTCTGTCAGTAATATAGGCGGGTTGAGTAGGAAATTTAATTCGGTTATCGGAAGCGAGGCTGTTTAATCGTGTTCATGCCCATCTATCGAAGCTAACACTTCATCGCTGCATTAGCCTTCTTGAATAAACTTAGCTCCTTTTTCGGCAATCATTACGGTTGGGGCGTTGGTATTACCCGACGTAATTCTAGGCATTATTGATGCGTCGATCACCCTGAGGCCCCGGATCCCGTGAACTAAGAGACGATCATTAACGACAGCCATCGGGTCATTGCCCATCTTGCAGGTGCCGACCGGATGAAAGATAGTGGTACCGAGTTCAGCCGCCGCGTGTAACAGTTCTTCTGTATTATTGAGATCTGGGCCCGGCTTCACCTCTGTGGGCCTGTATTTGCTGAGAGCAGGTGCTGACATAATACGGCGTGTGAACCGGATTCCTTCTACAGCAACTCTCCGGTCTTCTTCAGTAGAAAGATAATTTAAGGTAATCCCAGGTGAGACAATCGAATCCGGACTTTTTATACGAATATGACCACGACTGCTGGGCCGCAGATTACAAACAGAAGGCGTAATAGCATTAAACCTATGCAACGGCTCGCCGAATTTGTCGAGAGAAAGGGGTTGGACGTGCCATTCTATATTGGGAGAGGGCTGGGATGGGTCACTTTTTGCGAAAGCTCCTAACTGCGAAGGCGCCATTGTAAGAGGCCCGGTTTTAAATGCCATATATTGCAGTCCCATCATAATTTTCCCGAACAACGAATTAGCTCGCTGGTTAAGCGTAACTGTATTTTCGACTTTGTAGACGGAGCGAACTTGTAG
>JAPKDE010000258.1 GCA_028822675.1 Dehalococcoidia bacterium | reverse complement strand
CCAGAACCGGTAGCTGAGGCACCTGCAGCAGAAGTTCCTACAACAGATGCTGCACCAGAACCGGTAGCTGAGGCACCTGAAGCGGAAGCACCAGAAGCTACGGCTGAAGTTACAAGTGAACCCGCCGCCGCGGCAGGCGACGATACTCCCGCCGAGGAGACAACGGAGCCGGCCAGCGATTCGGACGCCAGTGAGGCGTAGGTAGAAGGGAGGAAGACGTGAACAAGATCATTGTCATCGGTCATCTAGGCAGAGACCCAGAGATGCGGTACACACCCAATGGTCAAGCGGTTACCTCGTTTAGTGTGGCTTCAAGCCGCCGGTACACCAGCGGGGCTGGAGAACAAAAAGAAGAAACTGAATGGTTCAATGTGAGTGCCTGGGGAAAGCTGGGCGAAACTTGTAACCAGTACTTAACAAAAGGCCAGCAGGTTTATATTGAAGGCCGCATGAGCAGCCGGACCTATGAAGGGCGAGACGGCCAGACACGGGTCTCCATCGATGTATTCCTGAACGATGTCCAGTTCCTGGGAAGAGGCGGAGATAGTGGCGGATCTGGATCAAACGAATATGAACCGGGCGTTGGCGCTATTGCCGACGAAGGCCCAGGAATGGATTCGGTAGACGATTTGCCGTTTTAAATTAATCGGCTCTAATTAATATGGTAGTTAAATCAAAAGGACTTGAACTAGAATGACCACTGAAGGCCCTAGAGGACAAGGCGGACCGCCACAAAGATTCGGCGGAGGCGGAGGACGACCAGGTGGCGGAGGCGGCAGACCCGGTGGACGCCCCCGAGGCCGGTTTGTACGTCGTCGTAAAGTCTGTGCCTTTTGCGCAGAACACGTTACGCATATCGACTACAAAGATATCGATAAAATTCGGCGGTTTGTTTCTGAACGGGCCAAGATTGAGCCCCGCCGCCGTACTGGCGTCTGCGCCAAACACCAACGCGCCTTGAGAACCGCTATTCAGCGGGCCAGGCAGATTGCGCTAGTGCCCTTCGTGGCCTACCACGCCTATTCTGGTGGCGTTCGCCGCTAAATAGGTCTGGCCACGCAACCCCAACCGTAGAGTATGTAACGGCGGCGCGGCCTTCAGGTTGCGCCGCCGAAAATTTTCCAATTCCACCCCCCAAACTCGTCGAGGTTAGATAATGCCATTTCCTAAGCTCCGAATGTTCGGCGCTGCAGATTCAGGCAGAGGCGGTCGACGCCGCGGTCGGCGAGCCCAACAACGAGAACAAGGCGAGGACTACACCCCACCTGAATCGCCCGGTGTTGCCGTAGAAAAGAGACAACAAAAGATTGGCTTTGGAGTCGGTGCTTTTCTACTCCTCATCATTGCTGGTGTCGTTGTCTTTGGTTACTACAAAGAGTTCTACGCGCCGCCTAGGGTTTGGGCTGGCTCGGTAAGTGACACTGCATTCACGATGGGTGACCTGGTTTCCAGAATTCGCGTTTTACAGGGCGTGAACCGCTATCAAGGCGGCCAGGTAAACCTGAGCACAGTTCCCTTTGAGTACCTTCAGGACTTGGTCAATGCTGAAATCCTGCGACAACAATCGCCAGTACTGGGCATTGCCATTGATGACGAAGACATTCAAACAGAACTGCGCAGGCAGTTTTCGAGCTCCGCAGATGTTGGACAGGAGACTGACCCTGGGCAATTGGATCAGGAATTCAGACAGGCGTATTCTTCCTACCTCACCGCCACCGGGCTATCAGACGGGGATTTCAAAGTAATCGTCAAAGAACAACTTTCCCTGCGGGGCTTGGCGGCTTTGTTGTCACGGGGGATTGACGAAGAACAAGCACACGTTGAAGTCCAATGGATCCAGATCCCCGTGGACGGCGACATTCTCATCGACGAAGTTGAAGATCGACTGGAAAACGAAGACTTTACTCGAATTGCTCAAGAGCTGAACGCCCCGAGTCAGTTCACCGACGGTAATGGCTACGTTGGCTGGGTACCCAAAGGTGCCTTCCCTGAATTGGACGAAACTCTCTTTGGCGACGAAGCTAAAGGAATACCCGCACAGGCTCCCGGAACGATCAGTTCGTCCATTTACACGTCTGATTCATACTACTTAATCAGGACTCTATCCGCCTCAGAAGACCGGACATTGAACAACTTTATGGGTTCAAAACTCCTGGAAGAATCAGTGAGCAAATGGCAGAGAGAGGCGTTGCTGACTGGAACAAAAGCTGGCACCGTTCGCATGAACTTCAACAGCAGATTATACGAATGGGTCACCGATCAGGTCTTCATCACCGCGCCACGTATTGAACGGCCGACCCCGGTGCCGGACCCCAACCAAATCCCAGGACTAGGTCAGTAGGAAGTATTAAGGTCTATGGCAACATCGCCTGAAAATTCTACTGACGGTTTCGCCAATAATTTGGACAATAGCGCCGTGGTCAATATTGGCCTGATGGGGCTTGGTGTCGTCGGTACTGGCGTGGCAGCCCACATACTGGGCAGCGAACATTCTTTAGCGGACGTTACCGGCCGGATTGTGAACCTGAAGAAGGTGCTTGTCCGAGACGCATCACGATCCAGAGACGTTGACCTCCCTGCGGGAGTGCTCACAACCAACGCTGAAGACATCCTGTCTGACCCCAATATCCATATCGTGGTTGAGGTGATGGGCGGCACAGACCCAGCTGAGAGTTACATCAAGCAAGCTTTGGCGAGCGGCAAACACATTGTCACCGCCAACAAAGAGGTTGTGGCCAAGTCTGGGCCAGAGCTGATGGCCCTGGCGTGGCAGAACGATGCCAACCTTTTATTTGAGGCAAGCGTCGGCGGCGGAATCCCCATTGTAGGCTGCATGATGAACGAACTGGCAGCCAACGACATACGCTCAATCCGGAGCATAATCAACGGCACGACCAACTACATCCTGACGAAAATGGCCCAACAAGGGACACCATTCAAACAGGCCCTGGGCGAAGCCCAAGCCCTTGGCTACGCAGAATCTGATCCAACCAACGATATAGAAGGTATCGACGCCTCCTATAAGTTGACCATACTCGCCTCATTGGCCTACCGGCGTTCCTTCCAGCCTTCAGACGTCTACTGCGAGGGTATCTCAAAACTGGAACCCCAGGACTTCCGATACGCTGAGGAGCTGGGTTACGCCATAAAATCACTGGCCATCGCCAATCTGGAAGAAGGCGCGGTTCAACTCCGGGTATATCCGGCATTAGTGCCGTCTGAACATATGCTTGCCAAGGTTGATGGAGTGTACAATGCCGTTGAGGTTGACGGGAGCCTCTGCGGACAGGTACTTTTCCATGGCATGGGCGCAGGAAGAGCGCCTACAACCAGCGCAATAATCGGCGATGTGGTTGAAGCCGTCCGCAAAATTGGCAGAAATTCCCCCCTACTTGAGCCGCATAACGGCACCGAACTGGCCGTGCGACCCATCGGAGAACTGGTATCGCGTTACTACGTTAGGTTAGAAGTGGCAGACCACCCCGGGGTATTGGCTCAGATTGCCCAGATTCTAGGTAACGGCCAGATTAGTATCGCAGCAGTTCTACAACGCGAC
>JAPKDE010000257.1 GCA_028822675.1 Dehalococcoidia bacterium | reverse complement strand
GTGTAATGCTGGGAGTGGGACCGGGCGCACTACCTGGCGACGCATACATGCTGGGAATCGACCCCACAACGCAACGTCAACGCATGGACGAAGCTCTGGGCGTAATCATGCGTCTAATGACTGAAACCGAGCCCATCACCGTCAAGAGTGATTGGTTCGAACTCAGAGAGGCCATGCTGCAACTAAGGCCCTATACCAAGCCGCACATGCCCCTATCCGTGGCCTCGGTGCAGTCCCCGGCTGGAGTTGCTCTAGCCGGCAAATACGGCGCATCGATCCTGACAATAACAAGGCCCCGTGACCCTTCGGCCGTGGAATCTGACCTGGCCGCACTGTGGGCAATCGCTGAAGAATCGGCTGCCGAGCACAACCAGGTGGTCAACCGGGACGATTGGCGTCTGGTAATACCGGTGCACGTTGCGGAGACCCGCAAAGAAGCCTTTGACCAGGCCCGACTGGGCGCTGGGCGCTATCATGGCGAGTATTTCCAGGACACCATGGGCCGCCCCCCGGTTACTGACGGCCCTCCGGAGAAGATCATTGACGCCATGGTGGATAACGGCACCTGGATAATTGGCACCCCAGACGACTGCATTGCCGGCATCCGCAGGCTTGAGGAGCGGAGCGGTGGCTTTGGCGGATTCATGGTGCAGACGGTGGACTGGGCAAAACGGGAAGATATCAATCACAGCTTTGAGCTGATTGCCCGCTATGTGATGCCCCAGTTCCAGGGCACAACACTCGGCACTGCCGCCTCCAACAAATGGGCCTATGACCACCGCGACGTACTGGCTGCCGGACGGGTCCAAGCCATTGACCGTGCCAAGAGCGACTACGCCGACCGGGGCTAACCCCCGGTTAATATCCTAATTTGAGCAGCAGGAAGCTATGAAAGCGGTTTGGTACGAACAGAACGGCGATGCGGACATTCTCCAGTATGGGGACATGCCTGATCCTGAGCCTGGCAATGGTGAAGTGCGGGTCCGAGTGGCGACCTCAGGCGTAAATCCGTCTGATTGGAAGCGCAGACAGGGATTAACTAACCTGATTGAGTTCCCCAGGGTCATACCCAATCAGGACGGGGCCGGGGTGATCGATGCCGTGGGTTCTGGGGTTTCTGAGTCCAGAATCGGCGAACGGGTCTGGTTGTTTGAATCCCAATTCAAGCGACCCTTTGGCACCGGGGCCGAGTACACCGTCCAGCCCAGCGGCCATGCCGTTCGCCTGCCGGACAACACCGATTTTGCCGCGGCGGCAGGACTCGGCGTCCCCGCTATGACCGCACACCGCTGTGTCTTTTCAGATGGTCCAGTCACCGAAAAAACCGTACTGGTTCCCGGTGGAGCGGGCGCAGTTGGGCATTACGCGATTCAACTGGCCAAACTGGGCGGCGCAATGGTCATCAGCACAGTCAGTTCCGACGAAAAGGCTCAAATAGCCCTCGCAGCCGGAGCCGACCACACGATCAATTACCGTGAGGGTGACACTGCGGAGAAGATTCTTGGCCTCACCGGCGGTAGCGGAGTGGACCACATCGCTGAGGTCGACATGGCGGCCAATTTCCCGGTGAGCCAGCAGGTACTGAAGTCGTCCGGGGTGTTGGCGGTCTATTCGGCTGGTAGCTCCCAAGCGCCGGACGTCCCGCTCAAGTTCAAGTCTACCAATGTCACAGTGCGCTTGGTGTTGGTCTACGACATGCCCGAGCACGCCAAGGACGCTGCAATCAATGACATCACGTCATGGCTGGAACAGGGCAAGTTGACGGCGTTCGCAGGGCCCCATTTTTCTTTGGAACAACTCAAGGATGCCCATTTGGCGGTGGCGTCCGGCGTCATTGGCAAAGTAATAGTGGACGTGAACTCTCTCTGACCTATCTCCCAAACTCAGGTACTTGGTGCAAGCACATTTTGACCAACCAGCAGAGCAACATAAACGGAACAGTGGCAGTGATTGGCGGCGGCGTAGTCGGCTGCTTCATAGCCTACCGGCTGGCCGGTGCGGGAGTGTCAGTCACCCTTGTTGAGCAGGAAGGACCCGGCTCCGGTGCCACCGGCAACTCAGCAGGTAATATTCAGCCCGCATCAGGCGATGATGACACCTACAAGATTGCCTTGGGCGCGGAGAGCCTTGCCCTGTGGCGTAAATATCTTCCAGAGATAAAAACGGCCGGTGGTATCGATTACCTGGAACAGGACGTCCGTTACATCTACGCGGCCACCAACGACCAAGAAGAGCGTGAGAGCCGCCAGATTCTGAGTGATTTGAAATCTGCTGGCCTCAGATCAGAATGGGTAGATGGCCCCACGGCCAGGGAGATTGAGCCTCGATTGGCCGACTCGATCACCGGCGGGGCGCTCCATCAAGACTGTATACAGATGGACCCAAAGCTTTTCATGGCTGCAATGGCCAACGCAGCAGAATACGTGGGGGTAACGGTTCAGCGCCAAAAGCAGGCTGTAGGGCTGACGGTTACCGGAGGACGAGCCAATGGTGTGGTATTCCAGGATGGAAGCTCTTTAGAGTGCTCGTCAGTTATCCTGGCAACCGGTGCATGGACGCTCAAAATCATGTCGGAGTGGCTTGGTTATGACCTGCCGGTGGAGCCGCACGGCCTACAGAAGTTACATCTTGGCTTGGGCACTTCAGCCCCTCTACACTGCGCCGTGCGCTGGAATTCAGTGAACATCGTCAGTCGCAGAGATGGGTTAGTCCATGCCGGGAGCAAATTCGACCCGGCAGGGTTCGATACCAAACCAACTGATGAAACCCGTGATTGGCTGCTGGCCCAGGTAGCGGCAATCATGCCCGGATTCCAACCGGCCAGCGTCGAGACTATTGCCGCATTTGCAGCGTCCACACCAGACCGTATTCCGTTGGTAGGCGAATTGCCGGGCACCGAGGGCGTATTCCTGGCCGTGCCCAGCACTGACGGCTTTCTGATGGCCGCTCTGTTGGCTGACATGACCACAAATCTGATGCTAAATGGGCAAGCGCACGAGTTGATGCAACGCAGCCCGCTGGCCCAAGCCACCTCGCGCTAAATAATCTAGTTTCTCTTTTCCCCTCGGAATTTTAACCCGGATTTTAACCCGGTAATTTAGCTCGGAATTTACCTCTGGAATCCGGCCCCGGCAAACTCCGTATGCACTAACGGTTTACGTTGATTTTGTGCCTAGTTTATTGGGAGTGATTGCTATTAAGAACAGAAGGCTTTAGAAATAATAAGTGGCACCGATGATTCGAGGTCACCAACGGGGCGGCGAGGGGAGCAGCCATCTTTCCGTTAGAACCGCCCGCCAATTACTTAGATGGAAGCAGCCACCTTCCCGTTAGAACTGCCCACTAATCACTTAGATGGAAGCAGCCACCCCCTTGCTAGAGCCGCCCACCAATTACACAAAAAGGAAGAACATGGAGCAGCTACAAGTCTTAATCGCAGACGACTCTGAATTCATGCGAGTCGCTTACCGTCGGATTCTTGAATCCGAATCCAATCTGCGGATTGTGGCAAAGGCGGCCAAAGGGGAAGAAGCTTCCAAATTGGCGGCCGAAACGCCGAAGCGTTGAGTACATACGTTTTGTACCAA
>JAPKDE010000041.1 GCA_028822675.1 Dehalococcoidia bacterium | reverse complement strand
CGGCTGATCTCAACGTCGTTGAACTGGGCGCAACCGCTGGGCAGCCCAGACGTAATGTCGATGGAATAGACGCCGTCAGAGATCTCTGGGGTGACCAGCGTGGCAGATTCGATTGGTGCCTGAACTGAGACCATTGCCAGGTCTTCGCTTGGGAAGCCGGTCTCGATGCCATTGACTACCACGGTATAGGTCATGCCTGGAACGAATTCAGTTCCGAGCGGAATATCCGTGACGATCACCGGCAGATCACGGGTGCAGGGAACGTTGTCTTCGGAGACCTCTCTATGACTGACAGAAACCTCGATACGCTCCAAGAATCGATTGTTAATCGTGTAGCCGCTGAACCTAGAGCAACTACTGCCCTTGGGAAGTCTGGAGATTACGGACAGGGAGTACCCACCGCCATCCTCAGAAACTTCAACCGTGTCCACCGGAGATTCTTTCTCAACCATGGCCAGACCTTCTGCATCCATTGCATTGAAGGAGAGCATCAAGTGGTCGTTGACGGCGACTGTGTAGGTCTCTCCGGCTACTAGGCCACTACCGATGCTTATTTGGCCCTCATGGAGGCCGTATTGTTCTGTGCAGGCCATCTCAAGACTGGGATGAGGCACCAGGTTCTTGACGCTTACCACGAACGCGTTGCCTTCTTGTGCCAGGTCGTACCCGTTGAACTCGGCACACCCGTTGGGCAAACCGGAGGTGATGTTTAAAACGTAATCTCCGCCAACTGAGCTTGGCGGCGTCACTGAGGCGTCTTCAATGGGAGCCGCAACTTCAACCGGGGGCGGTTCTACTGGCGGCGGGTCTCCTTCGATTGGCTTGGCTGTCGGAAGCGGCTGAACCTGAGGAGTCGCCGTTGCGCTACTACCGCAGCCCACTGCAGCTAGAATGGCGATCACCGTCACCAATAACATGGTTATGCCAATTCTCGGGTTCATTGCCTTCCTTCGTCCGGTTGTTTTAATCTTCCCTTTTATTACCTGACGGTTTTCGTCGCAGAATTGTTCCCGATCCTCTAAGTGAACACGCCAATCACGTGCTATATACTACGTTACTCGCCTCAAACCCTTGGCTGACAGGGGCTTGGATCAATTTCCCGGAGGTACAAGAATGGTCAGGCCCGAAGAACCCTTCTCCGATCCCTTGGACGCTTTTTGCAAAGACACTGACGCCTACCTGGCCGGTCCGGAGGGTCGTCCTCTTTCCGATTTGAAATACGCGGCCAAAGACATCTTTGACGTGGCCGGATACGTGACGGGCGGTGGCAACCCGGACTGGAAGGCGACCCATCCGCCAGCGGAAAAACACGCCTGGATCGTGGAGACTCTGTTTAATTCTGGCGCCACCATGGTTGGCAAGACACATACTGATGAGTTAACGCGTGGAATCCTGGGGGAGAACGCCCACTACGGCACTCCCATCAACTCAAGGGCTCTGGGCCGAGTTCCGGGCGGTTCTTCCAGCGGCTCGGCAGCGGCGGTGGCCGGAGGGCTGGTGGATTTTGCCCTCGGATCGGACACCGGAGGTTCGGTACGTATCCCCGCAAGTTTCTGTGGCCTATGGGGTCTCCGTCCCACCCATGACCGCATACCATTAGAAGGTATGCTGAAACAGGCGTCCAGCTACGACACCATTGGTTGGTTCACCAGGGACGCTGCAACCTACGCCCAGGTGGCACAGGTAGTTTTTCAGACCAGCATCCCGGATTCCAGTCCCTCCAGAATCATCATCGCCCAGGACGCCTTCGAAGAGGCTGATGAAAACGTTTCAGCGGCATTACTACCAATAGCTGAAAAAATCGCTGCGTTGGCTGGCAGTTCCACAACCGTGAAGCTGGCTCCCAATGGCCTGGCAGAATGGTCTGCCCAACAAAACGTCCTTCAATCCAAAGAGGCCTGGGACACGGTCAAAGACTGGATCGACCAGGTTAATCCCAGGTTCAGCTTCTGGGTCTCGGAACGATACCAGTTCGCCATGAATCTGACCGACGCACAGATAGATGAAGCAATCGCAGTGCGCGATAGTCTCAGGACTAGGATGGACGAGGTATTTGCCGACGGCGGTTTCCTTTGTTTGCCCACGGCCGTCGTGCCCGCTCCGCTGCGGGGACTGCCAGCCTCCGCCAAGAAAGACGTACAGTCTCGGTTGAGCCGCCTTACCTGCATCGCCGGGACAACGGGAAGACCGCAACTGAGCATGCCTTTGGGAGAGGTCAATGGAATGCCTGTAGGTATCTCAATCATGGGAGACCGTGGTTCGGATGAACAATTGATCGGCTTTGCCCGTAGAGTTGAAGCTGAGTTTGCCGGCTAAACAGCAACCAATTTACGTACTGGCGCATCTCAGGGGGGGACCAGTGGCGCAAACTCACTTGGGAGCAGAGGTTTTTAGGGACTCAGTAACCCAAGCAAAGAGTTTGTGAACGAAAACTTGGGCGATGTATTAACGAAACTTAACTTCACGAAGGTAACGGGAATATTAAACAAAGCCGAGCGCCTCTATCGGACTGAGGAAGATAATCACCACTGATTAAGCGTTTGCACCGATGGACAGACTCCACTCCTGCCGATTAGTATCGTTTCGTAGTCTCGTTATTAGGCGCAGGAGGAATGTATCAATGGCCCATCAGGTTAATGGAGTAGTCGCTTTAGGCAAGGGTTCACCGGTGCAATTGGTGCCGATTTTAGTGCCTGATCCAGGCCCCGGTGAAGCATTAATCCGGGTGAAAGCCTGTGGTGTCTGCCACACCGACCTCCATTACCGTGAAGGTGCCATCAACGACGACTTCCCCTTCTTGCTGGGCCACGAAGCTTCAGGCACGGTGGAATCGGTTGGTGAGGGCGTAACCAATGTGGCCCCCGGCGACTTTGTCATCATCGCCTGGCGCGCCCCCTGCGGCACCTGCCGTTCCTGTCTGCGCGGCACTCCCTGGTATTGTTTCTCCAGTCGAAACGCATCCCAGCCCATGACACTGGCCGACGCCACTCCCCTTTCGCCCGCCCTGGGCATCGGCGCATTTGCCGAGTTGACCCTGGTGGACGCAGGACAGGCAGTCAAAGTCTCACCTCAAGCCAGCCCAGCCGCGGCAGGACTCGTTGGCTGCGGGATTATGGCTGGACTGGGCGCAGCAATGAACACTGGCAACGTTGGCCGGGGAGATTCTGTGGCCGTCTTTGGTTGTGGCGGAGTTGGCAACGCGGCCATTGCCGGGGCCAGGCTGGCTGGAGCCCACACGATCATTGGCGTGGACTTGGACGATCGCAAGCTGACCTGGGCCAAGGAATTTGGCGCAACGCACACCATCAACGCCACGTCCACAGACCCTGTGGAGGAGATTCGCAAGCTCACCGGCGGCAACGGGGTTGATGTGGCGATCGAGGCTGTGGGCAGCCCTGTGACTTACGAGCAGGCATTCTACGCCCGAGACCACGCCGGCACAGTTGTCTTGGTGGGAGTGCCAAGTCCCGACATGAAGATTGAACTACCTCTGATTGAGGTGTTTGGCCGAGGCGGCAGCTTGAAATCTTCCTGGTACGGCGACTGTCTGCCGTCCAGGGATTTCCCAATGCTCATTGATCTCTATCTGCAGGGCCGCCTGGACCTGGACCGGTTCGTATCCGAGTCCATCGGAATCGGTGACGTGGAAGAGGCGTTCCACAAGATGGAACGGGGTGAAGTTCTGCGTTCGGTGGTGGTCTTTTAGAGGTTTTTGGTGTACCTGAGATCCAGGGGCTCCAGGGCAAACCCCGCTGATTCCCAGAAACCTATCGCCCATAGACGGTCTTGCTCAACCACGGCCCCAATACGCCTGGCACCCTGGTATCTGAGCCAGGTTTCAGCTTCTAAAAACAGGCGTCGGGCGATGCCTTTTCGCTGGTGATCAGGGTGTACGGCCAGCCGGCAGATATTAGCACGCCAGCCATCGAACGCCGCGATTATAGAACCGGCCACCGCGTTTCCGGAAACGGCCAGAATCACGTTCGACGCGCCAGGGTTAATGACCATCTGCAAGTCCTGAGGGGTGTCGGTGATGCAATGTCATCTGATAGACACTGACGAGTGGTCACTTTTTCTGCCATATATCGCTCTCCGTCAGCTTAGAGGTAGTTCCTGATTAGCCTGGCGTAGTCTGGCCGGCAGTTTTGGCTGCCGCAACATGGCGTAGACCACCGCGGAGGCAGCGGCGGCCACCAGGGAGACTACCAAAGGCAGATCGTAGCTGGTGTGTTGGTCAAACCACCATCCGGTCGCAAAGGGAACTGACAACAGGGCCCAACTGTAGCTCATGTTGATTATTCCCCGTAACGTAGCGTAATGGTGTCGCCCAAAATAGTTGCCGATCACACCCCAGTTGACTGGCGTTATGCCCTCCGAGATGCCCATGACCGCCGCAGATACGGCCAAGATCATCAGGCCGTCAGACGATAGCAACAAGACCAGCCCCAACGCGTAAATCACCATGCCGCCGCCGAGGATTATTTGTGCCGGAACTCGGTCGCCAAAATAACCCACAATCAACTTCGACGGCACATTCATCCCCAGTCGCAGGGTGAAAAACAACGCCGCAATGGACGTATCAAAGTCCTTCCATTCAAGAATCGCCACGTAATGAAGGTCGATGCCAACCCGGGAAACCTGCCGTAGGACCGTCCCCATCAGCAGGTACCAATATGACGATGTGCGCAACGCTTCCCGCACCGTGAACTCCGCTCCGGCATAGTAGCTTCGCAGTCGTTGTAGCTCGGCGGGGCTGGAACCAGACGAACTTGTTACCCCGGTTGCTGCCCTCGCCGCTTTTACATCAGCCTCTTTTGCGCCGTCGGGTAGCAACCCGATGCTCTCCGGCGATTCCTTTAAAAACGGCATCAGAGGGAGAATGACCAGAAGATAAGCGCCAGCTCCCATCAGCGCAGCGACCCGCCAGTCGTAGATGGCAATAATCAAGGTCATGAGCGGTATCAGGAGGGTTGATCCCAGGTTCCCTGATGCCTCGCGAACCGACATGGCACGCACTCGGTAGCGGCTAAACCAGGTCACCACCATGGCGGTGGCGGAGTCTTGGAAGGCCATGGTGGCGCCGAATGCCACAAACCCCAGGTAGGCGAAGGCGAACACCCAAAGGTTCTGGGCAAAGGCGAAAATAATGAACCCAACGCCGGCCAATATGGTGCCAATCACCATTATTCTTTTCGCGCCCAGCCGGTCAACCAAATGGCCGACAAACGGCCCGGCCACTGCGCCTTCCGAGCGGCCCAGGGAGAAAATCAACGACGTTGTGGCGCGGTTCAGCCCCAATGACGCTCCCACCGGTATCAAGAACAACGCCGGCCCCTTATCGAAGAAGGCGTTATTCATGGCCGCCATCACGCTGATTAGGCCCAAAACCCACCAGCCATAGAAGAACCGGCCGGAGAAGAATCGTCCTGGTCCTTGTCCCGGAGAATTTGTGGGCGTGTTTATTTCAGGTTGGTCTGGGGTCATGAACGGTTGAAGGGGTCACGTCGGCTGAAGAAACATGCCGATTCTGAATACTGTAGGAAGGCAGTATCGCATAATCTGCGATTGCGGCGCGCGCAGACAATGTTTGGTTTCATGGAAACAGTCCAGCAAGTAAAATACTGGTGATTACTCGGAAATACCTGCTAGGGGACCACAATGGCTTATAACGAGAAACTGGCAGACCGGGTCCGAGCCGTGTTCGAACTCGAACCCAATTGTACCGAGCAGAAGATGTTTGGGGGCCTCTGCTTCATGGTTGGCCGGAACATGGCGGTGGGTATCACCGGGGACGATTTAATGGTGCGACCTGGTCCCATTAATTTTGACGCGGCCCTCTCTCTGCCCCACGCTCGGCCTATGGATTTCACCGGAAGGCCCATGAAGGGTTTTGTCTCCGTGGAGCCAGATGGTTTTGTCACTGACACTGCTCTGGCTGCATGGGTTGAACGCGGCGCTGCTTACGCCCGGTCCCTACCCGCAAAATAGGCTCGTTTTATCTTTGGTTAGGCGTTAATTACTGGTGCTATACTAGCCGCACTTTCCTTTGTAGATGCCCACGAATTTGCAGTTTTTGTTTTGAGAGGTTGCTATGGATTTCGGCGCAATGATGTTTTCAACTGACTACTCCATCCGTCCCGATGACCTGGCCAAGATGCTGGAGGACCGTGGCTTTGAATCCATGTGGGTACCAGAGCACACCCACATCCCAGCGGAGCGCACCAGTCCCTGGCCCGGCGGCCCTGATCTTCCCAAAGACTATTGGCATACCTACGATCCGTTCGTTGCACTCACGGCAGCGGCAGCGGTGACCACCAACCTGAAACTGGGCACCGGTATCTGCTTGATGATTGAGCGTGACCCAATCACGACTGCCAAGGAGATCGCCAGCCTGGATATGATCTCCAGAGGCCGGTTTATCTTTGGCGTTGGCGGTGGGTGGAACGCAGAGGAAATGAGGAACCACGGCACCAGCTACCGAAATCGCTGGAGAATCCTCCGGGAAAAGATACTGGCCATGAAGGAAATCTGGACGCAGGAAGAGGCTGAATTTCACGGCGACCACGTGAATTTTGACAAAATGTGGGCCTACCCCAAACCCGTGCAACGCCCCCACCCTCCGATTCTCATGGGCGGCGACGGCCCCACTACCTTTGACCGAGTCGTGGAGTACTGCGACGGCTGGATGCCCATTGGCGGGCGTGGTTCCGGCGGCGTAAGCCTGGGAGAGAAGATTGTCCTGCTGAAGAAACAGGCTGAGGAAGCTGGCCGAGACCCCGACTCTTTAAACATCACCAGCTTTGGCATACGCCCCGACCCAGACCTGATCGCACGGTTGCAGGAAGCCGGCGTGGACCGGGTGATTTTCACCCTGCCATCTGAGGAACGGGCGGATGTCACACCTCTTATAGACGAATGTGCCAAGCTCATTTCCTAGTCGGTCAGATGAAATAATCAAGCCACTGGATTATTCGACCATGCAGACCAAAGAGGCCCGCTGTCCACTCCAATTGGGGACCAGCGGGCTTCTTTCTGTTCAATCTAGGTCACCAGATAAGAGCGAGAACGTGGGCCATATGGCCCGACCAACGCGGCCCAATCAACACTTGGGATTAACAAGTTCAGAACCTAAGTTTGTAACTGAAGCACCTAAGTAGGTAGAGAACTTAAGTCGGCGGAGGTGCTGATATGGATACCAATAATATCGTAAGTGTAAAACCGGGGAGCGCTAAAACCAAATGTGCAATGATGGGGTGTAGCCGCCCAATTTACCGAGCTTTGGCCATCGCCCCTGGAACAGTAGTCGACCTCTGCGCCGAGCATTACGCAGAGGAAAAGAACGACCTGGAGATCAAGACAGCGGCCTAGACCAACTGGCCGCAAGAAAAACCAAGGCGCGGCGCCAATCAGCCGTTAAATTGGCCCTCCCACCTATCAGCGCCCCCGTCCGCCCTGGACTTGGGGGCGCTTTCTTTTGGCTTCTGCTACTCGCCGATTTTCTTATCCAGCGGCAAGAACGTAAAGATCACCGCAGCCAGAGCAAAGAGCACCGCCACGTAATACAGACCAGCCTGGAATCCCCACAACTCGTAGAGCCCTCCGGCAATCAGCGGAGAGACCGCCGCCATCAAAAAGCTAACAAAGGACACTACGCCCAGTCCAATGGTTGCCTCGTCACGTTTAAGCACGTCAAACAATGCTGCCGTTAGGATCGGTTGGTCCGGGTAAAGGAACAGACCCAACAGCGCGATGGTGAGGGTCAGAGGCACGCCGTCATTAAATCCGACCATCATTAGAGTCAGCACACAGGACCAAATCAACCCCGGCACCAACACTTGTTTGCGTCCAAATTTGTCTGAGATCATCCCAGCCACCGGGTTGGCCAGCAGCCCAACGGCAATCAACAGCGCAATGTGGAACCCTCGATCAAACACAGCAAGGTCCAAGTCATTGCCCAGGTACAGAGCCAACAACGTTATTAACGCTACCAAGGCCATGGAGCGCAGGCCTCTCACCGCTGTCATCCCTTGGAGCAGCCGGCTTCTAAACAATGTCTTGGTCATGGCCAGCCGTTCAGCTAGGCCAGCAACCTTAGGGTCGTCTTCTCGCACATCGCCGATTCCTTTGAAGACCCAAACAGCCATGAATGCCATGAAGAACGGCGCAACGGCGTAGATGCTGAGAATGCCGCGCCAGCCCATAACCAGCAACAACGCTCCCGTGATCAGAGGCCCAGCTACATCACCAACGCTGCCGCCCACACCGTGGAAGGACAACATGGTGCCTCTACGACTGGCAAAGTGGTGCGATAACGAAGCTGCGGCCGGTAGGTGCCACAGTGAATGGGAAACCGAAACAACTGAAACACCAATAAGCAACAACGGGTAGACCGGAGATATGCCCATCAGCAGCGAGCCCAGACCCGACGCTCCGATACAGACCCCCAGCAGCCATCCCCACCACTTTCGCAGCATGCCGACTACCACACCACCGGGTAGCGTGATTAGCCCGGAGGTCAATTCCCGGACGGCCTGGATACCGCCCACGCCCACACCGTTCAGGCCAAATGTATGCTGTATCTCCGGGACCAGCACCACAAAGCTTTGCAGTATCCAGTGGAAGCCCACGTGACCAACGGCCAGCGCGGTGACCATTACTCGGGCGGTAAAGCGCACGTTTTGGGGTTCGCTGGGAGTTGTTTCAAATGCCGCCATAGCTATGCCTCAAATTTAACTTCAATTCCACGATCCAAACCTATATTAGAAAAAGCAAGGTTAAAAATCCTCGTTGAGTATATCTAGAGCGGCAAGTACAATCTATCGACATGCAGACAAAAAATACCTCAAACAGGACAAACATGCAGTCTGATGAACATGATTCCTACGGCGAGGACATTGACCGGATGGTAGTCGTCCGGGCGTCTGAATACCCTTCTGGGTATGCGTCAAATAACCATTGGCACGGTCGAGGCCAGTTGGTTTACGCCTGTGCTGGCGTGGTGAAAGTAACCGCCAAACAGGGCGTGTGGGTCGTCCCGCAACACCGGGGAGTCTGGATTCCGGCCAGGGTGGAACACCAGATAGAATCTGCCGGGCAGTTCTCCATGCGTAGTGTCTACGTCAGAGACGAACCTGCAGCAGAACTACCCACTGACTGTGGTGTGGTGGGTGTGACTCCATTGCTACGTGAACTCATAATGACCGCCGCAGAAGCGCCGCAACTCTATGACGTTACCGGCAGGGACGGCCGTATCATGGATCTAATCTTGAGTGAGATTCGCAGGTCACCGGTAATGCCGCTGCACCTGCCAGAACCCACTGATTCCCGCCTGAAGCAAATCACAACCGCCATTCGCGAAAACCCGGCCGATTCGCGCACTCTAGAGGAGTGGGGGAGGCACGCCGGAGCTAGTCCCAGGACACTGGCCAGGCTTTTTCCGGCAGAAACGGGCATGACCTTTCGCCATTGGCAACAGCAGGCCCGACTATTGAAAGGTCTGATGCGGTTGGCAGAGGGAGAGGCAGTGACATCGGTTGCCCTTGAAGTTGGCTATGAAAACCCCAGTGCGTTCATATCCATGTTTCGGCGTACTTTGGGCATCACGCCAGGACGATATTTTTCATCTGACAATTAAGCGCATAGCCTTAATTAGCTATAACAAAATGGCAATCTTGAGGGGTGTACTGATTCCAAAAACCATTCATGCTGCGGTGCAACAATGTTCTAAAGAATCTTGCCCCTAGAATAACTCCATAAGTTGAACTAATCGGGCAACGTTAATTAGTACAAAATGTGAATCATCATCGACTCACATTGCATCAGAGGGGACTGTTAGCAGTGTGCAAACCGGTTACAAAACACGGATTAGAATCGTATCCACAAATTATTTCAATAACAAATCTTGCGAGAAACAATTATGACCACACCTCATCTGACATCTGTATTAAACGAGGCAATACTCCAGGGATGTAAAGAGCGAGCGCCTGGCTACGACCGGGACAACGTATTCTTTGATGAGGATTTCAAACAACTAAAAGAAGCCGGCTATCTCTTGTCTGCCGTTCCCAAAGAACTGGCGGACTCGGCATGACCCTAGCTGAGATCGGCCAGTAGCAGCGCCGATTGGCCTACCACGCCGCCCCCACCGCCCTGGCGGTGAACATGCACTTCTATTGGACTGGCCTGGCCGCCGACGTCTGGCGCAGCGGAGATAAGTCCACCGAGTGGATGCTAAAAGAAGCCGCTAACGGCGTTGTGTTCGCTGCCGGACACGGTGAAGTCGGAAATGACCTTCCTCTACTGCTCTCCACCACCAAGGCAGAGAAAGTGGACGGCGGTTACAAGTTCACCGGCCACAAGATGTTTGGCAGCCTGAGTCCAGTTTGGACATTCTTGGGCCTGCACGGCATGGATAATTCGGACCCCGCCGCGCCCAAAATCGTCCATGCCTTCATGCCCCGCGACAGCAGTGGCTACACCGTTAAAAAGACCTGGGATACGGTGGGAATGCGGGCCACTCAGAGCCATGACACCATCTTAGACGGAGCGTTTATACCCGACCAGTACGTCACTCGTGTTGTGGACCCAGGTGCCGGCGGTGTTGACCTGTTCGTGCTCGGTATCTTCGCCTGAGCACTGATAGGATTCTCCAACGTGTACTACGGCAATGCCCAACGGGTGCTGGACGAGACGATCGAGGCCGTTAAGGGCAAAAAGTCCATGGCGATCTCCCGGACCATGGCGTATCACCCTGAAGTACAACATGCGATTGCCGAAATGGTCATTGATATGGAAGGCGTTGGCGCCCACATAGACCGGATTGCCCAGGATTGGTCCGATGGTGTTGACCACGGGCACGCCTGGCCTCTGAAGTTGATCGCTGCCAAGTGCCACGCCGCTGACGGCACTTGGAGAGTAGTGGACGCCGCCATGGACCTACAGGGAGGTGGCAGCATCTTCAAGGCCGCTGGGTTTGAACGCCTGTGGCGCGACGCCCGCCTGGTCAAGATTCACCCGGCAAACAATACACTAACCATGGAATTCGTCGGAAAGACCGTACTTGGGATCAACCCGGACGAGTCTCCACGCTGGGGCTAGAAGCCGTCAGGTAATAGCTTTCAGTATTCAGCAGAATAAAAAGACCCCGGTCCGCTATGGACCGGGGTCTTTTCGCGTCTAGACTAGTAAATTTAGGTTATAGGTCTTCTGGCGGCAGAAAGGCGTTGGGAACAATGGCGCTGCCTTGTCCCACTCCTGTGGTGTTGCCCTTCTGGTTAGTTACCTCAATGTCCACCGAGACACGGCTGCCATTGGCCTCTTTGGTGGTGCCGGAGACTTTTCCGGTAAAAGTAACCGTGTCGCCGGGGCGGACCGGTCGCAGAAACCTGAGGTCCACGGTGCCTGTGTGGTTAAACACCTCAGAACCGAAGTGTCGGCGCAACATCTCAATGGCAAACGTGAGAGACATACGGCCTGAAGCCAAAGTACCCTCGGTACCGAGCACTTCTTTGGCAGCGGCTTCGTCGGTGAATTGAGAAGGACCGGTGTGTCCGGAGCTGCCCTCAAAAAGGTTGATGGCTTCCTGAGTCATTTTTTTTACCAGAGGCGTTATGTCATCGCCGTCTTCGTAATTTCTAATTACCCTCCCCATTTCTTGCCCACCTCCGATGGTTGCTTGAGTTCATGAGTGATAACGCGATCGATGAGTTTTCCGTCTTCGTCAACGGACACAGCCTCGGTCACGATATAGTTCTTGCCGCGTCTCAGATATTTGTCCGCAATCCAAGCAGTCACGGTCAGTTTCTTGCCGGCCTTTGGCGGGTTGTAGCAATGGAAGGCACAACGAGCGTTTACCGACCCGGCGTCGGTATATCTGTCGTTGTACTGGCGTACGTCCACTTTGTGGGCGATGGTCGGAAAGCTCGCTTCCGAGTCCATCACGCCCTTCCGATAAGTGTCAATCATCTCTTGAGTCAGCAGGTATTCAAACTTCTCGAACGTCTCGCCAACCTCTAATGCGTCCCAGTCCAGTTCAATCTTGTTTTCAGCCTCGGCCATGTTGAATGCATCCTCTCTGGCGAATCTGGTGCCAATTTCGTGCTTGGCATCCGCATTATACATATTGGCGGTCTGATATGATGCCCGAAGATTTAGAGACACTGGGTTATTGGTTTGACCCTAACTCAATTCGATTTCATGATACTAATTGCAGGTTTTGATCCAAATACTTGGTTGTTTGCGTAGAACTTGATGGAAGAACTAACAGACGAATTGTTGCTACAGCTCCTCTATGCGGGCAATGAGGAAGCCTTAGGTGCCCTCTACGACCGCTACGGGAAAGTAGCCTATTCGCTTGCTTACCGTATGTTGGGAGACGTGCACGCAGTTGAGGACGCGGTCCAAGAGTCGTTCATCAATATCTGGCGGCGGGCAGGCTCATTTTCCAACTCCCGGGGGTCGGCCCGAACCTGGATTATGGCTGTGGTGCATCACAGATCAATAGACATTGGTCGCAAGCGCCGGGGCATTACACCACGGGAACTACCTTTGGAATTGGAACGGATGCCAGAGGCCCCCAATGATACCTGGGCCGAGTTTGTAAACACTCTGGACGGTGATTCAATCAGGGAATGCTTGGACCAGGTACCAAAGGAACAGCGAGAGGCGATTCAACTGGCCTATTTTGATGGTTACACACAGCGGGAAATCTCCAAATCTACGGGGATTCCACTGGGCACGGTTAAAGGTCGTATCAGTATTGGGATGGCCAAATTACGCAGTCTATTGGAAGAACTGGGACTAGGAGGCTCAACTAATGAGCCATGATGAACTTTCTGGCCTTGCCGCCGGTTACGCCCTCGCAGCGCTGGACACTGACGATCTTCAGTTATTTGTAGCTCATTTAGCCTCATGTCCTGAATGCCAAGACGATGTTGCCGGCCTGCTTTTGGCCGTTGACGGTCTTTCCCAATCTGCAGACGAAGTTGAGCCTGCACCCGATCTACGTGCGCGGACCATGGCATCCGCATCGGCTGCACCGCAAACGGCGATGCTTGGCAGCGGTTCAAAACAAGATTCAAAACAACCTAGGCGCGCCCCTTGGTGGCGGAGGCCCGTCCTCTGGCCGCTACCGGTTGCTGCAGTCATCACTGTTCTTGCGATTGCGCTGGCTGTGGTGTCAGTCTGGGGATCCCAGACCGATGACGATCTTTCATCTGCGCAGCGCCGGTTGGGGCTCACGTATGACGGAATAGAGATTATGGCCCAGGCCGACCAATGGTGGCGGTTCAACGGCAGCGGTGTGGCCGCCGGAGCAGCGGGCACGCTGGCCTACTCTCCGGAATTCGGAGCTGCTTGTTTACTGGTCTGGGGTCTGCCGGAAGACGACCAGACGGTCTATCAGGCACGCATGACCCGTGACGACGGCGAGGTATCAGTCCGCAAGATGTGGCGTTATGACAACGCGATGTGGTTGATACTGGATGGGGATCCAAACCAGCTCGGAAAACTGGAAGTAACCATGTCGACCGGCAAGTCGGCGTCCGTGCTTGATAGTTTGCCGCTCATTGACATCCCACTGACTTCTTCTTAACGGAAATTTGATCCATAGCGTTTCCTCCTCCGTAGTAAGGGTTGGCCCGATTAAGACGAGGCCTCATGTTACCCACTACCATTTATTTGAGGAGAAACAACATGCTCGGTATTCCCTGGTTCCCTAGTTCGATTAAAAACTCCAGACCCCGTTTGGGTCTGTTCCTGATATTGATGGGCCTGTTGGTTCCTCTTTTGATTGCTGCCTGCGGCGGGGATGATCCCACTGCAGTTCCCCAGCCATCAGCCACAAATACCCCGCCACCGCCTGCGGCGACTTCTGTTCCGGATCCGACAAGCGCGCCGGATCCGGTGATGGAGATTACCGACGCCAGCATGGTACTCAGCAACGAAGGGACGTCTGGCCTACACTTGGTGGACGCCGAGGGCATGTCCCTGTACTTGTTCACCAATGACGAACGCAACGTCTCAAACTGTTCTGGCGGTTGCGCCGAGGCATGGCCGCCCCTGCTGACACTAGAGAATACGCTAGCCGGTGATGGGCTCGACCTCGAGCGTGTGTCCAGCATCGAACGCGCTGATGGCTCAAATCAGGTCACCTACAACGGCAAGCCTCTTTACTACTTCGCAAGCGTCCTAAATTCCGGCGACACCCTGGGGCAAGACCGGGGAGACGTCTGGTTCCTGGTATCACCTGACGGCGCGCCAATCCGAACTGCCGCATCCGTGGTAATCAGCGAAACCGCTGCGCTGGGAAATATCCTGACTGACCTCAGCGGCAACGCCCTTTACCTCTACACCAAAGATGAGCGCAACGTTTCCAACTGCGCTGGTGGCTGCGCTCTAGCCTGGCCTCCCTCGGTCACTGTGAATGACCCAATTACAGGCACGGGCTTGGACGAAGCCAGAATCGGCACGATTAGCCGTGGCGACGGCTCTAGCCAGGTCACCTACAACGGCTGGCCCTTGTACTACTTCGCCGCCGATGAGAAACCCGGTGATACCAATGGCCAAGACCGTGGTGGCGTCTCGTTTGAAGTCACTACCGATGGCAGTGCTGTCTACACCAACGCTCCGGTCAACTCGACGATCAACGCAGACTTAGGCTCAATATTGACTGACGCTGCTGGACGCAGTCTCTATCTCTACACCAGAGACGAGCCCAACGTGTCGAATTGCTCGGGCGGTTGTGCTTTAGCCTGGCCTCCACTGATAACCATTGCCGACCCGGTGGCCGGAGAAGGAGTCTCCAGCCCGCTGCTGGGGACGATAGACCGCGAAGACGCCTTAACTCAGGTCACATATAACGGCGACCCTCTGTATTACTTTGCCGCCGATGAAAAACCCGGAGATACTATGGGACAAAACCGCGGCGATGTTTGGTTCATGATTTCCCTATCCGAGTAGGCAGAACTGACATTGAGGGCACTCAAAGACGACACCCTTTACAAGACGTCCGGCGGCGAGTTCAAAAACGGCGCTGGACAATGGGTCTTTTCCGGACAGACCGGCGGGTCCTTAGTGAGGAGAGGGTTGTACGCCTTTGACGTTGCCGGACAGGTTCCCGCCGGAGTAACGATCACTGGAGCGTCGTTGACACTCAACATGTCACGGTCTCTGGCTGGTGACATTGATATTGGATTACACCAAGTCTTAACTGACTGGCAAGAAGGCGTTGGGCAAGGATCCGGCAACGAGGGTGCCAGAATCTCAGCCGTAAGCGGAGATGTTACCTGGACTGATAGTATTTTGGGTTCTCAGCTATGGGACGAAGCCGGTGGCGACTTCACCTCGGATGCGAGTGCAACCGCCGTGGTTGGAGAGATCGGCAGCTATACATGGAGCTCAACCAGTGCGCTGGTGGCTGATGTCCAAAGCTGGCTTGATAACCCCGACAGCAACTTTGGTTGGCTGGTCTTGGGCGACGAGACCGGAAACCGGGCCACAAAACGCTTCGATAGCAGAAAGAACGAATCGCAATAAAACCGGCCGGTCCTGACGATCAAATACCCAATCAGCTAACCCGCCGGTTATTAAGGCCGCACGAATTCCAGGTTATCGCGCAGGGTGCCTTCCGTGTATTCCTCTCGGAACAGCCCCCGGCGTTGTAACTCTGGGACCACAAGATTGACGAAGTCTTCATAGGCACCGGGCATGTGGGTGGCGGCAAGAACAAAGCCGTCACAGGCATCGGCCTTGAACCAAGACTCCATCTGATCGACAACTTGGGCCGGGGTGCCCGTGAACAACGGAAGTTCGCGGAGGGTACCTCGGCCTGACCATTTTATGAAGTCATTCACGTTAGGGTTGGGCGTGCCACTCAGTTCAATCACCCGGTCCAAGAACCCTCTCAAGCC
>JAPKDE010000256.1 GCA_028822675.1 Dehalococcoidia bacterium | reverse complement strand
AACACACCGGCCTAACGTCTGCCAATTGGTCTCGTAATAATACTTGCTTTAAGTAGGTGTTCTATTGGTCCAGGCACAGTCGAACAGAAATCAGGTCAACGGTAGAACACTACGCCAGGCACAAAAGAACGCATCGGCACGAAGCAACTCGACTCTGACCTTCGGCACCGCCATTTTGATAACATGATGGAAAATGAATGGTCAAGGTTGGCTTTGGCCGCATGTGTTGGCAAATAGTGAACACCCGACCCTCCCCCGTCTCCGCCAAAAATCAACGCCTCAGACTCTTAATAGTCTAGGAGTTTGTTTTATCAGCACTACTTCACTACCTGCCCGTGTAGGGACCGTCGATAAATAGCCTTGCCTTCCTGTTTAGATACGGCAGATGGCAAGGCTATTTTATAATAATCATTCTTGCAGATTATTCGCTTTGAATATAAAATCAGGCGCACATAAAAGTGAGTTACCTCTCGTCGCCGAGAACCGGGCGACGAAAATATTTGAAGGAGCAGAAAGATGGCTGATTCCCTAAACGAAACATCGGCAGCTATTTCAGAGCGCGAAGATGGGATTGAAAAGTTCGATGCGATTGTCATCGGCTCTGGTGTTACGGGGCTATATGCTTTGTATCGTATGCGCCAACTAGGGTTCTCGGTACGTGCATTTGACGATGCTAGTGGAGTGGGTGGTACATGGTACTGGAACCGCTATCCAGGTTGCCGTTTTGACTCTGAAAGTTACTCTTACGGATATTCATTCTCCGAGGAACTTTTGCAGGAATGGGACTGGAAAGAACATTATTCAGCCCAGCCAGATACCGAACGCTATCTTAACTATGTGGCTGATAAGTTCGACCTGCGTCGTGACATACAGTTTAATTCACGAGTAATGTCGGCGACGTTTATCGAGGCAGAAAGCTGCTGGGAAATAGTCTTACAGGACGGGAGCAAAGCCCGTGGCCAGTACCTGATCACGTCGGTCGGAAGTTTTTCTGCCGGTTACGTTCCGGACTTTGAGGGAATCGACAGCTTCAAAGGGATTACATCTCACACTAGAGGATGGCCGGCAGAAGGGATTGATCTGGCCGGAAAACGAGTCGGAGTCATCGGGACCGGCGCCAGCGGCGTGCAACTTATCACTGAGATTGCCAAAGAGGTTGCCCACCTGACAGTATTCCAGCGGACAGCGAACTACTGCGCTCCGCTACGCAATGGTCTGATCGACGATGAGACCCAGAAGCAGATTAAAGCCAGTTATCCGGAGATTTTCAAGGTTTGCATGGAAACCCCCGGCTCGTTCATGCATGAATTCGACAAACGGTCGGCCATGGATGTTTCTCCGGAGGAACGCCTTGAACAGTATGAACGGCTATGGACCGAGCCGGGATTCAAAAAGTGGCTCTCCAATTTTCATGACGTTATGGTCCCGGGAGAGGCCAATGAAGACTACGCGGAGTTTGTCCGCAACAAGATTCGCGAGCGCGTCCATGATCCGGTCGTAGCGGAGATGTTGGTTCCCAAGGATCACATGTTTGGCTCCAAACGACTGCCTTGCGAGAGTGGTTATTACGAGGTCTATAACCAAGACAATGTTTCGCTTGTTGACGTCAAAGAAGCCCCCATTGAGCGAATCACACCCAAGGGCGTTAAGACCAGAGATGCAGAGTACGAATTAGACGTCATCGTCTATGCCACTGGATTCGATGCCATCACCGGTGGGTTGATTAATCTGAATATCACTGGGCAAAACGGTCAGACACTGAAGGATAAATTTGCCGCCGGACCACGGACCTACATGGGCATCACCTCAGCAGGATTCCCGAACTTGTTTACAGTAAACGCAGCGTCAGTGGGGAACTTTGTCAGGGCTTCTGAACCGCTGATAGATTGGGTTGGCGAAACTATGGGCTATCTTCGGGATAACGATTTTAAGCGCATTACGCCTACCATTGAGGCTGAAGACGCCTGGGTTAAACACGTAAATGAGGATGGCGCAAATATCCTACGGACACAGGCAAATTCCTGGTTTGTGGGAGCAAATATTCCTGGCAAGGCACGGGCATTGCTCACCGCCCCGGATACAGCGCCAGCCATGCGGGCCAAGCGTGCAGAGGTCACGGCCAATGGGTATGAAGGATTCATTACTGAGTAAAATCCGCAGCTTCCCATTGGAATAGCCAAAGGACGACTAGTCCTTTCTGATTCCGATTTATTTTTCCCGGATAAGAGTTTGTCATTGGCCAATCTATTAACAGATAAAGTTGTGTTGGTGACCGGTGCCGGTAGGGGCATCGGAAGGGCTATTGCGATGGCAATGGCTGGCGAAGGCGCTAAGGTTGCACTGACGGGGAGAGACATCGGCAGACTGGAAATACTCTCAGAAGAGATACAACATGCAGGAGGGCAATCAGCCCTGTGGCGGATGGATGTATCCAGCGAGACAGAAGTCGCAGATTCGGTAGGAAAGATAACGGACCTTTGGGGCCAGATAGATATCCTGGTCAATAACGCAGGTATCATCCACTCCGATAAACCTGTGTGGGAGACCTCGATCTCGGAATGGGATGAGGAGATGGCCATTAACCTACGGGGAACATTTCTCTGTTGCCACTATGTGATTCCCCAGATGGTGGAAAGAAAGGACGGAGTGGTAATCAATATCGGATCGTCCTCCGGAACCATTCCCGAAGATATGTCCGGTGCCTACGGCGCCACTAAATGGGGCGTCATCGGGTACACTACTTCTCTAGCAAAGTCAGTTCGTCCCCACGGGGTGCGGGTCAATGGTCTAAACCCAGGATGGGTTGAAACAGGTATGACGGCCGGGCAAATACCTACCGGGGCAGGTCCCGAATGGACGCAGCCCGAAGACATCGCCAGAGCAGCTTTGTTCTTAGCTGTACATGCTCCAGCCGACATGACCGGACAGTTCATAAATCTATTTGGGGCAAATGATCATTCAGGCCATGCGCCTGCTCATTAATCATCCAGGCCAACCGGCTTTATTAAAAAACCATATTAAAAACCGTCAGCGAAATAACGGCCATATAACAAACTCTCGGGCGCACTTTTTGTGCGACCCGTTTATATATTGAGGACACCTTGCCTTTTGTGATTACTGAGCCCTGTATCGGGGTTAAAGATAAGTCTTGTATCGAAGTCTGCCCCGTGAGATGTATCGCCTCCAATGATGAGGAAGAGATGTATTTCATTGACCCTGGCGCTTGCATCAACTGCTCCTACTGCGAGCCGGTCTGCCCGGTGAACGCTATATTCGACGAATTCAAACTGCCGTCAGATCAACGTATCTACCTGCGTAAAAACCGGCAGTTCTTCGAAAACAACTAGATTAAACTTTGTGGCGTGATTAAAGCCGGACTATTGGCTCGGTGGTGATCCTGGTTACGCCCCAGCCAGACAACCAGGCAGAATGACGCCCGTCACCGCCGGCCACTACCACCACTATGTCTTCCGCTTTGGCCACTATCGGTACCGGTGTGTTGGGGCTGGTCTCATCAACCCAGGCTGGCCAGTTGCGGTTGCCGTAGTGGGCCACTCCCTGTAGCCGGGACATGGGCATCCGGGCGTTGCTGTAGATATATTCTCGGA
>JAPKDE010000040.1 GCA_028822675.1 Dehalococcoidia bacterium | reverse complement strand
TCGCCTGCCTAGGTCTGTTGGACGGCGTGGAAGGCAGCTCCTTTGGCGTTGACCAGAACACGGTGCACCACCCCGCAGTAACCACCAAGATGCACATGCAACAGGCAGAGGGCTGCTCGCCCATCGCCTACGCTTGGGCCAACAACCAGTCCCAGGTTATGGCCGTGCGACCAAACAGCCTCGCCAAATCGCTGGCCATTGGCAACCCGGCCGATGGCATCTACGCCATCAAAGTAATTGACAAGTCTCAGGGTTCTGCCTACGCAGTGCCTGAATCTGAAATAGTGAACGGCATTAAACTACTGGCGGAAACTGAAGGTATCTTCACCGAAACCGCCGGCGGTGTCACGGTCTCCGGACTCAAGCACTTGGCCGAATCCGGAGCGATCAAACCCGATGATTTGACGGTTGTTTACGTCACTGGCAACGGTCTTAAGACCATTGAAGCCGTGGAAGAAGTGGTAAACCCGCTGTCTATTAAACCCAGCATTCGGTCCTTCGAAGAAATGTTCCATGGAGCTAAATAGCAGCCGTCATTTAACAAGAAGAAATGTTTGATGGGGCTAAATAACTGGGTAAAAAGCCGGGAGGTGTTCGGGTATGGGTAAGCAGCGTGTAAAGTTCACCTTTGAAGAAACGCTGGTCAAACAGCCGGTAATTTACGAGTTGGGTCAAAAGTTCAAGATTGTTACCAACATCCGCCGCGCAGAAGTTGGCGAGGAAGTGGGTTGGGTGATTTTGGAACTGGAAGGCGATGACCCGGAGATACAGAAGGGACTGGAATGGGTCAGTTCCACGGGTGTCAGAGTTGACCCGCTGGGCGGGGATGTAATTGCCGGGTAGGAGTTGATTCTGCCCCAGCACTTCCTTTTCAACGTTCTAAAAACGTTAGAAGGGAAGTGCTAGAATAAGTGCCTGAACAGGCGATTGAACCACCAGGAGGGTTTTTCCAGATGAGCGTCACGGTCCGGATTCCCACGCCACTAAGGCGTATGACAAACGGCAAAGATAAAGTAGAAGTAGCGTCCACCGTTCTAGGTGAGCTGGTTGATAATCTGAACTCGGAATTTCCGGGTTTCAAAGATCGTTTGGTTGACGAAGAAGGCGAACTCCGCTACTTCGTGAACATCTACCTGAACGGCGAAGACGTCCGTTTCATGGACGGACTTGGCACCGCCACCAACGACGGTGACGAGATCAGCATCGTCCCCGCGGTTGCCGGCGGCTTCTAAGTAAGCCCCAGAACGCGCTACCCGGAATCCCTCTTGCTCAACGCCTGCACTTGATCGGCTATTCGGCTTGCGTCCGGAGCCAATGTTCTTTTTGTTGCTGCCGCGCGGCTTCATTTGCAGGCTTGTAAGCGTCCATGAACTCCCTGCGGAAAGATTCGAACCGGTCCTCAAATATCGCGGCCCGCATTCGTTCCATCAAGGACAACACAAACCGCAGGTTGTGTATGCTGGCCAGCCGCAGACCCAACAACTCCTTGGCCCGGAACAAATGCCGCAGATAAGCGGCTGAATAGTTCTGGCAGGTATAGCAATCGCAGGTCTCATCCAGCGGGCCCTGCTGTTCCGCATACCGCGCCTTGGAGATATCCACTCGCCCCTCTGGCGTGAACATGCTCCCGTTTCTGGCCACTCTGGTCGGCAGAGCGCAGTCGAACATGTCGATGCCTCTGGCAACACCCTCCACCAAGTCCTCCGGTGAACCCACACCCATCAAGTACCTGGGCTTGTCCTGGGGCAACAACTCCGTCACCTGGCCGGTAAACCGGTACATGTCCTCTTTGTTCTCACCCACCGCCAAGCCGCCCACCGCATAGCCGTGGAACGGAATGGCCGAGATGGCCCGGGCCGACTCATCGCGCAGATTCTCGAATGTGCCGCCCTGTACGATTCCGAACAGGGCCTGGCCGGATGCCGCGCCGGTTGGCGAGGCCTGGTGAACATCAAAACAATCTTGCGCCCAACGGTGGGTACGGTCCATGGCCTGGCGCACCTCTGTCTCAGTGGCGCCGTAGGCGATGCACTGGTCAAAGCACATAGCAATGTCTGGAGCCAGCCCTTCCTGGTTGGCTGTGGCCAGTTTGGGAGTGAAATTATGCTCGCTGCCATCGATGTGGGACCTGAACTTGATACCATCATCGCTGACTGTCCGTAGCGGCCCCATGCTGAAGGCCTGAAAGCCGCCACTGTCGGTGAGTATCGGTCCGTCCCAGCCCATGAACTTGTGGAGTCCGCCCAGCTTGCTCACAGTCTCCACGCCGGGCCGCAGATACAAGTGGTAGGCGTTACTCAGGATCACCTGAGCGCCAACGCCCCGCACTTCCTCCGGGGTCAGTCCCTTGACCGTGGCCTGGGTTGCCACTGGCATGAAGAACGGCGTGAGCGCTTTGCCGTGGGGTGTAATAAGCTCACCGGCCCTGGCAGAGCTGTCGGTATGCTGTAATTGAAAATTGAACTTGGATTCTGGCATGTGGCACTTGTCCCGCCTGCGACCGGTGGTATTCTGTTTAGGGTAGTCGTGGCAGGCTCGACCTATGGTATCCTCTACACGCTGAACCCTTCAACCATCTAGCAGGCAACCAGCATTATTTAGTCGTTATTAAACTAGCAGGCAATCAGAGTAATTAAACCGCCAGGCAAATGCCCTGACGCCCACGATGAACGAATTTCTAATCATTTTTAGTGACGATCACTCCTTCCTTTGGGCATTGCTGATAATCGGAGTCATAGGCACCTCCGCAGTAGTTTTGCACTTTTTCTGGACCGCTTTGTTTCGAGCAGTCGACGCTTTACGCGGGCAGCTGAGTAAGAACTCCAAGGGCGGCCACTAAGATGTGGTTCCCAAACGCCGAAGTCGCGGTTAACCCAGTGCTCCTATTGCTACTGGGTGTCATGGTCGGTACCCTCAGCGGATTCTTTGGCGTCGGTGGTGGGTTCTTAATCACCGGAGGTCTGCTGGTATTTGGGGTGCCTCCGGTCTTTGCCGTGGGCACTGGTTTGGCCCTCATCATGGGCTCTTCGATCATCAACACCCTCAAGCACCGTCACCTGGGCAACGTTGATCTCAGATTAGGCATGCTGATGCTCATTGGAACCGTTCCGGGCGTCTTTTTGGCTGAGCAGTTGAACTCCACACTAGAAGAGGCCGGCGTAGTTGGGCCAGTAATCCGCTATGTGTACATCTTGTTCTTGGGAGCTCTCGGCAGTTTCATCGTAAATGACTACTTAAAGGTACGCCGGGCTCCCAAATCAGAAGGTGAAGCTATCTCAACGGCATCACTGGCGCGGCGAGTACAAGCGATGCGCATCCCACCGCATTCCATTTGGCTGCCGGGAAAAGGGAAAGTCCCAACCTACGTTTCTCTGCCGGTTTCCGGAATTGAAAGCCTATCTGTGTTCATCCCGGTTGTGGTGGGTTTCGGAGTGGGATTCTTCGCCGGATTGCTCGGGGCGGGCGGCGGATTCCTCCTCATGCCGGCATTGATTTTTGGACTTGGAGTTCCCACTACCGTAGCTATTGGCACCGACCTGTTTCAGATAATCGTAACCGGGTCTTGGGGGACGTTTATTTACGCGATGTCTCATAACGTAGACCCTAAAATGGCCATCATTATGTTGGCTGCGGCGTCGGTGGGGTCACAATTGGGGGCCTCTGCTACCAAGTTTGTTGAGGCGGCACGCATCCGCATCCTCTACGGGATAACGATTCTGGGCGGGGGCGTGGCAGTAGCCCTGGAACAGGTCTCAACCTTCTCGGATAGCTTGGAGTTTTTATCAACCGTAGCGTCGGTGGTGTTGCTCGGAATTGCTGGAGCCATGTGTCTGGTCATCATGGGAATGATGATCAAAGCGAAACGCGAGAGCCATGACGGGGACCTAGCCCCGGCTGACGACTAGTTAACCATGTCGCGGATCGTCTTCTCGACCAGTTCTTCAGGGACATCAGTGCGGACCACCGACCGGCCCACCTCTTCCAGCATCACCCAGCGCTTTGAGCCACTCTGGACCTTTTTATCCAGAGACATACCTTCCAAGATGGCGGCTACGTTGAGTCCCTTGGCCGAGGTTGGCAGGTTGAACCGCTCAAGAATGGCCCGCTGCCGGTCCACCAAGTCTTGAGAATGCAGCCCCATCTCCTGGGCCATTGTTGCCGCGCCCATCATTCCCACGGAAACACCCTCTCCGTGGAAGAAGGTACCGTATTCGGTGGTCGACTCCAGTGCGTGCCCGATGGTGTGGCCGTAATTCAACATGATGCGGATGCCCAGGGTCTCCCGTTCATCCTGGCTGACGACGTTGGCCTTGATGGCCATGCTGCGGCGGATGACCTCGGTTGAAATCTCCGGCTCCACGTTCATCAGCGCTTCTGCGTGTTCTTCAAATACGTCCACCAGACTGGCATCCAGGATGAAGCCATGCTTGATAGCCTCTGCCCAGCCTTCAGCCAGTTCTCTTTTGCCCAAAGTCGATAGGGCTTGAACGTCGGCGAAGACCCCCTTGGGCTGGTAAAAGGCCCCAACCAAGTTCTTGGCCTGGGGCAGGTTGATGGCGACTTTACCACCAATGGATGCGTCCACCATGGCGGCCATGCTGGTAGGCACTTGGACAAAGGCCATGCCGCGCAAATAGGTGGCCGCGACAAACCCGCCTAAATCGCCAGCGACACCGCCGCCAACACTGATGATGGTGTGGCCGCGTTCGGCTTTCAGGCCTGCCAGCCAGCTGTAGATACCCTGGGCCAGCTCAAAGCTCTTGCTGGTCTCCCCGGCGGGGATGATAAAGCAGTGGGCAACGATACCCCTCTTTTGGAGCGCGCGCTGCACGTTGCGACCGTAAAGGTTCATCACGTTGGAGTCGGTGATTATGTAGGCGTTGTTGGTCAGCCCCAGGTCCGTAAGTCGGTCTCCCAGAGAATTAATCAGCCCCCAACCGGCAACCACCGGGTAGGAGCCGCCTCCGTGATGTACTTCCGCCGCCAGGTCTAAGTCCGCCATGTTCTGGTCTCCGTGATTACCTGATTTTAGTAATTAACCGAGATTTCGCTATCTAAATATATTGCCGGATGCCGGGCCCGCAAATTTCGAGGATAGCCTGGGCTACTTGGTCCGAGGTTAGCCCGTCGGTTTCAACTTTATGGTGGGCTTGTGAGTACACCGGCGCACGCTCTGCCAGCAGTTCTTTGATCCGTGCCAACGGGTTACCGGCTCCCAATAATGGGCGCACCGGCGCGTTGGGGTTACCTCTGGTTATTCGCCAGTGGATGGTCTCCGGTTGAGCACTGAGATAGAAGACCGTCCCGCACTCGAGCATGACACGTCGGTTCTCTTCATCCATGAACGACCCGCCGCCGGGGGCGATGATGCGGCCTGTTTCCGAGCAGATGTCACTGACCACTTCACGTTCCAGCGTCCGAAACGCATATTCCCCCGAGTCTTTGAAGATCTCAGAAATGGGTTTTCTGGCCCGGGCTACTATCTCCTCGTCGGCATCAATCCTGGCCCAGTGGCAGCGGCGCGAAATGGCCCGCGCCACGCTACTTTTACCCGAGGCCATAAAGCCGACAAGGATTATGTTACGCACTTGATCTGACTGCATGCTTCGCCTTTGAAGCTCTAACCACTGCCGAACTAGTCCGGTAGCCGAGTTAGGTGCATGCGAGAGCCCATGCTGGTATCGGTCTCAAAGTACAACACCTGCTGACCAACCCCGTTGGTGTTGGGTGTGTCGGAGACGAATTTCAGACCGTGAGACTCACACTGACCGATGCAGGATGGGATATCGCCCACAACGTAACCCACATGGTCCATGACATGGTCATCGCCCATGCTGGCAGGGTCGCCAGGCTCAATGAGTTCCACCTGAACTTGGCTGAAATTCACGAAGGCGTTGCGGCCACCGCTCCGCGAAGGGCCTCCTCCCAAGAGGCTTCCCTTGAAGTTGTCCACGTACCACTTGATGGCTTCTTCCAGGTTCTTGACCCGATAGCCCGCGTGGATGATGCGCTCAATCTCCAGCCCGTCATTTGGCTCTGCGGCAGCGTCTGGCAGCTGGGTGATGTGCATCTTCACGCCGTTGGTGGTGCTGGAGTCGAAATACAACAGTTGGTGGCCCAACACGTTGACGTTGGGTTTGTCAGCGGCAAACTTGAAGCCGCGAGCGGTCAACTCGTCGATCGTCTTATTGATATCGGCAACCACGTAGCCAACGTGGTGCATGGTCAGGATTTCACTGGAAAGACCAGTCTGGTCCACGGGCTCCAGCAGTTCAGCCTCAGCATTGCCGAAGCGCACGTAGGCGTTGCGCCCGCCGCTGGGCATGGCATAGCCGGGGTTCAGGGATCCGCCACCGGCCTTGACCGCATTGAACGATTCCTCGAACCAGGCAATGGCGCGGTCCAAATCCGGGGTCAGATACCCAATATGTTGAATCTTCTCGAACACAATTTCTCCTAATTATTAACAAAGCAGCCCGACAAATCGCCAAGGCAAATTTTTAGTTCCGGCAGGTACAAATGCCCGCTATGCGGGGCGACCGGGGGCTGGGAAGTAGCCGGAACCAGTGCAGAACTCCACGCGGTTGCCGTCCGGGTCATTGATGAACATGAAGCCTTGGCCGTCGAACCGCACACCGTGGCGCAGAATCTCAAAGCCATTCTCTTTCAGAGTCTCCATGGTCCCTTCAAAGTCTTCAACCTCAAAGGCGTGGTGGGTGTTCTCCGGCTTAACCGGGGCGTCCGGTGTTTCAATCAAGTGCACCATGATGCCGTTTTCCAGTTGCAGCCAGGTAATCTCCGGGTTGGGAACCTGACTCTCAATCTGCTTGATGCCCAAGAGTTCGTTGTAGAACTTCATGGCGCGGGCGGTGTCTTTAACCATGGTTGTTACGTGGTTAATACTTTTCGTTTTAATAGTTCCTGGCATGAGACTCCTATTTGTTAACCGATATTCAATTCCGTGGGTTTGGGTGGGTCAGACCGTTGTTGGTCTCTTTATCATCTGCGCCCAATTATGCCACAAAGCCGTGGTCTTGGGCAGGCACGCCAAGCCCGTGCTACAGGGTGCTGCCCACCGTAACCGTGATCACGCCAAGAACGGTGATACCCACTCCCAAAAACAGCCACTTGGTGAGGTTTTCCATGCGGGAAATAAATATCTGGGCCAGTATTAGCGTGAAGATGGGGTTGGTCGAAACTATGGGCGACACCACAGTCACGTCTGCTCGCTGCAGGGCGAAATAAAGAGCAATGACTCCCGTGGCGGCCGCCAACCCAGAGAAACCGGCGGACAACGCAAACATGGGGTTCCCACTGGACGCTTTAACCTCGCGGATCGATCTGGCCCCGGCCAAAGGCGACAGCACAATGATCCCGAAGAACAATCCCAAGGCGGAGACCATCAGCGGGGAACCGTATTCTTCAGTTAATTCTTTGGCAATGACATTGGTGCCGCCGTAGGATGCCGCCGCCACCAGAGCCAGGCCAAACCCGATCAACATGCCCCGATTGTTGGCCACGCCTTCACGGATGGAGTTACCCAGGGCCGTGGTGAGTCCGAGTACCACAGTTAGCGTGCCCAGCAGCACCACAAAGTGGGGTCTCTCTCCCGTGAGGGTGATGGCAAAAATAGACGCAAACACCGCCGCCGTACTCTGGACGGCCGCAGTGCGGGACGCGCCGATACGCCCAATAGCCTGGTAGCTGGACGTTCGTCCGCCCAGGAAATTGACCACGCCCAACAGAAAGAACCAGAAAAGCGCCACCGGCGGCAGGTCTTTAATGTCAGAGAATGCAAAGACCAGGGCCAAGAACGCCGTGGGGCAGAAACTGACGACCACCGATACCAGCGTGCTGGACAGGGGGCTCATGCCCTGCATGCCTACTCGGGCTAGGATGGCGGCGCTGCCAAACCCAAAGCCAGACAACAGTGATAGCAGTATCGCGTCCATGGACTAGCGCACCTTCAGGTTGGCCTTGCGAGTTATAGCTAATGTCATAGCTGACTGCCCACCACGACTAAGACCACGCCGCAAACCGCCATCAGCGTCCCCGCAAACAGCTTTCGCGTCACGGTCTCAAGTCTGGCCAAGAAGATATGCGCCAACAGCAGAGTGACCAATGGGCTACTTGCAACAATGGGACTGATGACCACCACGTCGGCTTTTTGCACGGCAAAGTACAGCGCGTTAACCGCGATGCCGGAAGCCAGCCCGGCCATTGCCACAAAGCGAAACGAGTACAACGTTTGACCAAGACTCTGGTGCGTAGTGCGAAGAAAGCCGGTCCGTGTTGCGCTGGCTCCGACCAAAGGCGCGATGACTAAAAGACCGATCAGCATGCTGAACGCAGTGACCATCAACGGCGAGTCGTAGATTTCGATGGCCTGTTTGGCCATTACGTTGGTGGCCCCGTAAGACGCTCCGGCCCCTAGCGCCATTAAGTAACCTAGCATGAAGATCTTGTCGGTCCGCCATCCAGCCAGGATTGAATCGCCAGTAGAGAACAGCAAGCCGCCGACCACACCGGCCGTTCCCAGGGCAACCAATGGATGAATGGTCTCACCAGTGAAAGCCACGGCAAATATGGCGGCAAAGGGCGCTTGGCTGGCAATGAAGAGACTGGAACGGGATGCGCCAATCAGGTTGGAAGCCAAGAAATTCTGGGTTCGTCCGCCCAAAAATGTGATCACACCCAAGCCAATTATCCAGAGAATAGCCTCCTGCGGGATGTTTCCAATATCGTCATACGCAAACGCCAGGACCATGGTGGACGACAAAATAAAGCTGACGAACAGAGAGACTAGAACACCTGGAAGGGGGAAGACCGACTGCATGCCCTGGCGGACCAAAATAGCAGAACTGGCAAATCCAAAGGCAGCGAGTATCGACAGTCCGATTGCCGCCATCGGGCTGGCTAGCCCTGCCTGCAGTTTTCGATGATGGACTCGAATATCAGATTGCCATCGGTACTGCCCAAGATAGCCTCACAACTGCGCTCGGGGTGCGGCATCATTCCCAGCACATTGCCGGCCTCGTTGATGATCCCGGCAATATTGTTGGCTGAGCCGTTGGGGTTGGCTTCAGCCGTTGCTTCTCCTGTGGCGTCGCAATAGCGAAAGAGTACCCGGTTTTCTTCTTCAAGCTGAACCAGAGTGGCAGCGTCGGCGAAGTAGTTCCCTTCGCCGTGGGAGACTGGAACGTCTAACAATTGGCCCTGACCGCAGACCCTGGTGAAGGGGGTGTCGGCGCGTTCGGTGCGCAGATGGGTCGGTTGGCAGCGGTATTCCAGGTGTTGGTTTGGGAGCAACGCGCCGGGCAAGAGACCAGACTCGCACAGAATCTGAAACCCGTTGCATATGCCAATGGCCGTTCTGCCGGAGGCGACAAATTTGTTCAGCGCTTCCATTACCGGAGAAAAGCGGGCCATTGCGCCAGGACGCAGGTAGTCGCCGTAGGAAAAACCGCCGGGCAGAATCACAGAGTCAAAACCGTCCAGGTTGGTCTTGTCATGCCAGACGTATTCGGCGTCTTGCCCAAGGATGTCTTTTACCTGGTAGTAACAATCGGTGTCACTCCAGGTGCCTGGAAACACCAAAATCCCAAATTTCATGTTATTAGACCGACCACGCTTCTATCCTAGTTTCGATCCTAATCCCAATCCTTATTTCTATAGGGAATTCAGATATTCAGTAGCCATTTCATTGACCACGGTACCGTCTGACTTGCCGCGAACCTGGGGCATGAGCTTACCCATCAGTTTGCCTTTGTCCTGAATGGAGGTTGCGCCAACTTCTGCGGCGGTAGCCTTGATGATCTCAGTCAATTCATCAGTGGACATCTGGGGTGGCAGGAACTCTTCCAAGACTACGAGTTCCGCAGCTTCTTTCGCTGCCATAACGTCGCGTCCGCCCTCTTCAAAAGCCTTGATGCTATCGCGCCTATCGCTGGCCTGTTTTGTGGCCACATCGATAACACCGGCGTCGTCAAGTCCTTTTTTCTGTTCTTTTTCAACTGCAAGAACCGCGTTCTTGAAGAAACGAAGGGCATCCAGGCGTGCCTGGTCTCTGCTACGCATGGATGCTTTGATGTCTTCTTCCAGTTTTTCTCTGAGGGTCATGATGAAAACCAGTCCTGTGCTATCACCCAATATTATTAAAATATGGGCGGATTTTATCTGAGTCTGTCTGGCCGCGCTCTTATTCTACTCTCTAGAACGGGCGTGGCGATTATAGTTGGCGTCGAAATTTGGTATTAATCCTAGTTTTTCGGATAAAAACCACGCAACAGTCGTGTATTTTGCCGTTAATCGGCCAGAAACTGAATATGGCTTCTGTAGTGTGCACTCCCTTCCCCATAGAAAATGATTTTGCTATAATCTTGTTGCTCTTTCCCGTTACTGGGGACGAGTATGTTTTTTTGTAAGGCGGGCTATTAGGAATGCCGGCATATGCCGTAATTGGCGGCCAATGGGGTGACGAAGGCAAGGGAAAGATTATTGATTACCTTGCCGGAAATGTTGACAGCGTAGTGCGTTATGCAGGCGGTAACAACGCCGGGCATACCGTAGTCAACGATAAAGGAACATTTCAATTGCATCTGGTGCCATCAGGAATCTGTTGGCCAGATGTCTATGGAATCATAGGTAATGGCGTAGTAGTAGACCCGGATGTGCTGGTCGGTGAACTGACTGAGATTGCATCTCGGGGTATTGATACATCCAAGCTGTTCATCAGCGAACGCGCCCACGTAATCATGCCCTACCACGTTGTCCTTGACCGATTGGAAGAGGAAGCCAGGGGCGAATTTGCCATCGGCACCACTGGCCGAGGGATTGGGCCTGCATACATGGACAAGACCGGTCGTATGGGCATCCGTGTGGGTGACCTACTGGACTGGGACGCACTTGTGCCCATGGTCACGCAATTCTTGGAACACAAGAATGCCCTGATTACCAAGATTTACGGCGGTGAACCGCTCCTACTGGATGACGTGCTAGCCAAATGCCATCTCTGGGCAGACCAGATTGGTCGCTATGCCAAGGCAACCGAGCAACTGGTACAAGACCTACTGGCCCAGAACAAGAATATATTGCTGGAGGGCGCCCAAGGCACCCTTCTAGATATTGACCACGGGTCCTATCCCTACGTCACGTCTTCATCACCGTCCATCGGTGGTGCATGCACCGGATTGGGGCTAAACCCTCAAGCCATCAAGGGCGTGCTGGGCGTATTCAAGGCCTACTCAACTCGGGTTGGCAGCGGGCCCATGCCCTCTGAAATCCCAGAGCACGAGGCTGACGAGATCCGAGAAAAAGCCCACGAGTTTGGTGTAACAACCGGACGAGCAAGGCGCATCGGCTGGTTCGACGGCGTGGCCGCAAAATACAGCCAACTGGTGAACGGGTTCACCGGAATAGTGCTAACACGGCTGGATATCCTGGACGACTTTGATTCGGTCAAGGTCTGCATCGGCTACAACGTTGACGGAAAACGGATAGACCGCTTCCCGGCCAACACTGGGTTGCTAGCTCGCTGCACACCGATTTATGAGGAACTGCCCGGCTGGGATCAGCCCACCGCCAGCGCCACCGAATTGTCACAGCTACCGGCCAACGCTTTGGCCTACGTGAAGCGTATCGAGGAGTTGGTTGGCTGCAAGGTGCAGATCATCTCCACCGGCCCAAGACGCGAGGAGACCATCCAGGTGGAACCAGTCTTTACGTAAACGGAATCAGGCAAAGTCCAAAAGTTTAATAAGAAAAAAGGCCTAGGCGGTTTTCACGCCTGGGCCTTTTTTATCTTCCAGTGTAGGGGCTGGTTTCTAACCTGCCCTGCCTATCCAGCAACCAATCTCTAGGAGTAAACCCGACTCCGGATGACCGCCAACTTTACCTCGGAATGTCTCTGCCACTCGAACTTTGATTGACGAAAAAAGGGCGGGTTAGAAACCCGCCCCTACAAATCCCAGTTTTCCAATCGTAAGTAATGTACTTAGACTATCTGATCGCTACGCTGAAACCGGCAGGTCAATGTGGAATTCTTCCAGGAGTTTGTTGACCTCAGCCATGGCTTTTTCACTTGGGGGCACCATGGGCAATCTGGGGCCGCCCACCTTGATGCCAACCTGGTTCACGGCGTATTTGACCGGGATCGGATTGGACTCGGTGAACATGCCAAGGAAAATTGGTAGCAGGCGGCGGTGCTCAGAAGCCGCGCCCTCTATGTCTCCCTCCAGAAGCAGACCCATCATGTGCTTGATCTGGTTGCCAACAAGGTGAGACACCACGCTGACCACGCCGTAGCCGCCCATGGACATAATCAAGAAGGTCTGGTTATCGTCGCCGCTCCAGACTTTGAAGTCGGGACCCGCGCCGCTGATGATGCGGGAGATCTGGTTCATGTCGCCGCTGGCTTCTTTGGTGCCGATGATGTTGTCGATCTGGCTCAGCCGAATCGTCGTCTCATCGGTCATGTTCACGCCGGTTCGGCCCATGATGTTATAGACGATGCAAGGCAGGTTGGTCTTGCCAGCAATCGCCTTGAAGTGCTGATAGATACCCTCTTGCGGGGGTTTGTTGTAATAGGGCACAACAAGCAGCAGGCCATCAACGCCTTGTCGCTCCGCTTCCTGGCTGAGCTCAATGCTCTCTGCAGTGTTGTAAGTTCCGGTGCCGGCAATTACCACGCCCTTTTCGCCCACCGACTGTTTGACCTCACTGAATAGCCGCATCTTTTCGTCAGTGGTCAGGGTCGGAGACTCGCCGGTGGTGCCAGACAGCACAACGCCGTCGCTGCCGGAATCTAGGAGAGCGTGGGCCAGTCGCTTAGCCTGCTCAAAGTCGACCGCGCCCTTCTCATCAAAGGGTGTAACCATCGCTGTGAGTAGCCTACCTATCTCTGGCATTTCCGCCTCCTGTCATTGCCCCAGTCATCGCTCCCGTCGTTTCCTACGACGTTTTTCACCAAGAAGCATCTGAGCTTGGAAAGTTTTTGCATTATACCCGTGAAAACCTGATATCGCACCTTCTCGGTCCAGGCAAGAAAAAACGGCCAGAACCTGGCCGTTCCAGGCCTTGGCCGTCTATGCGAGCAACCAAAACGCCCCTATGGGGCCTTAGCTAGTCACTCCACTGGTGTTCTTCGGCTTCAGGCGGCCACGGGAGACCAATTCCTCTGCAATCTGCAGGGAGTTGAGCGCTGCTCCTTTGCGCAGGTTGTCAGAGACAATCCACAGTACCAGGCCGTTGGGATGGGACATATCCTGGCGGATGCGTCCTATGAACACATCATCCTCGCCCGCCACGTCCCAGGGCATTGGGTATTCGCCAGCCGCAGGGTTATCGAGCACCGTTACGCCGGGCATAGCCTTGAGTAGCGCGGTCGCTTCATCCGCCGGCATCGGACGCGTGAACTCTATGTGTACCGACGCTGAATGGGAGATATAGACGGGTACGCGCACACAGGTAGCAGAGATCTGTATCTCCGGTGCGTGCAGTATCTTTTGGGACTCCTGCCGCATTTTCTGCTCTTCAAAGGTGTAGCCAGACTCCAAGAACCGGTCAATCTGAGGCACAACGTTAAAAGCGATCTGGCCTTGACCAGACTTGCTGGTGAGGGAATCAGCGTTGAGCAGCCTTTCCGACTGCTCCCGCAGGTTGGCCATTGCCCCGCCGCCAGCGCCGGAGACCGACTGGTACGTGTCAGCCACGATACGTTTGATGGGGTTTACCTGGTGCAGCGGGTGGGCCGCCATCACCAAGGGAGTGGTTGAGCAGTTGGGAATAGATATTATTCCCTCGTGCCACTCAACATCGGCACCGTTGACCTCTGGCACCACCAGCGGCACATTATCTTCCATGCGGAAGGCAGAACCATCATCGATGACCACCGCTCCGGCAGCCACTGCGGCCGGGGCCAGTTCATGGCTGACCGCAGAGTTGGCAGAAATAAACGCCACATCAACATCGTCAAATGAATTTACCGTGGCTTCTTCGACAACAAAGTCTTGTCCGCCCACCTTGATGGTCTTACCCGCAGACCGGCTGGATGACAGCAACTTTAGCTTGGGCAAGTTGGGATAGCGGGTTTCTACGATGCGGAGAAATTCGGCGCCCACCACCCCGGTGGCGCCAACTACGGCGATGGTTAAATCCTGCACTGGTGATTCTCTATTTACGGTAAAATTCGTGCCTAAAACGGTCTTTAACGTTGGTTAAATACCAAGCACGTTCTCCAAGCCTATCACAAGGCCAGGACGGGTCACAACGTCGCGGATACAACGCAGTACGCCAGGCATGTAACAGCTCCGGTCCAGGGTGTCGTGGCGGATGGATACGGTCTGCCCAGCAGCGCCAAAGATCACCTCATGGTGGGCGCTCTTGCCCGGCATACGGATGCTGTGCACCGAGATGCCGTTATACTCGCCGCCCCGGGTGTTGGCCAGGTTCTCTTTCTCGGGCTGGTTGCGAGTGAACTGCTTGTTCTCCCCCAAGCTGCGCATCAGGTTCAAGGCGAACCCGGATGGCGAGTCTATCTTGGCCTCGTGGTGGGACTCGATGATGTCCACGTAGTCGAAATACGGGGCTGCTTGCTCGGCCAGTTTCTTGAGGACAATGGCTCCCAGAGCAAAGTTGGGCGCGACGATGACGCCGATGCCGTTGTCGTTGGCCAAAACCTCAAGTTGTTGTAGCTGCTCGTCTGAGAAACCGCTAGCGCCCATGACAATGTTTATCTTGCGGGCTGCAGCTTTGGCCGCAGCATCCATGGCCACAGCAGCGTTGGTCAGATCCAACATCACCTGGGGATGGGTCTGTTCCAGCAGGGCTTCCAAATCTGTGGAGAGTGCTATTTCGCCGGCGGGTGTCTCCATCGTCGCGCCCCGGTTTTTCGCGCAGGTGCCGCCAACCAATTCCAAGTCATCTTCTCGGCAGACGGCTGCTACGGCCTCAATACCCATCTTGCCGGTGATACCACTGATTACAACTTTTGTAGACGCCATGAATACTCCTTTTAATACACTAAGAACCAAGGGTTCGATAATCTGGAATTACCCTCATTGGCGGTGTGACACCGACTGCCGACAAACGCACTTAATGCCAGACCGCTAATTCGCCAACGTAAATTTATTCACCGAATTATTGCCGGTATCAGCTACGTATAGGTTACCTTGGCTGTCGAAGGATAGGCCGTGGGGACTGGAAAGGATTCCTGGAGCAAGTTCGGCAATGTAATCCCCTTCTGGGCTGAAGATCTGCACTTGGGAATTATCTACCTCGGAGACGAAGAAATTGCCCTGGCTGTCTATCGCGATTCCATTTGGGGATGTAAAGCTGACCTCAAAGGCTGGGTTATTGCCCCAGACGCTTTCTATTTCGTAGATGGGACTTTGGGTTTGAAGTGCACCGGTGGTAATTTTTTCGGTAGGCCGCGATGTGGGACTTACGGTAGGTCCTGATCCAGGCTCTAAGGTGGGCCTGACGTCTTCCCCGCAGGCCAGCATGAAAACGACCAGGCCTACTACGACATAAGGAATCTTCCAAATGCGATTCATATTCAGCTCCATCTCCCACCTGGCGTTAAAGGCATCAATCGAGGTTCAATTTCCGTGATGATGTAGCTCCGCAAATATAAGACCGAATGAAACCCACATCAGGTCTCTTTCCAATCAGGCGACCTTGAGCAACCAAGCGACGCTGGACTCGTAGGGCCGGGTTGATAACCCGCCCGCGCTCGCCCAGGCCACGCTCAATCGCCCAAGCCAACTCACTCCCGATAATAGCACGCAGCCTAATTCCGGGAAAATAAAAGAGTCCTTCCAGCAGATGCTGGAAGGACTCTTGGTTTGCTAAGTAATCCGGGGCTGGTTAGCGGTTTCCACCCTGGAAACGTCCGCCACTGGGGCCGCCGGGACGACCACCGCTGGATCCACTGGGGCCGGATCCGCCGGGGCCACCAGGACCTCGACCAGGTCCGCCTGGGCCACGACCTCCTCGATCGCCGCCGCGTCCGCCGCCCCCGTCCCGTGGGGGTCCGGAATCAGGCCGTGGGGCTGGCGGGCTGTCATCGCCGAACAGGGCTTTGCGAGACAGGTTAACCCGTC
>JAPKDE010000255.1 GCA_028822675.1 Dehalococcoidia bacterium | reverse complement strand
TGTATTTGCCGCTTCCTACCGTGGCCATGATGAGTTCCCTCCTGCCAACGAAAATCTTATTCTGATGAGTGATGCCTGGCGCAAATATTGCCACGCCTGACAGTCGCAACAATATTACCACAGGGAGGAAATCATGGAGTCCGACGTTGAATTGCCCGAAGCCGTCCATTAAAATGACGAGGCTTCTATATGAACGGAATATCGTGTGTAAAACAGGAGGCTTCATGCCCGGACTAGACGGAAAAATTGCCCTGATCACTGGCGCAGGCGGTATGCGCGGCGTTGGCCGGGCCACAGTGATGAAACTTGCCGGACAGGGATCTGATATCGCCCTATCCGACGTTCGCCGTGAAGCGTCAGACTTGCCTCCGGCTGAAATTCGTGAAGAATGGGGCGGTATTCAGACCGTTTCTGAAGAAGTAATAGCGCTAGGCCGTGCCGCGCTACCCATCTACTGTGACCTTTCAGACCCAGCGCAGATAGAACAGATGGTGGCCGACACGATTGCCAAGTTTGGCCGCATTGATATTTTGGTCAACAACGCACGGGCAATCATCGGCAAGGACAAAGTGCCGGTTACGGAACTTGATAAAGAAGTCTGGGACCATTTCCTGTCCATCAACACCACCGCCGTGTTCCTGGCCACCAAGTTTGCGGCCCGCCACATGATTGAAGCCGGCAACGGCGGCCGGATTATCAACATCGCCTCCAATGCCGGTAAACAGGCCAGCGCCAACGGAGCGGCGTACTCGACATCCAAGTTCGCGGTCATCGGGCTGACTCAGGCCTCAGCGATGGACTTGGCGCCCCACAACATCACCGTGAATGCCGTGTGCCCCGGCCCCATTAACACTGACCGCATGAGCTACTGGGAGCGCGACCAGGCCGCCGAAAGAGGAATCACTCAGGAAGAATTTAGAGGGCAGATTGTGGCCAGTTCGTCTCAGAGCACCCCACTAGGTCGCATTGCAGAAGCACAAGACGTGGCCAATCTGGTTTCTTTCCTGGCCGGAGAAGACGCGTCGTTCATCACCGGACAGGCCTACAACGTAAACGGCGGACAGCTTTTTCATTAAACCTAAACCGACAGACCTAAACCGGCTAGGCTGAAACCATGACTAACAAAGACACAGAAGCGATCGTTTCCAGCACCAAGGCCTACTATGACGGCCCGGCAGACCAGATTTACCGCACTATCTGGGGCGATAACCTGCATCTAGGCGTGCCCTGCAGCGATGAGTGTCCTCACCCCGAGGCTATGGAGCACACCAACGAGATCATGGCCCAGGCGGTAAATTTATCGCGAGACACTAGGGTTCTAGACCTTGGGTGCGGTTATGGTTCCACCGCCCGTTATCTTGCCGCCAATTACGGATGCCCCATCACTGCCACCAACATCAGTGAAAACGAACTGGAACTGGCCTGGGAGCGCACTCTCGACGCGGGCTTGGAGCACTTGATCGAGTTTGAATACGGGGACTTCCACGACCTTATTTATGCTGACGATTCGTTTCACGTTGTCTGGAGTCAGGAGGCGTTTTTACACGCTGCTGACAAATTGAAGGTCTTGTCTGAGGCGAATCGTGTGTTGATTCCGGGTGGGACCCTGGCATTTACAGACATATTAGTCAGAAGCGGGACTCCTGAAGCCGACCGTGCCCGCATCTATGACCGGGTGAAATCACCGGACATGTGGGACTTGGACGACTATCAGAAAGCGCTTGAGGGGCTCGATCTAGATATAATCATGACTGAAGACTGGTCGGAACATGTCGCCCGGTCTTACGGATGGGTGCGGGACCAGGTGGTTGAAAACCGGGAGAATCTGTTGCGACTTGTGGATGCCGAGACGATTGACGGCACGGTGGACGCCCTTGGCTTCTGGGTTGAAGCCGCAAATGCAGGTAAGATCGGTTGGGCAATGTTCGTGGCCCAAAAACCCTCAGTCTAGACTCGAGAGATTATGCAACGAGAAAACAACTCAGAACTCTTCATCAGCGAATACACCACCGAGTTTGTAGACCGCTGGGACGAGTTGATCGACTGGGACAGACGCCGCGCGTCCGAGGCCGGTTTCTTTGAGTCGATCCTAAATAACAACGGCGCCCACACGGTGTTGGACATTGCCTGCGGTACGGGTTATCACACGGTTAATCTGAGGCTGAATGGCTTCCAGGTCACCGGATCTGACGGCTCCGCCAACATGGTCAGCAAAGCCAAAGAAAATGCGGAGCGGTTCGGACAGAAAGATGCACGCCTGGTAGAAGCCCAATGGACCTCACTCTCTGACGTGTTCACCGATGAAAAATTTGACGCCATAGTCTGCCTTGGAAACGCCTTCACCCATCTGTTCAATGACGATGAACGTCGCAAGGCACTGGCAGAGATATACGGGCTGCTGAACGACGGCGGCGTGGCAGTAATCGACCACCGCAACTACGACACCATGCTGGACAAAGGTTTCTCCAGCAAGCACGAGTCCTATTACCTGGGCGAAACGGTGGATGTCCGACCCGAGACGATAAGCGAGGACCAGGTGCGGCTCCAGTATTCCTACTCCGACGGGTCAGTACATCACCTGACGGTCTGCCCAATCAGGCAAGGACACTTCACCGAGTTACTCCGTGAAACCGGCTTCCAACAGATAGACCGCTACGGAGATTTCAAAGCGTCATACGATCTCTACGACCCAGACTTCATCGTTCAGGTGGCTACGAAGTAGTGACCCCATCCAACAGAAGAATTAAAAAACTGGCCCCGATTCAATCGGGGCCAGTTTTTTGTTGACTACTTAGTCAGGAGGTAGAGGGTTAGTGGCCCATCAACTTCTTTACGGTGGCGATTATGCGGGTTTCGTTGGGCATATACTCGTTCTCCATGGCCCGGCTGTAAGGAACCGGAGTATGGGGAGCAGTGACCCGAGAAGGCGGCGCATCTAGGTAATCGAACACCTCTTCTGCCACTCGGGAGCAAATCTCAGATGCCATGCTGCAGACCGGAGTGTCTTCATCCACGACTATCAGCCGGTGGGTCTTTTGGACCGACTCGTTGATGTGATCGTAGTCGATGGGCGACACACTGAGCAGGTCAATTACCTCACAGTTGATGCCCTCTTTGGCCAGTTCTTCAGCGGCGGCAACGGCAGTCCAGGTCATCTTGGAAATACCAACCAGGGTGATGTCGGTGCCCTCCCGAACTGTCCGTGCTTTACCCAAGGGCAGCACGTATGGCTCTTCGGGTACTGGGCCAGTCATGCCATAAAGGCCCTTGTGCTCAAAGAACACAGTCGGGTCGTCGTCTCGAATGCAGGCAGCCAGCAAACCCTTGGCGGTGTAGGCGTCAGAGGGACAGACACCCTTCAGACCGGGGATGTGGCTGAAGATGGAGTAGTAGGACTCGGAGTGCTGAGCAGCAGCCCCGAAACCGGCTCCGATGCGGGTCATCATGGTGAAGGGCACTTTGACCTGTCCACCAAACATGTAGCGCATCTTGGCGGCGTTGTTGACTAGCTGGTCCATACAAACGCCGATGAAGTCTATGAACATCAGTTCGGCCACGGCCCGAAGACCAGTGGACGAAGCTCCAATGGCCGCGCCGATGAAAGCAGCCTCAGATAGCGGGGTGTCCAGCACGCGTTCCTTGCCAAACTGCT
>JAPKDE010000254.1 GCA_028822675.1 Dehalococcoidia bacterium | reverse complement strand
GGCAATGATAATTTTGGTTGAATAGAATCACCGTTACCAATGCAAAGTATTCATTTAATCTTTCGTACAGTCGGGCCATTCTAGCGTAACGAAATATAACGGTCAATAGTTAATATTTGAATTAATGCATAGTACAAACATGTAATTAACGATTTTTGCTAAGGATACTAAAGGTTATGTAGTATGCAAAATCTTTAACCACTCTGCCTGTAGTTATTACCTGTCTTTGAGAAGACTCGTTCGGCGAATTCTTTTTTTGGGTTTAGCCAAAATACCTTGTTCAGTAGAAGGCACGCAGGGATTGGTGCATCAAAGGGGAAGGTGTAATCCGCAACTACATAGGCAATTAACCTAACTAAACGACTGGGTCAGGGCCTATAGAGAAAATAATTAAATTCAAGCAACAAGCATCCAGCCTAATGGCGCAACGCACGCCAATATGGCAAAAGCCACCTAAAGTGCAACCATATTCAGGCTGTCAGTCAAAATTCCGAATGGTTATGTAGGTTTTTCCGGCACAGATCCAGAAACAAACAGACATCCGTATCCACATCGGCATATTCACTCCATAAAGATTGACGTTTGATATTGCTAATTACCACTGGGAATTAGCCCTTCAGAATCTACCGCTGAGATTCCAAAACAAAAAAGCGGATCAAAAAGTGTCTGTCCAGTAGAAAATTCCGATGGATGGTTTCAGAAACCACTCTTGAACACTGTTGAACACTGTCGAATCCATACGTTGGCATTGAGCGTAGAAACGCACTTTACAGGAGTCAACGCAGGCCTGACAGTGCCGGCATTATCTACGGGTTTACCGTTGGAGATACTGCGTCCAATTTTGTTGAACAGAGTGCTTTTCGGCGTTGACTCGGTATTTCCTGCTGTGGTAGCTTTGATTGTCACTAGCCCGGCTATGAATGGACCGGAAATCTTCCCCAAGCACGCTCCAAGGAGATTAGGCAATGGAAGTTACAACCCTCGCCATCGAAAAGCTCAAGGAAGTCATGACAGAACAGGGTGAAACTAACGGGTCGCTCCGGGTAGTTGCTATACCTGCCGAAGCTGGCGGCCTTCAATATATGTTGACCATGGAAAACGAGTCCCAAGCCGATGACACCGTCATGGCCATGGAGGGAGTTAAATTCCTCATGGACTCAGACAGTGCGCCCTTCCTAGAAGAGGCAACCATTGACTACGTCGAGAATCTGGGCGGACAGGTAGGGTTTGTCATTAACAACCCCATGTTCTCCAGCGCTGGCGGCGGTTGCGGCGGCGGTTGCGCCTGCGGCAGCGGAGGCGGCGGCGGTTGTGGCGGCGGCGACGAGAACAGCGGCGGAGGCTGCGGTTGTGGCGGCGGCGGTTGCGGCGGCCACTAAACCAAACCACTTACAACAAAGTGAATCAAAATGGGTTTCAGTTTTCTGAAACCCATTTTTTATTGTCGGCAGGTACAGTTTGGTTGGTTGCGAGTAACGTTACTCCGCCAGACTCGCTCAATGGCATTGGTCCCTTGTTCTTCAAACGGGAGTAACTAAACTTGAACCCAAATGAGGAATCAACGACTTAAAATATTCCGCGGCAGACACCTTCGCAAGAACCCAACGGGAGCCGAATCAGATCTCTGGTCAGTACTGCGCAACCGACAGTTCTTTGGGTTTCGATTCAGGCGACAACACCCGATTGGGCTATACATCGTCGATTTTGTATGCCTTCAAAGCCAGCTAGTGATAGAGTTGGACGGCGCACAGCATCTATCATCAGTCGAGTATGATGCTACACGCACGAATTACCTGAACGGACATGGTTTTTCAGTCGTCCGGTTTTGGAACAATCAGGTGTTCACGGAAATGGACGGCGTCGAGGAGTCCATCCTTCATACGTTAGCCTAATCTGTCTTTCCTTTTGCATGAAGGATGGACTCACTTTGCAGGAGATCAACATGGTGCAGACCCCCCACGGCATTAAGTTTGAATCCAACCGCCCGGTGATCATGGGTCGGAACGGTATGGTCTGCGCCGGGCAGCCATTGGCCGCCCAAGCCGGGATGGCCATCCTTCAAAAGGGTGGCAACGCCGTGGACGCAGCCATCGCCACCGCCGCCGCGCTAAACGTGGTTGAGCCTAATATGTCGGGCATCGGCGGCGACGGCTACATCATGATCTACAACAAAGCCGAAAATAAGATTGATATCTGCAACGCTACCGGCGCCGCACCTTACGCCACGGACGTGGCCTGGTACCGGGCCAATGGCATCCCCACCAAAGGAATCATGTCATTCTCCGTGCCGGGTCTGGTGGACGGCTGGATGGCAGCCCACGAGAAATACGGCACCCTCAATCGGGAAGAACTGTTTGCCGCAGCAATAGACCTGGCAGACAACGGATTTCCCGTGTCCCACGTGCTGTCGAGGGTCATCGCTGGCGACTCTTTATTATGCGAGTTCCCAGCCTCCCAGGCCATCTTCGCTCCCGGCGGCAAACCGGCGCAACCAGGCGACATCCTCTATCAGAAGGACTTGGCAAAGAGCTTTAAGTCCATCGTAGAGGGAGGCCGAGACGCCTTTTACACCGGTGATATCGCCAAGGCCATCGTTAAGTTTTCCTACGAACAGGGCGGCCTGATCTCCATGAAAGACCTGGCCGATTGCCACTCTCGCTGGGAAGCCCCGATCTCTGTCAGCTACCGTGGTCATACAGTCTACGAAGCGCCGCCCAACTCCAGCGGGCATGTCCTACTGCAAGAACTAAACTTAGTGGAGCAGTTCGACCTGGAAGCCATGGGTTGCCACTCCGCCGAGATCATCCACCTGATGGTGGAAGCCAAGAAATTGGCCTTCATTGACCGGGAAGCCTACATGGCCGACCCCGACCATACCGATGTTCCAACCCTGGGCCTGATTTCCAAGGAATACGCCAAAGAACGGGCCAAGCTGATCGACCCCGCCAAGGCGTCAGACCCCACCCACGGCGATCCTTGGGTGTTCCAGGAAGGCTCAGGCAGCGCCGGACGCGTTACCGCCGGCTCAGTCCCGGAAGAAGACACCACCTGTTTTGTGATTGTTGACCAATGGGGCAACGCGGTCTGCCTACTGCAAAGCATCCAGAGTTCTTTGGGCTCTAGCATCGTGGCGGAAGGAACTGGAATCCTGCTGAACAACCGTATGACCTATTGGCACCTTGATGAGGACCATCTTGACTGCCTACAGCCAGGCAAACGGGTGCGCCACACCATGAACCCTGTGATGGTCTTTGAGGGCGATGGCCCAGCCTCCGACGGCAAGCCCGCCGGTAATGGCAAGCTGATGCTGGTCTGTGGCACTCCGGGCGCCGATACCCAAGTGCAGACCAACATGCAGGTGATAACTCACCTGATCGACTTTGGCATGACCGTTTCCGAGGCTGTGGAAGCCCCCCGATGGCGCAATTCCCACAGCCCAACCGAGTCCAACATCCCCCACGTCTGTGATAATCTATTGCACATGGAATCCAGGTTCGGAACAGACGTACGCCAGGCACTGGAAGGCCGCGGCCATCAACTGAATATGATGCCAGATTGGGGTGCCCAGGGCAGCGAAATGATGATTCAAGTGGACCCGAAGACCGGAGCGCTGCAAGGCGCAGCAGACCCCCGACGAGACGGCTACGCTATCGGCTGGTAATCCA
>JAPKDE010000253.1 GCA_028822675.1 Dehalococcoidia bacterium | reverse complement strand
TGGCTCCTTCTTCAGTGGGGTAAATCTATACCCTGCACCAGGAGTCCTAACACCCATCCTCCCTCATGTTTCTCTCCCCTTAAAAGTGTCCCATTATCGCTGAACGCCTACAGTAGTGAGACAACGTTCCTGTAGTTCTCAGAATTTTGAGCCGTCTCGATCCTGATTATGGCAAATAGAAAACGCCCCGGAAAATTTTCCGGGGCGTAAGAATCTCCAACTCTAACTGGGTTATTACCCAAGCAAGAATCGGCTAAAGGTTCATCGCGTCGAGGCCAACTCGGGAAATGTCTTCGTCGGACTGGCCGCTGGGGTAGCCACCCACACCAATTCCGCCCAAGATGACCCCGTCTTTCATGATTACCAGGCCGCCTTGGCCAAAGGTCATCATCGGGTCTCCCAAGTCGGCGATGTTCCGTCCACCGCCGTGCAGTCGCTCTGCATGGGCAACTGAATCCATTCCCATCATTGCAGAGGTGTAGGCCTTCCTCTGTGCGTGGCGGCGGCTAAACATCCGTAGATTGTCCATCTTGGCATAGGCCTCCAAGTTGCCGGCTGCGTCAACAATGCACATCGCAATCGGCTCGGTGGGCTTTTCCATTGCCTTGTCCATCATAGCCTTCATTGCTGCTTGAACCATCTCCATCGTCAATCCCTGTGCCATCAGTGCTCCTCCTCAATATTGTTACTATTTTTACTCGTGTCGGGGAATGGGTGGATTATACATACAATCAACGTCTGCAAATCTACTTCTGCCAAGCAACCTTTGCCAACGAGCTCAGGCAACAAATTCTGAACCCTAGAGTTTCACCAGATAGCTGGTTTGAGCGCGTAACTCAAATTTGTGCCGTTGTTTCACCCTTGCCACAGAGAATCGACGGCGGCTATGATAATGAACGTGGAATCAAACAAAGTTAAATACGATATTGGTGCCGCTGTCAGCATTGAAGCACTGACCTTTGGTGAACCTGGCCTCCGGACATTTCGCGTGGACGCCATATCCGGAGCTGCAACATCCTTTGTCTGGATGGAAAAAGAACAGCTTCTGCAACTGGGCGTCTATCTACGTGATATGGTGGGCCGCCTCTCTCAAGAGGACCGTGACAAAGAAAGCGACCTTCGCGAGGGCGTATGGTCTGGCGGGGAACTGACCATAGATTTCAAAGCCGGCCAGATGCTCCTGAGCTATGACAAAGATAGCAATGCCTTTTACCTTCAAGCGTACGAGCGGGAAAATATCGAGATGCCAGAAGGTGATTCTCCTTTGGGTTCTGAGGGGAGCGACCCGCAAAGTGACGATTCAGCCGATGCTCCTGAGACGGAATCGGTCGGTTTTTGGATAACGACTGCTCAGGCAATTGTATTAGGCGAAGAATCTCTTAAGATTTGCTCCGCCGGTCGGCCTACATGCTTCCTTTGTGGACAGCCCATCAACCCAGATGGCCACGCTTGCCCCAGAGCCAACGGGCATACCGTCTTGGAGGCTGGCTAAACGCCGGCCTTATCCTCAAGCTGCATTCCCGCTTGAACTTGAACTACCCGATCTCCGACTTCAAAAGTAGCACCGCAGGATTGACCTTTTGACGATCGAGTCGAATTCTGATTCGAATATAGAGCCTGGCTCCGGGCCACAAACCGGCCCGATCGCCACCGAGATTATTCGCCACGGCGAAATCGTCTCCCATGATTTGACCCTGCAGGGCTCAAATTACACCTTCTTGGTCAAGATTGAGCTCCACGGCAGCGAAAGCTTGGCCATCTACAAACCTCGCGACGGAGAAGCCCCCCTTTGGGATTTCCCCAGTGGCACTCTTTATAAAAGAGAGTACTGTGCTTACTTGCTGAGCGAGATTCTTGGTTGGGACATCATCCCCTTTACGATTATCAGAGATGGCCCGTACGGAATCGGCTCGGTACAGCAATTTGTTGACCATGACCCCAAACAGAACTACTACACACTTGAACAAGGCTGCGCTGACCAACTGAGGGTAATTGCCTGTTTTGATCTAGTAGCCAACAGCACCGACAGAAAGGCGGACCACCTGCTGATGGGTTCTGAAGGCAAGGTTTGGAGCATTGATCACGGTTTGACCTTCCATGAAGAGATGAAGGTCCGCACGGTGATTTGGGATTTCTCCAGTGAACTGATTCCGTCACATTTACTGCAATCGTTGATTGATCTGCGAAATCAGCTGAATTCAGCCACCGATTCCCAGCCCAGCCTGGTCCAAGAACTGGTCAGAATTTTGCCTCTAGAGGAAGTAGATGCTTTGAAGCGGAGAATGGACTGGGTCTTGGAAGAGGGTATTTTCCCTGGGTTGCCAGGGCGTAATCGACGCCGACGAGGTTAATCCCTTCTCTTGGTCTTTTTCGCCGGCTCATTTATTCTCGAGTCTTGACGTCGCTTTTATTTAACGGCTTAACAGCGCTTATATAGGAAGGACAGATTGAGCGTTCAGTCCATCAGCGCAGTCACCTTAATCGTGGCCGACATGGCAATTTCAGTGGAATTCTACTGCGAGAAAGTGGGATTGGAAATGCTCTACGGTGGTGCCTCGGCTTCATTCACCAGCTTCAGAATTGGCGAAGGCTACCTCAATCTCACTTTGCAACCAGATCGAACTGCAGCTTGGTGGGGTAGGCTGATTTTCCGCGTAGACGATGTAGACGCGCTCCACCAGCGTTTGGTGCAAGCAGGTCTTACCCCATCCACTAAACCGGCCGACGCGCCATGGGGCGAACGCTACTTCCACATAAATGACCCCGATTCCCACGAACTGTCCTTCGCCAAACCCCTCTAGGCTCAATTACCCAGGGTAATGGTTCTTTTGTTCGTTGCCTTGCTATTCGCCTGCGGGTCTTTGGCAACCTCAACTCCAAGCAGTTCGGGATCTACAACAGACTCGCCAACTGCAGCACCGCAGCCTACCACAGGCTCATCATCGTCGGGCGGCACTACAGCTAGGCCAACGGCTCTGCCTGAAGCTACTAGAGTGCCCGTCACGGAAGTTAAGCCGGTGGGCACTCTCAACCACGGCGTGGCCGAGACCGGTATCTTCCAAGGACACCCGTCCGAGGCCTCTAGTCCCAGGGTTCAATATATGTCCAGTTCCATAGGTGAGGGCCTGGTTACCATCGGAGAGGACATCCTACCCAACCCGATGATTGCCTTGTCCTGGGATATCTCCGATGGCTTCCTAGCCTGGACCTGGAAACTCCGACCTGGCATCCAGTGCCTCAAATGACCGCAGAGGACGTGGTCTATTCCGCGGAGCAGTTCCATTTAGGAGCCACGCTCGCCCGCGCTGAAATCATGGGAGATTATTACGGCCACAACGGCAAAGGGAACTCAGAAACTAAAATAGTCGACGACTACACGTTCACCGTCACCAACACCAAGCCGTAGGTGCTCGCGACGGTTTTCGAGTTCTCCCGCAGCGCGGCTGGTGTCAGCTTCTGGGCGGTCAGCAAGAGACAGTCTGAGGAGCTTGGGTCGAGGACGCGAGCGTAGACATCGCCTCCACCGGCCCCTGGGAAGTCATAGACCATCAGAGCGGCTCATTCTGGAAGTTTAAAGCCGTTCAAGACCACTGGCGCCAGACCCCTTATTTTGATGCATTGGTCTACTGGACTATCCCAGAGGAGTCGGCCCGAGTCGCCGGATTCCAAACCGGCAATCTGGATATCT
>JAPKDE010000039.1 GCA_028822675.1 Dehalococcoidia bacterium | reverse complement strand
CCTGGATGACCCGCAGTTGGTCACCCTCTACGACAGCGTAACTTTGCCAACCATTAATCTCGAATCTAGCGAATTTCATGTGCGCTCCTTATGCCTAGTGCTTAACCAGTGCCTGGTTAGGGGCTCAGATAGCTCAGATTGCCATGATAATTGAATACGGGTTCGGTGGGTACCCCATTTTTTGATTCTGAATCGCACACCGTTGTAGGTCACACAACAGAATCGCACAGCAGTCATAGGCTACTTTGATATCAGGCTTCTCGATGGTAAGCTGAACCCCAAATCACGATAATTACCAGGAGTCGATCATGGCCCAAAAAGAAGCCCTTCACGAATTGGAACAAGGCGATTACAAGCTTCCAGAAACCGGACGTCCGGTTGTCCGATCCACCAAGGGTGTTATTTCCAGTGGACACTACCTCACCTCCATGGCTGGAATGAGGATGCTTCTGAACGGCGGAAACGCCTTTGATGCCATGGTTGCCGCCGGTTTTGCCGCCGCAGTCATCGAGCCCATCGCCTCATATTCCCTCGCCGCAGAGGGCGTTTTCATGCTCTATGACGTGAACAACGACGAGACATTGTCCCTCAGTGGACAGGGCACCGCTCCTGGCCTGGCTACAGCAGAGTTTTACAAGTCGAAGGGCTTCGATCGCATCCCCACTGGACCAGGCAAAGATGCTCATCTTTCCTTTACTGTCCCGGGCATCGTTCACGCCTATATCTCCATGCTGGAACGCTACGGCACGATGACCATCGATCAGGTCTTGGCACCGGCGATCGATTACGCGGAAAATGGCATACCCCACTACGAATACATGCTGAACCGCCTGGACAATGAAACCACCGGAAAGCAATTTGATAACTATCCTCCCGGCGGTTGGGACGTGTTTTATGACAACCGAGAGGTCCCAGAGCCTGGCTCCACGCTAATCCAGCCCGGACTGGCCAACACCATGAAGGCCATGTCTGCCGCGGCTGTCGAAGGCGACCGGGCCGCTGGACTTAAAGCTGCCAAGGAAGTTTTCTACAAGGGCTCGATCGCGAAGAAGATCGTTGATTCCTCCGCGAGTGTTGGCGGGATTCTCACCATGGATGACCTAGCCAACTACACCAGCATCTTCGGCGAACCAGTGTCCAGCACCTTCCAGGGATATGAGATTGTTGGCCACGACACCTGGACCCAGGCCCCAATGGTGCAACAAACCCTAAACATTCTGGAGAACTTCGACCTCAAAGCCATGGGCCACAATAGCCCCGAGTACATTCACACCGTTTGCGAAGCCCTAAAACTGGTCTTCGGAGACCGTGAAGCCTATTACGCAGACCCAAGTTACGCGGAGATTCCCATAGACGGCCTGCTCTCCAAGGAATATGCCGCTGAACGGGTTGAGCTGATCGACCCGGAGCGCGCGCTACCCGAGCAAGCGGCCCCAGGCGACCCCTGGAAATACTCCCAGGGCGCTGGCGTTGTACCCAAAACCGCTGTTCTGGCAGGTGCTCCAAACGGAACACACGATTCCAACAATCACGAAGGAACCACCCACGTGTCAGTGATCGACAATGACGGGAACATGGTCTGCGGGACGATTAGCGGCGGAGCGTTCGTGAAGTCTGTGTTCTTCCCTGAACTTGGTTGTGCGCTGAGCACTCGCATAGAGATGTTCAATTGCGAAGAAGGTCATCCCAACGTTGTCGAGCCTGGCAAGCGCCCCCGCACCACACTGATCAACTACATGGCCAAGAAAGACGGCCAGACCGTGATGACCATTGGTTGTCCAGGCGGCGACAATCAGGCGCAGGCCAACGTGCAGATAATACTGAACTCGCTAGTCTTCGGCATGGACCCACAGTTGTCTGTTGAAGCACCCCGGTTCGCCACCGCAAACGTCGCGAATTCCTTCTTCCCCCACACCTACCTTCCTGGCGTGTTGGAATTAGAGGGCGGCATCTCCCAGAGCACATCAGATGCTCTAGAGGCCCGAGGTCACAAGATGACCCGGTCCGCCAACTGCGGATTGGGAGCCACAATTTCGGTTAAAGACATCAAAACCGGCAACCTTAGCACCGGCGCTGACCCCCGCCGCGCCTGCTACGCCATGGGCATGTAAGCCCTCGCAACCTAGCAGTAAAACAGCATTTTAAAAGCCCCGGTTTCTCTGATTAATTGGAGTGACCGGGGCTTTTTGTTCACTCGGACATGCTAGTCGCTGGTTAGATTAAGCTCTCGAACTCACTTTATTATTTTAATATCTCCGTTTGGGTCGTAAAACTCCGTCTGCAGCCGTGCTTCACCTTAGCAGAGGCAAAACCTCTTTGTGTAACCGCTCAAGATGTTCGACATTGGCCGGCACTAGACATAGCATCAACGTCGTTATCCCCCATCAAGGAAGCCTTGGATGAAGGCGGCACACTCAGCCGGATTGCCAAAAGCGCACCAACTATCGACGTTGTAGCCGGTATAGAACGATTGTAGAAGCGGTGCGATTTGATTTTTTGCCCGGCGACAATTGTCATCTATGGAGAGATAGATGATTTTCCCCAACTCAATTGAATCTGGGTCTCGGCCTGCGTCGCGGGCTAATCGTTTTACAAATTCACAACCGCGCGCAACACCTTCAGGAATTCCCCCTGAAGGATGCACCTATCCATCCGCCAAAGTCGCTGCCTGCCGAATAGAAGCACTGGTAGCCCCGGCGACAAAGAGCGAGATACCCCCTTCTTGGACCGGCCTGACGTCAATAGAGGCCTTTTCCAGATGGTGATGACTGCCCTTGAACGAGACCTCGTCCTCGCTCCACAACCGATTCAGGAGCGTAATAGTCTCTTGTAAACGAACACCAACCCTTGGCCGACAGCCTTCCGATACACCTTCGTCAAGCCAACTATGCTGGGACAATCCCAGGCTCAACCGCCCGTGGGAAAGGATGTCTTGGTGGCTGTTTCCGTGGCAAAAGACACTAACGAGTCAGGCTTCACTGACGGCGCAATCCCCAGCCGTATCCGCGATGTCTCCGCGGCGTCGGTGCCCAGGGCGCTCGCGCGATCCCCGCCACTGCCGACGGAGGTCTATCCCGGACCGGTCGGTGCTCGGCTAAACAGCGTTTCGGTGAACCACAAGGCGTGGAATCCCATCTGTTCAGCTACTTGGTAGAAAGAAGGGATCTCTAAATTACGCGGCACGATTAAATCAATCTAGGGACCATCTGGCATCGATCGTACTCCCTAGGCGAAGCTAGACCTGTCAGGCCTGCTAAACCCGTCGAATCTCTTTCGTGGCCGAGTGGGTGGAGCCGCCAAACGTAGGCACCCATGAGGAATGTTTGCCGGGACCGCCCAAGACGATGATGGTGAGCAGGTCTGGGTCTACGACCATCGGCACAGGGCCGTCTGGTATCTGCTGGAACCGCTCCATCATGGTCTCGTGGGTGTACCGCTCCAGAGGTATGCGCGCGTTCTGGTGCAGCCACTCCCTGATTTCTTTTTTGCCAAAACCGTCTTCGGCGATGGTTGCTGCGTGCTCTGGACCCAGAGCCAGCAGGGTCTCGCCGCCGGTATAGGCGTTGTTGGCCCCCGTGATCGATATGGCCCCTGCGATGATGGTCAGAATGTCTTCGGCAGAGCTGCCAGAGTGGTCGTTGATGTTGTGAGGTGGTTCACCGGCCATCACTGTCACGGTGCTTTGATTGGCGCGAAAACCGCGTTCAATGTACAGCGGCTCCCACGGGTTGGCCTCTTCGTTTTCGGCCACGCAGTAGGTGTACTTGGAGGGCGCGCCCTGGGTGGACATATCCCCCACGCCCGGATGGGCACCGCCGATGTTCAATTGCGCCAGTCTGACCGCGCGTCCAATGGTCGCGTTGGGCTGCCAGCCGGGCCCGTAAGCACCAGAGCCGCCGTGCAACCCAATATCGTCGCAAATGGGCCCGTTGACGATGATCAGCGGCGCACAAGGGTGAGTGGTGGCTTGGATGGCGTAGAGGTTGAACACCTCATCGCACATGGCCTCCACTGCGGCAATCACCACCGGCAGGTATTCAGGCTTGCAGCCAGCCATCACGGCGTTCACCGCCAGCTTCTCCACGGTTGCCGAGCCCCAGTTGGGAGGAATCTCGCCGATGATGTCCTGAGGACTGAGGGGAGTGGCAGCCAGCATGGCAGCGACCCGCTCCGGCGTGGGCGGTACTACCGGTAGACCGTCGGTCCAACCGCGCTCCAGATAAAGGCTCTGGATGGCCTCAAAGTCGTCGTCCACTTCCAGTTGTTCGGATACTAGGTCGGGCAATGTGGGCCTCTCAATAAACGATACGGCTTGGTGCAATGGTACTAGAATACAACCAGCCGACAGCGGAGATTCAGTAGATAAAATTCAGTAAATAAAACGGAGAACCTGTGATTGACGAAACGTTTGTCACCCATTTTGCAGCGGACTGGATCGATTCATAGAACGACCACGACCTTAATCGAATCCTCTCCCGCTACTTTGATACGTTTGAGATGAGCTCGCCGGCAATTGTCCTCCTGGTCAATGAGCCATCAGGCACTCTGACCGGGAAATCTGCGGTGGGAGAATACTGGACTAAGGCATTAGACCTCAACCCAAATCTTCATTTCAATCTTATAACGACCCTGATTGGCGCCAACAGCATAACCATCTACTACCAGGGACACCGGGGATTGTCTGCAGAGTGCTTTCACTTTGACGACCACCATTTGGTCGTCAAAGCGTTCGCCCATTACGCGGCCTAGCTACCGCTGCTCGGTCAGACCTTGCACTACTTGCTCAAGCAGTCCGTCGGCCTTGGCCAGGAGTTTTTCTGCCTGCAGACCGCCCAGAGGGTGCTCTGCGATGGCCATGGTAAGTTCCGGCATGCCCAGGGAGCGGCGCTCGACTTCTCCCAACCGCCTGAAACGGTCGGTGCCGACCACCACGGTTCGGATGCCCCGTTTTTCCAGTTCAACTGCGTCGTGGATACTCCACGATGTGCAGGACCCTCAATCCGCAAGACCGACGATCACCGCCTGGACGGACTCGACCAGTTCGTCGATCACCTCGTCCTTGGCTGGCAGCGAGGCTGTTGGCTTACGCTTATAGACGACGTTGGCAATCTCGTATTTCTCTCGGAGAAGTTTTTCCAGCCGCTCAAAGAGCAGGTCGCCGTTGGGCTTGCTGTTCCATAGGAATCCAATGGACTGTCCACCAAGACCTTCCAGCGCCGGGGCCATGGCCTGGACCATCTCCCTCGGGGCAACCGTGGGGTCAAGAACTATCAATTTAGGTTTGTCAGTAGTAGTCATATTTTCGTTTTGTACACCTTACAGGCAGTAACTTATGAAGATTGTTTGAAGGCTACGGCTTCCGATTTGCCGTGTCAAGTTATTCCGAAAGGAGCAAATGATGCGATTTGGTAAATCTACACTGGTGAAAAATAAACAAAATTCTGACCCGTGGACTAATTGGATGACTACGTAACGAGGGCAGGTCTTTGTCGGTCGCCAGCAGGAGATGAGCGCTCTCGTCTCAGTTTTGGACACGACCCTGGCCGGACGCAGTCAAATGGTCATGCTTGCTGGAGAGCCCGGAATGGGCAAGACCAGCACCGCCCGCGAACTCACAAACGAGGCTGAGCAACGTGGCGCGCAAGTGCTGTGGGGCTGGTGTCATGAACAAACCGGAGCACCTCCTTATTGGCCATGGTTGCAGTTGATTCGCGCTCAGTTGGAAACGACCGATGCAGGGAAACTCCGCCAGGGCATGGGGCCGGGGGCTGCTGACATCGCCCTGATACTTCCCGAGCTAACCGCCATCTTGGACAGATCGGGCCAGCCTCCTGCACTTGGACTCGAGCAAGCCCGTTTCCGCCTGTTTTTCTCCATCACCACATTCCTGAAAAACGTCAGCCGGTCTCAGCCACTGGTGCTCGTCCTAGACGATCTTCATTGGGCCGACGAGTCATCTCTATTACTATTGGAGTTTCTTGCCCGCGAGATTTCATCTTCTTCCGTCATGGTCGTGGGCACCTACCGGGACAATGAAGTGACCGGAAGCCACCCGTTGGCACAAACGCTGGGCAGCCTCGTCCGTGAAAACAACTTCCACCGGGTACTGCTGACCGGCCTCAATCGAGAAGAAGTAGGCAATCTCGTCGAAGCGCGGGCTGGGGTCACAGTACCCGAAGCAGCGGTTGACTCGTTACATCAACGCACAGAAGGCAATACCTTATTTGTTGGCGAGGTTGTTAGCGCGGTCAGCCCGGAGGAAATGAGCCGAAACGAAGACCGGGTGGACGGTATTCCTCAGGCTGTCAGAGAAGCAATCTCCCGGTGCTTGGGGCGGGTTTCAGAGACCTGCAACGAGATATTGAGGTCCGCCGCTGTTATCTGTCGAGACTTCGACCTTCCATTGCTCCGCACCCTCACCCCAGATATTTCTGAAGACGATTTCTCCGACGCGATAGACGAAGCCAATACTACTGGGACCGCCGAAACCATACCTTCCGGACACGGGGGTTATCGATTTAGTCATGCGCTCCTACAGCAAGCCGTTTACGAGGCAATCGCGCCCATACAGCGAGCCCAAATCCATCTTGCCACCGCTGAGGCGCTAGAAGAAATACATCAGGACTATCTCGCGCAACATGCGGGGGAATTGGCCTACCATTTCTCTCAAGCCAAGACGATATCAGGTCCAGAAAAACTCGTTAGATACTCCCTTATGGCTGGAGAATTCAGCCTTGAAGCCTACGCCCATGACCAGGCTTTGGCCCTCTTTCAGCAAGGTTTGGCAGCCAAGGAAAAGGGTGAGATTGACGCTGAATCTGCGTCGTTGCTGTTTGGTCTGGGCCGGGCACAATTAGCGGACCTCGGCAGAAGTCAGTTTCCGGAGACGCACAGAAACCTTGACCAGGCCTTTAACTATTTCGCTGCGTCCGACGATGTGGAACGGGCAGTGGCGGTGGCTGAACACCCGGTTCCCAACATCGCCGGCCTCAACATTGGAGCCAGCAAACGCATATCGCTTGCCTTGGAGATGGTTCCTCCGGATTCCCGAACGGCTGGCCGGCTCTTGTCCTTGTTGGGAAGAATCGCAGGCTCCCAGGAAGGAGATTATGAGGCTGCGGCAGCCGCCTTCAGCAAAGCATTAGCGATCGCACGGCAAGAAAACGACCCAGCTTTGGAATTGAAAACCATCGCCGAAGAATCCTACGTGAGCATGTGGCATTTCAAGTGGCAGGAGATCTTGGATAAAGTACCGCGCGCGATGGAACTTGCCAGGACCGTAGATAACCCTGTGGAGGAATTGCTGGCCTGTTGGGGCGCGATATCAGCCGAGATAGCAACTGGCAACCGGGACACTGCTAAACGGGATGTTGCAGAAGAAATGGTACTTGCAGAAAGACTTCGCGACCGGCAGCTTTCCTGTGGCACTTTTTATAGAGCCGCATCGCTGGGCGAGGCAGAGGGCGACTGGCAGACAGCCCAGAGGTTGGCTGACCAGGGGTTGGAGTTGCTCCCTTTGAACCCTCGCCTGCTAGCCAGTAAAATCTTGGTGGCGTACCGGCTAAGGGAATTCGAACTGGGCGCAACGTACTTGGAGCGTTCTTTAGAAGCTATGCGCCATGTTGAGCCGGGTCCAACGTTTGAATACGCGTCCATCGCTGGAATGATTCCCTTAATCCAGGGAATATCTGGTGTTCATCGGCATCAAGACGCTGCAAAAACCGCTACCCAAGTTGTTATTGCCGCTGGCAAAGCCATGCCTTTGATTGCCGGGATCGTCACTTTAGGACTCGCATTGGAAGCCGTAAATTCCGGCGATGTGGCTCTCGCTGCAGAGCAATACACCGCCCTCGGGCCGTGGCAAGGTACTTTCGTGTCGGCGTTGTCAGTCTCCGTTGACCATCTGCTTGGCCTTACTGCTCGGACGATTGGAAACCCAGTCCAAGCCATCAATCACTTTGAGGACTCGTTGGAATTCTGCCGGGCCGCTGGTTATAAACCTGAAGTAGCGTCGAGTTGATTCGACTACGCTGAGACTTTGCTTGCCCGAAAGGGACGAAGCGACCGTGCCAAAGCCATGGAATTGCTCGACGAATCGTTGGGAATTTCCACTGAGTTGGGCTTGCGCCCTCTCATGGAACGGATTGCCGCACTCCAAACACAGGCCGAATCCTTTCCGGCTAAGAAGCCCGCTTACCCCGACGGTTTTACTCAACGGGAAGTCGAGGTTTTACGGCTCGTCAGTGGAGGCAAGACTGATCGGGAGATTGGCGAAGAATTATTCATCAACATTAAGACTGTGGGCAATCACGTCAGCAGCATCCTCAACAAAACCAATACCGCCAACCGTACCGAAGCCGCGAGTTACGCCACTGGCCACCAGATCACTACTAGCCCAGCGCCAACCGACTCCGCAGGCTAAATAAGCATCACCATTAGGCCGATCAACAAAAAAACCGCAGCCCCGATTTTCGGGGCTGCGGTTTTCGGGTCGTTCGATAATCCTTAAGGATTCTTGAAGAACGGTGACGGCATTGCGCCAACTGGCACTTCAATTAGCACTGGGGCGTTGAGGGTCAGTGCCTTCTTTAGGGTGGATTCCAGTTCTGCTGGTCCGTTGGCGACGAAGCCTATAGCACCATAGGCCTCTGCCAGCTTCACAAAGTCGGGGTTGTGGAGTTCAACGCCAATGGTGCGGCCGCTGAACTGGTTCATTTGGTCACGCTTCACGTTTCCGTAAGCGTTATCGTTAAACACGACCACAACCACGTTGATGTTGTGGGCCACGGCGGTGGACATCTCTTGCGAGTTGAACATGAATCCACCGTCACCAGAGATGCAGACCACTGCCTTGTCCGGCTGGGCTACCTTGGCTCCCAGAGCCGTGGGGTAGGCGTAACCTAGGTTTCCGGAGTAGGAGGAAGTGATGAACGTGCGCGGTTCGTAAACCGGGAAGTGGGCCCGGCTGTAGTAACCAAGCTGGGTCATCCCAGAGATCAAGATGCCGTCTTCAGGCATGCCCTTCCGGACCGCCTCCAGCAGTTCTTTCTGGGGCTCCACCTTGATGATGTCACTGTCCCGTTGGGTCTTTTGGGCGTCTATTGCAGCCGAGTTGTCTTCCTTAGCGGAGGTCTTGGCGGCGAGGGCGGTGAGTAGGTTTTCCATGGTCAGTTTGGCGTCGCCTTCGACGCGCATGGTGTTCTCGTAGCCGCGGCCGATCTCTTCTGGGTCAATGTCGATCTGCACTACCTTCTGTCCGTCCAGCCACTGGGAGGTAACCAGACGTGTGCCCACGGCCAGAATCACGTCATGGCCGAACTCTTTCTTGGCAATGGTGTCGTTACGCAGCCACAGAGCGCCCAGACTTAGCGGGTGGTGGTCTGAGATTGCGCCCTTGCCCTCAGCGGTGGTCACCACCGGAGCCTGCAAGAACTCTGCCAGTTTGGTCAGCGCCTCGGAACCTTCGGCGGAAATGACTCCACCACCAGCCCAGATCAGTGGCTTGGCAGCGCCGGCTAGAGCTTCAGCGGCAGCTTCAATCTGGTCAGCGGGGGCAGCAATTTTTCGGGGCGCTTCAGGCTCCAGCAGTTCTACCTCGCCAACTTCAGCCAGAGTCTCCGGGGGAATCTCGATTTCCACGGGGCGGGGGCGGCCGTTTTTGAGATGGAAGAAAGCCTCATGGACAATCTCAGGAACTTCCGCAGGGTCGAGCATCCTCTTGGCCCATTTGGTGACCGGCTTGATGGCGTCCAGTTGGTCGTTGACCTCGTGGAGCATGCCCCGATCACCGCCAATCTCGTCTTTTTCGATCTGTCCGGTAACCATTAGCACCGGTGACGACGCGGAATAGGCGGTGGACAATGCCGAAGACGCATTCAAGAGTCCGGGACCAGGCACCACCAACGCGGTGCCAATTTCGCCGCTGGCGCGAGCGTAGCCATCGGCCATGTAGGCGGTGGCCTGTTCGTGGCGGACAGTGATGAAACGAATGCCCGGTTCATCGTAGAGGCCGTCCATCATGTGGTAGAGCTGAACGCCTGGCAGTCCGAATATCACCCGGACGCCCTCGCGGTATAGGGACTTGGCCAGAGCCTGGCCGCCGGTCATCTTAACCATGTGTTTGAAACTTCCTTTAACTTTATTGATCTCGTATTTTATCTTGCGCGTTCTTGGGTCCGTGCTTGGGCCCGTACTTAGGCTCAGTAATTTTGGCTAGGGATTGTTGAATTGCACCAAGATGCCGTCCGGGTCACGCACGTAGATGCTGCGAATCTCGCCGTTGGCGTTGGTGAACGACTCTTTGGAACCGGCCAGACGAAAACCTTTGGCTTCCAGTTCGTCGGCCAGACCGGCCACGTCAGCAACGCCAAAGGAAATGTGGCTGATGCCCACTTGGTCAAGCAGAATGGGCTCACCGCTGGGTTTCTCGCCCGGGTGGCTGGTCAGTGTCAGGGTGGGAGTGAGGCCATCACCGTAGGCCAGGCTAACCCAGTGGCGGGTGTTGCGTTCCTCGGCATAGTTGTCCAAGCGTGCGGTCTGGGTGCCGCCTTCTGTGATGTCTGTGATCTTCTCACCGACCACTTTCATCCCCAGGGCGTCCCGGTAGAACTTAAGTGACTCTGCCATGTCACGGACGCAAATTCCAACGTGGGTTACACAGGTAGCTATCATGTTTGGGTCTCCTTAATCGGTAAACGGCGGACTAACAGCAGGTTAACCACGGGCCGCTTATCCAAATATAAAATCTCTGATGGCCGTGAAGTATTCGTCCATTCCCTTAAATAGCAAGTCGTTGTGTCCTGCGCCTCGGATTTTAAGCATCTTCTTGTTGGTCGAGGCGAAGCTCTCAAACATCTCTTCAGCGTGTTGTAGCGGAGCCAAAGTATCAACTTCTCCGTGGATGACCAGAACTGGTATGGCGATGGAAGCCGCCTTGGCCTTGTAGGCTTCTTCCAGGTCTAACGCATGTTGCGGGGCTAGAACGCCGGTGAACTGACCCAGACTGGGCCGCCCGCTCTCGATGATCACGCCTTTGATTTGTGGGTTCTCTTTGGCCGCCAATTCAAAGGCGGAGTGACGCCCCATAGAACGGCCCATAACGTAAACCGGCCCGTGGAAACCGCTGGCCCCCAGCACAATCTGCATGGCCTCAAGCACGGTATTGGCATCAGACAGCATGGTGGTGAACGACGGGGTGCCGCCGCTCTTACCGTAGCCACGGTAGTCGGCAACAAAGAAGTTCACGCCGATCTGGTTGTACAGCGGGGCTATAGAGTTGTAGTCAATGGCCGTTTCGCCGTTGCCGTAGAAGAACAATATCGTTGGGTTGCTGTTTCCTGCCGGGAAAAACCGGCAAGACAGGCCAATATCGTCGCCAACGTTAACCGTATAGTCCTGCACTCCGTCCGGTGTGGGCGTCCAACCCTGCCGGGGGAAGAAGGAGTTCATTGATATGTCAGGGTCGTCCAATACCGAGTAGTCCACTTGGACCATCTTTATTTCTCCGTTATTGCGTCCGATATTCCGGACGTTATTTAAGGCGCGATTAGCCAAAGAATCCGTCAGACAGGTGGCTTTTTATGACGTCAGCCACCAGTTCCGGCCTCTGAATTGGCACGTCATGGATGCTGTCTTCAAGCCACACAGTCTTGCTCTTGGGAAGCCGCTCCTCAGCCTCTTCCACCAGCATCAGTCGGCGTTTGCCGTGCTCGTGGGTGGCCAGGTTGTTATCCTGCCGGGCCGGCATGATTAACACAGGGCATTGCACCTGAGCGTAGAGTTCTCTGGGTTTGTGGTCCCAGAGCCCCTCAATGATTCTCAGGTGGTTATCTCGGCTTAGGTTGGCCTTGATTGTGTTGTCTTCCAGTATCTGGAAGTTGGCCATTACAATGTCGGCCACTTCAGACGACATTCCAGTCTCTTGGTGCCTGCCGCGAACTCGTTCCAGGAAAGATTCTACCTTTACGCCGGTGAAATCGGGTGGGGCCATTTCCACCTTGGCTTCTTCAACACTGGGGTAGCGGTTGGACACGTTAATCATGCCGCCGTCCACCCAGACCAGGCCCTTTACGGACTCTGGGGCTTCAACTGCCATGTTCAGCGCAACGCTGCCACCCCACGAGTGGCCGATCACCACCGGGTTAGCAACACCAAGTCCCTTGATCACACCCAGGGCGTCTTGGGTCACCGACTCTATGTCGTAGCCTTCGTCCGGTTTGTCACTCAGGCCGTGACCCCTTTGGTCAACGGCAATCACGGTGTAGTCTTGCGCCAGGATGGGAGCAACCATATCCCAGATATGGCAGGTGGATGCCAGGCCGTGGAACAACACTATGGGCTGGCCGGAACCGCCCCAGTCCCGGTAATGAAAGCTCATGCCGTCTACTGTCACCCATTCATCTTTGGGGGCGTTTGCCATCTGCAAAACCTCGATTCTGTATGAAAATACTTGTCCGGAAAATCTCTGGTACCCCGGACTCAGACCGGCCCGCCTGGACCAATATACAAGCGGGCCTTGTTTAACTCTTAAATAGCCGGGTTAGCTTAGCGCCAGATTGCGAATCCCCAGCCGCCGCCAGTCCCGGCAGGAGAGCGGTACACCGGCACGTATTCTACCAAGTCCATGTCCAGGTGTTCACAGGCTGCCGCTGCGGTGATCCAGTTCAGGATTTCAGAGCTACCGGAATTCAGGCGATAGCGGGGCAAGGCAGCCAACGCAGCGCCGTCTTTCTCTTTCATGCCCTTGAGCGCCAATTGGTCGATCTCTTCATCGACTAAAAAGTGGCTCAAACCGCCGGAACCGACAACGGCAACCTTCTTTCCGCTGTCCCACGCTTCAATGGCTTTGGCGATGGACTTGCCCAGGCTGTAGCAGCGCTTGGGGGTGGGCTGGTTCGGCGGATAGAAAGTGTTTTGAGACACCGGCACTATTGGCCGGATGTTATTGTTCATGATCCGCTTGACCACGTAAGAGTAGGCATGGGGCATCGCTTGATGTCGCCTCTCAGTTACGATTTTTTCTCTTACGTAACCCAGAGGTCCAACTGCGCCGCCTACTTCCTTGTTCATGTAGCGGGCGTGGGCGATGTCGAAATCGTCTTCGATAAGACTCTCAATCAGGTGCAGACCCAAGGCTGAGTCCACGGGCACGTCCATTTCTTCTGTGCCATAGCCCCACATGGAGGCCTTGGTGGCTGGGGAGGCGTTGTCGCCCATTCCGCGCGGAGTCAGGTGCATGCTCTCTCCCCAGTAGATGGAGAACATGGGCATGTTGTCTTCAAAGAACAGTTCTTCTTGGTCGTCGCCGACAATCACCACCACGTCTGGGTTGGCCTCGTTCATGGCGTCTTCCAGGGCGATTATGCCCCTCTGACAGGCTTCGTACTGCGCTTGGAAGACTTCAGGCGTGAGCCTAGTGGCAATGACTGGGTCGGCCACAGCTAGGAGTTCATCGTAGGTCTTGTGGGAGCCATCATCCAAGGACAACAGCATTGGATTGCCCTTGTCGCGAGCGGCGTATTCGCCCCACATATCTCCCGGCAGGCTCAACATGGGGCTGTGGGAAGTACCGAGGCCCAATACAATCTCAGCCATGTTAACTCCTATTTGGTCGGTTCAACGGTTCTATATTCGCGCCAACAACCGGGAAAGAAAATGCTGGATACATAATCCGCTGGAACGGCAGATTTCGCAACCTCTTCTTGCCGGCCCGGTGAGTCATATTGACCTGCCATTCTGATATAGTAGGCAAGTTACAGTATCAACGTAATCCACCGTCAATGCCCAATTTCCGTTACTTAAAGAGATAGTTTTACGCCTAGATGCAGCAATACACCCTCAAAAGAATCGGCCTTTTCATTCCAACGCTATTACTGATGACCATCTTGGTCTTTGTGGTCATGCGCATCGTCCCCGGAGACCCAGCCATTGCCCTGCTTGAGGGAGATGGTGGCGGTTCTTATTCCGCGCAGGACTTGCAGAACCTCAGGGAAGAATTGGGCACCGACCGGAACATAGCCGCGCAGTATATGACCTGGATCGGCGGCATCATGCACGGCGACTTTGGCGACTCCTACTGGTTCAAAGCGTCAGTCATGACTGAGTTGGGCGATCGAATGCCCAGGACCTTGGAACTGGCAGTTTTCGCCATCGTCCTTTCTGTTGTTTTCTCCGTGCCGATGGGCGTTATTTCCGCCATTAAACCAAACAGTTGGCTGGACTTTGGCGCACGCTCGTTCACGATTGTGGGAATCGCCATACCTAATTTCTTAATGGCAATCCTGATGATCATCTTCCTCTTGACGGTCTTCAATTGGCTGCCGCCATTGGGCTATGTGGAGTTGTGGGAGGATCCGATCAAGAATATGCAACAGATGATTTTCCCAGCCATAGCGCTCGCGATCTACGACATGGCTTTCATCGCGCGGGTAACCCGCTCTGCCATGATGGAAGTGCTGCGGGAAGACTACATGCGCACCGCCCGGGCCAAAGGGCTTAGCGAGCGTGTTGTGTTGGTCAGACACGGTCTCAAGAACGCGTTCTTGCCGATTTTGACCATCTCTGGCTGGCAGTTTGCCCGGCTGTTTGAGGGTGCCGTGATCATAGAGACCATCTTCCTCATACCAGGTGTGGGTCGGATACTAATTGAGGCTATCTTCCACCGGGATTTCCCCATGATCCAGGCAGTAATCGTGGTCATAGGGACCGGTGTACTACTCATCAATCTAGTCGTGGACCTGCTCTACGGATGGATTGACCCCCGCATCCGCTACAACTAGGTTTTGCAGCTTTGGCTGCCCCCACCCAAACCCCACCAAGTTTGCCTTTCCACTCACGGTTGTCTACCCACCGTAATTCCTGCGAAGGCAGGAATTACGGAGATGAATACGGATATTGATGAAGCAAGGTTTATGACTTTATTCCGCTCATCCTGAGCTTGTCGAAGGACCGATTTGGTTGAGCAAAGTTGACGCGAATCAGGTGGTTCGACAGGCTCACTATGAGCGGAGGATGGGTATCGCTAGCGCTCCGCCCCCCGTCATTCCTGCGCAGGCAGGAATCCAGAAATGCTATTCGCTAGGAACGTTTTCACGGCAGCCAACATCGATCCCTGCCTTCGCAGGAATGACGAACAAAAAGAAAGGGCGGCCATGTGGCCGCCCTTTCTTGGTTTGCGGGTTAACGGAAGCTTAGCTGAGGTGCTTTCCAAAGAAGGAAACTACCTTCTGCCAGCCGTCGGTGGCGGCTTCCTGGTGATAGCTAGGTCGATCGACCGCGAAGAAGCCGTGGCCAGCGCCCGGATACATGTGGAAATCATAGTCCTTGCCCAAGCGTTTCAGCTCGGCCTCGGTCTCAGCCACGTCGGCGGGAGACGGCCTGCCGTCCTCTTCTCCGAACAGTCCCAATATCGGGCAGTTCAGACCATCGGTGAAGTCTATGGGCCATGCGGGCATGGCAGGAGACAGTTCGTCATTACCCTTGGTGACTCCGCCGCCCCAGCAGTCTACTGCGGCGTTGACGTTTTCCAGCGTGCAAGCGCCCAAGTAGGTCTGGCGTCCGCCGGAGCAGAAACCGATCAGGCCAACCTTGCCATTGGTGTAGGGCAAGCTGCGCAGGTAATCCATCGCGGCTTGGACGTCGCCCATGGTGCGTGCGTCGGGCATTCCACCGGCCTCGCGGATGCTGGTGCTGTTCTCTGCGGGAGAGCCCTTGCCCTCGCGGAAGTGCAGGTTGGGGGAGATTGTCGCAAAGCCGTTGTAGGCCAGTTTGCGCGCCATCTCTTTGGAGGCTGCGTCCCAGCCGGGCATGTGATGAATCAAAACTACGGAGCCAACTGGGCCTGCGCCCAAGGGGCGGGCCAGGTAGCCATCGATTTGGGTTCCTTCGTGTCCATTGATGAGTACGGTTTCCGCTAGTAATCCTTCGTACGGCATGAATGATCCTTCCTTAATTTAGTAGTTTCTTGGGGTTAGACCCCTGGGGCTTGATAGATTCTTTAGGCTAGACCCCTGAAATCTAAAAATGACTCAGCCCAAAGTTGAGGCAGAGCGCAGGCGGCTAGACTACTACCGGCAGGGGTATCAGTCAAACGGGCGTGCGTCAGACTGCATCTCCCTATTCGCCTAGGCTGCTGGCAATTTCATTGGCAATGCAAAGTAGGTGCGGCTATAATGCGCCCAATCTCACCCACCGTAGCTAATTTATGTCGATCTAGACGCAACTAAGCTCAATGGAACATTTCGGTCGGATTCGACGCGGCAAATTATCAGTGTGGGCAATCAGTTAGGAGCAAATACAAAATGGCGCTACCAGAGCGAATGAAATTTGGAATTTTCATGGGGCCATTTCATCGAGTAGGTGAAAACCCCACACTGGCCATGGACCGTGACTTGGAATTGGTTTCAT
>JAPKDE010000038.1 GCA_028822675.1 Dehalococcoidia bacterium | reverse complement strand
TGAAATACGTTGACTCCGGCAGCACCGACGAGACATCAAAACAAAAGATAATCATTTACAATGAAGATGACTGTTTCGCTACCATGCACATTTACGACTGGGTAATGGCGCAAGAGACACAGTCTTAAAGAGAAGACGACTGTTTCGCTACCATGCACATCTACTACTGGGTGATGACACAGGAAGCGAAGTTTTAACTGGCAAATCCTAAAATTATCTCAAAACGGACTGCATTTTGCAGTTTAGAGTAACGATTCAATGACTACCAGCGGCGGCAATAACGGACTAGGTACCCTCTACGGCATTGGAGTTGGACCCGGCGACCCTGAACTATTAAGCCTCAAAGCCCACAAGACGCTCCAAGAAGTGGCGGTAATCTCTTTTACTCAACTGGACGACGGCCAAGAAAGCTTTGCTCTGGGAGTGGTGCGCGGCGTGTTTGAAGCAGCTCAGCCAGAGCTGATCGCCATCACCATTCCGTCTGATGACGATACTCCGGTTAGCCCGGAGACGTGGACGAATGCGGCGGAAGAGATTGCAACTCAACTGCGAAAAGGTAGCAACGTGGCGTTCATCACCGAGGGCGATCCAATGCTCTACAGCGAATGTCTACAGGTGCTGGAGAGCGTGAGGATCATCCTGCCGGACCTGAACATTGAGGTCATACCCGGAGTTTCTTCGGTGATGGCCGCGGCCGGCAGCTCCGGCAAGCCCTTGGTCACCCACGGCCAAAGACTGACCATCCTACCCAAGGTCTACGGCATCGACGACCTGATGGAAGCAATCACCTACTCTGACACCACGGTGCTGATGGAAGTGAACCGGGACTTGTTGCAGGCGCTGGCTGACCGGGAGAAGCTTGGTCTGGTGGGCACGGTCACCTACGTTCGACAAGCCAGCACGGCCCGAGAGAACGTGGTGGAAGACATTTCCCAGCTATCGGGCGAGGACCTGGATTACTTTTCGCTGCTGATTATCCGCCGATAGCTGCCGATCAGATATCCAGTATCAACTTGATTAGGCCGTCATTCTGGTTGGCGTATAGATTGTAGGCTGCGGGAGCGTCGTCAAAAGCGAACCGGTGCGTGATCAGCCAGGAAAGGTCTATCTTCCCTTTGGACAGTATGTCCACAGCCTCTTGAATCGGCCGTGCTGGATCTTCACATGTGGCGCTGACGGTGCCAATCATAGTTAGTTGCTTGGAGATGGCGGCAAGATAGTCAAATGTGACCTCACGTTCCTCTGGTATTCCAAACAGCACCAGCGTGGCATACATCCGGGCCATGGCTACGCAAGTGTCCAAGGCTTTGGAATCGCCAGTGGCGTCTATCACCACATCGGCCCCCAGGTTGCCAAATACCTCTTGAACCACTTTCACCGGGGCAACTCTGCTGGTATTTATGGCCAAGTTGGCACCCAGCTTTCGGGACATTGCCAACCGATGCTCATTGGGATCTATGGCGATGATTTTCCCCGCTCCCAACTCCTTTAGCACCATGGTAAAGAGCAAGCCAATACAACCCTGACCCAACACTGCCACGTTCATATCCGCGACCCGTCCGGCCTGAGACAACGCATAGAGCACGGTGCCAAAGGGCTGGCACATCAGCCAATCCCCAAGGTCGCCTTCGTCGGGCAGAGATACCAACGTCTCTGGCTGTGCGACCACATATTCTGCGCCACCGTTTAAATTCAGGGCAGGAAGGTAAATAACCCGACGCCCCACCGGCCAATCTGCTGATTTACTCTCAACTATGGTCCCGGCACACTCGTGGCAAGGGGTTCCCACTCCCAGCGGGTAATCCTCTTCAGGGTGCGGATGACGGTAAGCCATCATGTCAGTGCCACAGACAGATAGAGCAGCCAGTTTTATCAGCACCTCGCCTTCTGCAGGCTCCGGCATGGGCACGTCAATGAGTTCAAGCTGGCGCGGGCCAGTAACTTGGATGGCTTTCATACTAGTGAATCAGGTCCCCAAATAAGATCGGAGTTAAGCTAGAAGTTAAGTGTTGAGTTAGTTGATACGGAGCGAACGGGTAATTAACAGAGTCTGCATGCGGTGTTTCAACCGGAGAAAACCTTCATACACCAAGTAGGAAGCAATCATCACACCAAATCCGCCAGCCGCATCAATTATGTAATGGTTGGCCGTGATGATGATTCCGATGAATGTCAGGATCGGATACAAGACACCAAAGGCCTTCAACCAAATGAAAACGCTACTCCGGATAAACATCACGCTAATCAGCAAGGTCCAGCCAATGTGCAAACTTGGCATGGCAGCAAACAGGTTGTAGTAGACCAGAGAATCACGGGCGGTGTACAGGGAAGGGCCATAAATCTGAAGAGTGTCAATGAACCCAAACTCGGGGGGAAGAAACCTAGGTGGAGCCGTTGGCAGGATCGAAAATACAATCAATGCAAATACAAAACTGACCAAGATTATATTTCGATAATAGACGTATTTGGAGCGGTCTTTTACGTATAGGTAAAGCGCAATGGTAAAGATGACCGGCCAGTAGCCGAAGGTGTAAATCCAGTTTCCGAAGATGATGGCGGCGTGGAAGTTCTGGAGTGCCCATTGCTGCCATTGCTGCTCCCAAAAGAACCCCATAGAGGATTCCCAGGAGATGACACGGGCGGCGTTTTCAAAGGCGACAACTTCGACGTTGGGAACCCCGTATTTGCCAATAAATTCATAGACAACATACGCACCGACGATTAGCACCACTTCTAGCAGGTGTCTCATCAGGCCACGCCTTGATGGCAAATTATTTATTACGGACACCAATCTGCTCCCGGCATTGCATATATGCCAGATAAAGTCCCGCAAAAAAACTAGTCCAAGATAAGGTTGGGTTCCAACGGGACTGCCTTGTCGTTTAATAGATACCGGACGCCTCGGTCAAGTTTCCAATTTGGAGATTCTATACCATTTTCCTTGAATTTGGGAATGATTTGGCCTACGATTTTTTGTAAAATTTAGATTCAGTTAGTCAATTGATCACCGGATTGTTAAATTCATACCCAAATGCTTTACCACTATGTTGGTTTTCCAGAGTCGGAATTCTTCATCGCGGTATCGGTGGAAACCGGTCCAGCATCCCACCCTTATGCTAAACTGTGGCGCAATTCAGATTGCTCTTACTTCTGGTCTGACTACTAAGGAGAATTGATATGGCTACGTCTGTGCAACCCAAGGAAAAATCGGTCAACGTAAACGGCATTAACCTGCATTACTTGGACTGGGGAGCTGAGGGCAAGCCCAAGGTTTTGCTACTGCACGGACTGCGCGGCCATCGCCACTCTTGGGATGACGTTTCCGCAGAGTTCTATCAGAACTACCACATCTTCGCCCTGGACCAACGTGGGAGGGGAGAGAGTGACTGGGCGCCGGGCGGTGATTACTCCAGCGAGTCATTCGTTGCGGACTTGGAAGGGTTCTGCGCCGCAGTTGGCCTGGATAAGTTCATATTAATTGGCCACTCCATGGGCGGACGCAACAGCATGGCCTTCGCTGGCGAGAACGCCGAAAAGATAGAAAAAATGGTCATCATTGACATCGGTCCCGACCTGAACCCCATTGGCTCCGGTCGTATCACCCAGGAAATGATCGACGTTCCAGAAGAATTCGACTCCTTTGAGGCAGTCTTTGAGTACCAGAGCAAGCAGAATCGGTTCTGCTCCGAGCCGGTTCTCCGTCGCCGTTTGACCTACGCCACCAGAGAATTGCCCAGCGGCAAATTTGGCTGGCGCTACGACCTTGAGATCAGAGAGCAACGCCGCAACAGCACCGGCGCCAAGCAACCAGACCTTTGGTTGACCTTGCCAAAGATCAATTGCCCAGTGTTGATCGTTCGTGGTTCTGAGACCGACACATTAGGTCTTGAGACCGCCGAGAAAATGGTCGAAATATTGCCTAACGGTAAATTGGTTCATGTAGAGCGTGCCGCCCACATGGTCTTTGAGGACAATCCGGAAGGCTTTATTTCAGCACTGCACGATTTCCTAGACTAGATAGTCCGTAGTTAAATCGCGAAACTCAAAACCCGACTTGTCGGTCGGTTGGTGGAAGTTTAGATATGCCAGACGGTCAACCACAGTCTCAAGAAGAATTAATGCGCATAGAAGACGTCACCGGGATTGATCTTACGGCCGGTGACGTAGGCGAAGGTCTGCGCTTTAGGACCAGTAGGGGCAGTTTCAACGCGATTCTGCACCGCGCTTCGGACACCGACCGGGCAGTTATTTGGGTCTGCGGAGCCAGTGGCGGTTTCGGTGGCCCCGGCCCCGGAACCTACGCCCGTATGTCTGAGAGATTCGTTGGCGAAGGTATAACCTCGCTGCGTTTGGACTACCGGCTGCCCAATGATGTTTTTGAGTGTGCTATGGACCTGCTGGCGGGCGTAGCCTACCTGAAAAGCGCCGACCATAAGCCGGTGGTTGTTGTGGGGCATTCCTTTGGCGGCGCGGTGGTCATTGCTGCGGGCGCCAACAGCGAACACATCAATGGCGTGGTTGCGCTGTCTCCCCAGACCTACGGCGCCGGAATGGCCGGGCAGGTGGCCCCACGCAAATTACTGGTGGTGCACGGCAAGGCTGACACTCGTTTGTCCTTCAGTTGCGGCCAGCAGATCTACGACATGGCGCAAGAACCAAAGGAATTAGTGCTCTACGAAGGTGCCGAGCACCGTCTGGAAGAATGCCGAGATGACCTGGAAGAATTGCTGGGTAAATGGATACCGGAGACCCTAGCAACAGAGATTACCCTGCCCTGATTTCTTCCCTCGTTAGTGCTTTGAACTGTTCGCAACCAGCAGAAATTGCTTTAGGGTCGATTTGCTAAATCGTCGGGTTTTCAGAGCTTCCGCCATATACTTATTTGCGCTCTTTGCCTTGTTGCTCGCTGTTGCTTGTGGCGGTTACAACCCGGGATCACGGTTGGTAGATGTTAACGGGCATCAGCTCAACATCAGGTGTTCTGGTGATGGCACACCCGCCGTCGTTCTTATCTCTGGGCTAGCCACCGACAACCATGATTGGGTTGAGGTGGAAAAACAGGTTTCTGAATTCACCCAGATCTGTAGCTACGACCGGTTTGGCCTAGGCGAGAGCGACCATAGGGACGGCACGCCCACCAGCCAGACGGCCACCGACGACTTACACGCACTGATTTCCGCATCAGGTATTAGCGGCCAGGTGTTGCTGGCGGGACACTCCTACGGCGGCCTGATCGCCCAGCTATATGCGGCAAAGTACCCTGACGACACCTTTGGGGTGGTTCTGGTGGACAGTCTGCATGAGGAAAACCTGGACCGCGCCGGAGTGATACTTGGCGAGCCAACAATGACAACGTTCATGAGAGCGTTGACGGCCAATCCAGAAGGTGTGGATATTCCAGCCAGCCTGGATCAGGTGCAAGGATTGGATCTGGGGGACACACCAGTGACCGTACTCACTGCCGGAGACCACGATTTGCCGGATATCATTGACCCTGGCGTTGGTCGTCAACTAATCAGTGCGTGGCTCTACTCACAGCGGGAACTATCCAAGCTGTCCACCACCGGCGTGCAATTCATTGCAGAGGGAAGTGGGCACTGTATCCAGTGTGACCGGCCAAACGTGGTGGTCGATGCCATCCGTGAAATGGCCGACGGAGTCCGGTTCACCATTGGTCTTTCTGAGCGGCCGTTCTTCTTGCCAGTTACTGAGTAGCCTGTTATTCCGTAGATAATAAAGAGGAAAACTGGCGCATATCGCTGATCTGGTCCAAAGACTCCACTGCCGCAATGATCTCCTGCTGCCGTTCTGAGCTGATTACAGTAGATGACAGCGCAATGAACTTTTCTTTCATCTCATCCCAAGTCACTGGGTTTTCCGGGTCTCCCTTGGGATATTCCAACTCGCTGCGTAGGGTGCGTCCGTCAGCAACGTCCACCTCAGCCCAGGCCTTAAATTGCTTGGGGAACGCGGCGTCCAGCGCCGGGTCTGTAACGCAGTGAACCCGCTCCATAATGTGTTTGACCTGGGGATTATCAGGCATGCCCAGTTGGTACTCTTCCAGTGAGGCCCGGCCGTGAGTTAGTGCCACCGCCGCGCCAAAGGGCATGCTGAATTGCATATCAACCACTGAGACCGGTGCTCGCTTGGCTTCTATGGGGTCTGAGACCAGTTTCATACCGGCGCTGAGCACGCCAACTCGGACTTCGGCAATGTCCATTGGGCTGATGCCATAGGAGTTTCGTAGATCAATCAGGCAGTCGATGGGACCCTGCTTGAACCGGCAGCAGGTGTGCGGCTTAACACTGGTCCGCGTAATCTGATATTCAACTCCCAAATCCTCGAGCACCAGACTGGGGTCGGGGTCTCCGGAATAAGCCTGTAAAAAGCCATCACGGCCTTCCAGGATAGTGGTCGGGCCAGTGTAGCCAGCTTTGGCCAGTAACGCCGCCCAGATGCCGCTGTGAGATGCCCAGCCGGGGTGCAGCCGCTTGGTCCAAGCACCTTGGGCCAGGTATTCCATGCTGCCGGACGTTTGACTGCCGGCAATGCCCAAGGCGTGGACGAAGGAATCATCCTTTAATCCCAGCAAACGCCCGGCCACCGCAGCCGCGCCGAATGCACCGCAGGTGCCAGTGGGGTGAAACCCTCTGGCGTAATGCTCGGCGCCCTTCAAAGCCCGGCCAAGTCGGATAATCACGTCGTAGCCGGCCACCACTGCCGCGATGAACTCTTTGCCGCTCACCTGGGCAATGTCGGCCATTGCCAACGCGGTCGGGAAAGCGGTGACGCCAGGATGGAGACAGGCTTCGTTGTTGACGTCGTCCATCTCAATGCTGTGGAAGGCAGTGCCGTTGGCCATGGCGGCGTATTCGGGCAGTACCCTCTGGCTAGTGCCAACGACCGTGGACGGGCCGGAACGTCCGATGCTTTCCAGTGCTTGCACCACCGCTTTTGCAGAGTCGGTGGTCGATCCGTTCAATGTGACGCCGGCAAAATCCAGGCAGAAATACTTGGCCCGGTCGACCACTTCTGGGGAAAGGTCTTCGTAATCCAAGTTGGCGGCAAAATCCCCAAGGGCTCGGGTTATTTGGCCTTCTTTTTCGTAGTTACTGTTTTTTCCTGCCATCAGTCGTGACTCCTGCGGCGATTTTGTAGACCCATAATAGGGCCAGCATATGAACACCAGTATTCTAGCATGTTACGTGCCTACGCCACGCCCGATTGACACCCCCAACAAGGCGCACTAAACTCCACGTTGCAGCCAGGCTGTCACGCCTGTTTCTGGCCTCTTGTCCAAAGCTAAATCTGCCTTAGGAGCAGTTCAGTATGACCTCCAAACCTGAGTACGTTAGCCTTTTAAACGACATCCGACTTCAAGAGAACCGGGCTGGGGTTTACCTCGAAGCCTGGGCGAATAAGACCGACAACAAAGACCTGAAAGAATGTCTTTCTTTTGTGGCGGCCCGGGAATATAGCCACGGTGATATCTTTGACCGCCGGGTTAAAGAACTGGGTTTCCAAACCGAAGAGATATCAGACCCGGACTTCGATGAGAAAGTTCGTGTCGTTAAGTCTGACATTTCAGATGCCGAAAAGATTGCTTGGCTGAAAGAAGCACGACTACGTCAGGCAACCCCTGGCGTCCGCGATCGTTATGAAGCCGCCACGGACGACGAATCAGTTGATCCATTAACTCGGTCGCTGCTGCGGTGGTTCACCGACGTTGAGAACGATTCTGTAGTGCGCATGGGCGCGGTTTACGCCGAGATAGAGAAAGCGGGGTAACAACATGAAATTCGGAGCATTTTTTGTAGGGCAACGTCCCCAATTACACGAGCAGTACAGCGACCAGAAGGACAATCCAAACCCGGTGACTCGAACCGATGTGGAAGTCTATCAAGACATTCTAAAAGGTGCTGAACTCGCCGAGGAACTTGGGTTTGATTCGGTCTGGATTGCCGAGCACGCCTTCAGTGAGCACAGCATCATCAGCTCGCCCCACAGTCTTTTAGCTGCGATTGCCGCCCGAACCAAGCGGGTTCAGATTGGCGTTGCCTGCACCATCGTTCCTTGGCACGCGCCACTGAGACTGGCTCAAGATTTGGCGACCATCGATATCATCAGCGGTGGCCGGGTTGTGGTGGGCATTGGGCGCGGTTATCAGAAGCGGGAGTTCGATATCTACGGCATCGATATCGCCGAGTCCCGAGACCGGTTCATAGAAGGGATGGATATCGCCGTGAAAGCCTGGACAGAGGAGCGCTTTTCCTACAACGGCCAGTTCTTCCAGTTTCCGGAGGTCATGGTCATACCCAAACCGGTGCAGCAGCCAACGCCCCCGATTTTGATGGCGGTCACGCACAGCCCCGAGTCCGTAGAGATAGCCGTCTCCAACCGGTGGGGACTGTTCACCGTCGGCAGCAGCTTCTTCCCCGCTTCGCCGGACTCAGACCAGAACCTAATCAGCCTCTACCACCGTCGGATGGTTGAAGAGGGCGTGGCACCGGATGACATCGAAATTGCCGCCGTGCGCAACGTTTACGTCTCCCCCACAGACAACGAAGCGATAGATCTGCTAACGCCGCGCCTGCAATGGGCCGGTGACATGGGAGAATTCCTGCGCCGCCCGGTTTCCGAAATGGCCAACGCCCCCGGCGGACTGAGCGGCTATGAGAACTACGTCCGCGACCCGTTCATCGAACACGACCTAGTGGCCGAGCGGGGCATAGAAGGCATGGCCGCCATCGGCAGCCCGGAGAAAGTCACCGGGGCCATCAAAGAACTGGAAGACAACCACGTGACCAACTTCCTTAGCTACCTGGACGCTGGCGGCCTCGATTTTGACCAGGTTTCCAGCTCGCTAAGGCTCTTTGCGGAAAAGGTAATGCCCAAATTTCGCTAAGCTAACCCCTGAAAATTAAGCTAAATATTTAAGCCTATTTCAAATCACTTTGAGGTTACATGACTGGTATCCAAAAGGACATCTAAAACATGGCAACATTGGACGTACTCACTTATGGTTTTGGACTCGCTACAGACCAGGGTTCGGTTGGCTATTCCACCAACTCGCTGCTCCGAGTCGGCAACCACAACACCCTGATCGACACCGGCCCTTCATCGCGGCGGCCCTTCTTGGTCAAGGCCCTGAAAACTCATGGTCTGGAACCGACGACATTGATATTGTCATCCTGACCCACATGCACTGAAATCATTGCCAAAACACCGACCTGTTCACCAACGCCCAGGTGCTGGTCAACCCCACCGAAATCGACTATGCCCGCTCCCCCAACAAATGGGACCTGGCAGTTGCCGCTGGCATGGCCGACATGATGCGCAACATGAAAGTCGAAACCGTATCAGAGGGCGACAAGATTGTGGAAAGTGTCTCAATAATTGGGACTCCGGGCCACACCAAGGGTCACATGAGCATTTTGGCTGAGATCAACGGCGAGAACGTACTTCTGGCCGGTGATGCCCTGCCAGAAAGTGGTAGCATCGCCCGTGGCCTCCCTTACAACGTCTTCTGGGACGTGGCTGACGCCCAAGAGAGCGTTGAGAAAATGGTCGCGGCGTCCAATGTTTCCTATCCAGGACACGACCGCCCCTTCCGCGTAGAGGACGGCGAGATTAATTACCTGGAAGGACCGGAGAACATCCAGGTCATGGCCAGCACCGATGGCGGCGGTTCCGCCTCTCTGACATTCACGGTTTCAGCTAAGCGGGCCGTCAACGTGGACATCGTCCAAAAATAGGATTTAATCTGCACCAGTTGAACGGCCCAGGGAGTGACCAAACACCCTAGGCCGTTTTTATGCCCGCATAAACCCTTCATATAACTATTGGAGATCCGTCGAAAATGGCTGCCAAGAAAACAACAGTTGACCCGGCCTATACCCTGGCTGCCCATGTGATTGATACGGGCATCAAAGACGTTCCAGAGGCGAGTTTGGATGCCACCAGACGAGACGTACTGGACACTTTTGGTGCCATGCTTGGCGGTAGTGGGGCGCCAGGCATTGATGAACTGGTGGCGGTTAACGGACACTGGGGCGGTTTGGAAGAATCCAGCCTGGTCGTTATTGGCGGCAAGATGCCAGCTCACCATGCCGCAATGATCAATTCAGCCATGGGGCACGCCCTGGATTTTGACGACACCTATGACAAAGGCGGCCACGTACATCCTGGAACGTCGGTCCTTGCTGCCAGTTTGGCCATTGCTGAGTCAGTTGGCGGCGTCTCCGGTGAGCAGTTAATACTGGCCGCCACGCTGGGGTTGGACGTGTCCTGCCGACTTGGTTTGGCCGCTCATGATGACCGTGGTTGGCACCGTACCGCCAGCTTTGGCATCTTTGGCGCCACTGCGGCGGCAGGCAAGCTGATTGGGTTGAGCCAAGAGCAGATGGTCCATGCCTTTGGCATCGCCTATAGCCAGGCAGCAGGCAACCGGCAGTGCATCGTCGACGGCGCACTCACCAAGCGGTTCCAAGCTGGCCAAGCCGCGCACGGCGCAGTGCTATCAGCCTTCTTGGCCAAAGAGGGATTTACCGGGGCAGAAAACGTGTTTGCCGGACGCTATGGTTTCTTCCCGATGTACCAACCGGACGGCTACGAACTCTCGATCATTGACCAGGACCTGGGGAAAGAATACGTAGGCGACCGCATCAGCTTTAAACCTTATCCCTGCGTCCGGCCATCCCATGCTTTCATCGACGCAGCTATAAAACTGCACCACGAACTAGAATTGGGGAAGAACGAAATCGAGTCCGTGGTTGTCCGCATGGACGCGGAGACCCTCGATTCCCGTTACAACCTATCCGCGGGCATCGCCAGGCCAAGTCACCAAGTGGAAGCCCAGTTCAGCGTGCGCTACCTGATCGGCTGCGGCCTGGCCTTGGGCGGTGTGGGAATCGACGAGATCAATATCTTTACCAACCCCGTAGTATTGGCAGCATCAGAGTTAGTTACGTCCGAAAGTAAGCCGGGTGCGGCCAAAGGGTGGGCTGAAATAGAAGTTGTCTGTGTTGGTGGTAAAACATCGGCGGTGGAGCTTGAATCTCCCTTTGGTTCTCCTGATAATCCCCTTTCCATAGAACAGTTGAAGGACAAATTTCGTGACTGCGCCGCCCACGCAGTTCACCCAACGCCCAAAGCAAATGTTGAAAAAATGATTACCATGATATTAAACCCGGATGCTCTGGCAGACTCCGTAGATCTAATCAAGCTCTCGTTGATTACCAAATAACGAGACGGGCTTCTCAATTACGCAAAGAATTCCAATTAACTACTAACGGTTCAGAGGAAGGTATTTTTGTCCACAGAACAAACCATTAAAGACGCCATCGACACACTGCTGCGGGCTCGCCCTGGCTTTTGGAGTCGCACTGCCTGCGGTGTCACCCGATCCATGGGGCAGATTCCAGCATTGATTGACCGGAACGCCTACTCCGTGGAGACGTCAAGAATTCGAATTCTGCTGATCGGCGGATTGTCTGGTCATAACGCCGATGTGGACATGGCGCTCCACGCTCTGGAACTATTTGCCGGCGGCGGTGACGTTCTTTCTCTGCGGATAGCCCTCAGCGCCGTGCCCTGCGCCAACCCAGACGGCCTTAGATTAAATGCTGCACCGGGCAACGGCGTCGGCGGTAATCCCTCCGGTGTCTACCCGCCAGAAGGCAAGTTCTACTACGACCCTGAAGACCCGGAGAAACGGTATCTCTGGCGTTGGATCTGTTTTCAAGCGCCTGATCTGGTCTTGGAATTGCATTCTGGTGAGTCGTTGCAATGGGAGGTCAACCAGGCGGGGCAGGGCCTTGCACCTGGGTTGGCTGCCAAGACCGTCACCGGGGATCAGGGGCTGCTTGCGGCCCTGGGCACTGGACACCCGGACGGGTTGGGGACTATTCCAGGAATCCGGCTGACCGCCAACGATGAACAGCTTCCCCGGGAACTGAGTCGCTTGTTCAGCATGCTTAGGCAACTGGACGTGCTCACCACGTCTGATGCGCGAAAATCTTTGGATGTCCGTCGCAACCGTTCCAAAGTCGAGATCGCCAAGATCTTGGCGAACGCCTATGGCCGCACTTTTGAACCCATTGTCTACACACAGGGAGTGCCCCTCAGCGGCCGGCTGCGTCTGCACCAACTGGAACCAACCAGTGAAAACCCAGCGCCTGACATTGCACGATTGCTGGAAGGCTTCACGTCGGCAGGAGTGCCCGAGGACCTGGCTCCTTCTGCTTTGGCATCGGTGGTCTGGGCCGACGAACTGGCCGACGCCACAGGCGAAGCTCGCTATAACGACCTGGTCATTCAAGCGGCAGACCGGTTTGAGTCTCGAGGTCAAGGCAGTGCCCCTAAACCCTGCGACCCTGATTTCCGCACCGAAGATATGTTCATGAGCGGAGCAATATTGGGACGTGCCTTCAAGCTGACTGGCGACACTAAATATGCCGATACCCTGGCCAATTTCATGGTGAACGGCAAGATTCAACAGAGCCACGGACTGTTCTGGCATTGCCGCTCTGCCGCCTACTACTGGGGTCGTGGTAACGGTTTTGCCGCCATGGGTTTGGCCGAGACTCTGACCTACCTGCCGGAAGACCATCCACAGCGCCCTGCTATCACCACGATGTACGGACGGCTCATGGAGTCACTGCGCCGTTTGCAACACCAGTCTGGCATGCTAAACAACGTACTGGATGTACAGGGCTCATACCTGGAGTTCACCGCCACTTGCATGATGGGTTACGCGATGGCTCGCGGCATTCGATTTGGTTTCCTTTCCGATGATTTCCAAGACGCAGTCGATCTGGCTTGGCAAGGCGTTGCCGAAAGGGTCGACGATGTTGGCAATGTGGTCGATGGCTGCGCGAGCACCGGAGTTCAGAACAACGTCCGAGAGTACCTAGACCGCCCGGCAATCTTCGGTTTTGACGACCGCAGCGGCGGTATGGCCCTGTGGTTTGCCGTTGAGGCAGAGCGGTCGGACCGCGGAATCTGAATTCAAGATCTGATTTAACAAATAGCGGAGGTAGTTCAGTGGCCCAACCCTTGTCGTTCAGTTTCAACAGCGTGGCCCAGGAAGTCATTTGTGCATCTGATGCCATCAGCGGTTTACCCGGTGTTTTAGACCGATTGGGTGCCACTAGGGCAATGGTCACTTGCGGCCCATCGATACTGGAGAAATCAGACGTTATCCAACGGGTACAAGCAGCGCTGGGAGACCGGTTTGTTGGTCTGTTCTCCGGGGTGGCACCACACTCGCCCGTGCACACGCTGGACGAGGCGATGTTACTGGCCTCAGACGTAAAACCAGACATCTTGGTCAGTGTTGGCGGCGGCAGCACCCACGACACCACCAAGGGCATTGCCACGTTGCTAGGCGAGGGTGGGAGAATTCACGATCACCAAGTGATATTTGAACCGCCGGACAAGATAACACTGCCCAAGCTGTCCACAAATCGAGTGCCCATCGTCACCGTGCCCACCACCATGGGAGGTGCTGAACTCAGCCGAGGTGCTGGTTTCGCCGACAAAGACCTTGGGCGAAAAGTTGTAGTTGCCGATCCCTCAACCATCCCGCGTTCAGTGGTGATAGATGGCCAAGCCCTGGCGACAACTCCCATGAACATCTTGTTGTCCACCGCCATGGGGCAGATGCGGATAGCAGTGGAAACGGTCTATTCAACCCGCCACAACCCAATCTCTGACTCAATGGCCCTGCATGCAATCTCAATGCTGGTGGAATACCTGCCGCAGTGTCCAAGCCTTGATTTGGACTGTCTGTTGAACACCAAAACGGCGGCATCATTGGCATCCTTGTCCGGCGTTGGCGGTTTGGGGCTTAACACGGCTACCGCGCACCACGTCGGCGGCCTCTTTGATGTGCCTCACGGAGATGCTAATGCCATCATGCTGCCGCATACCATGCGGTTTAATGCTGAAGCCTCAGCGGACCGCCAGGCGTTGATCGCCAAGGCAATGGGCGTAGATACGGCGGGTATGAGCGACTTGGACGCAGCGATGGCGGCGGCGGACGCGGTGGAAGACCTGCGAGTGTCATTGGGTCTGCCGGGTCGGCTGCGTGATGTTGGTGTGCCTGAAGAGGGGTTGGAACTGATAGCTGCGGCCACACTGCACGATCGCGCTCTGGCGACAAACCCAACTCCGGTGTCGGACGCCGGGCCAATCATGTCCATATTGCGGAGTTCTTGGTAATAAAACTAGTATCAAGACATCTCATGAGCATCTAACAACGCTAGTGTCGTGTCTGCAATAACAAGAAAAACCGCCGGTGGTCTGAGAGCTACACCACAGGCGGTTTTTTGTTGGGCGGTGTTTGAAGTCTAGTCTGGCCAGACTAGATCAATGAGAAGATAATTGCGCTCACGATGTAATAGGGATGAATCCAATCAGCGCGACGCCAATCGCACGTCCTTAGGACTCGTATTCAAGTGCCACCTTGATTGCCACTAATTGCCAGATAGACGCTATGAAGAAGATCAGCGGGCCGATTACCGGAATAAAACCAACCACTTTCAGTACGCCGGGTGACTCGGCAAAACCAAGCGTGCGGGCCAGTTGTCCCCAGTCGGCTTGGTTGCCTCTGTTTTCAGTATGGTGGTGCCAATATAGTGGGTGATCCAGGCCCACATTGCCCAAAGACCGACTCCACCGACGATGCCAACAAAGAATCCAAGCACGCCGCCAGACGCGAACGAGCCGATTCCGGTGGCCACGGCGACAATCACCATAACCATCAGAGCTTGGTGTGTTGCGATGGTATCCTTCTCTACTTCCTCGTAGACCTCTAAGTCTAGCTTTGCCGCCCACTCATTCTTACGATCACTGCAATATCTTCGTCGAGTAGTTTTTAAGTAATACCGAAGTAGGCCTGGGTAGTTGATGTTGGTTTATTAGACCAGCGATCGGAATATTTTGAACACCGGCAATACAGGTTGTTCCATGTTTAGTTACAAAAACTGATTGGCTTAGGCGAAGAAGTCATTGATTAGGCCAATAAATTTTTCTGGTTGTTCCATCTCCGGATGGTGACCACAGTTGGCGATGATTTCCAAGCGCGATCCCTGAATTGCCTTCTGGTATTGCTGACCAGCACTGGCCGGGATTATGGCGTCGTTCTCTCCCCAAACCAATAGTGTTGGCAGGTCTTTCAAGCGGCCCAGCAAGTGGGGAAGCGCTGCATGGTACATGTAAGGACGCCAGGTCAAGCGTGCGGCCTCTTCTCTGGCAACCTCCCAGAGCTCTTCCAACTCCGGGCTGGGTTCCATCGGATACGCAGTGGCGTACTCCGGTGTGGCGCTGGTGTCCAGGAACCCTTCTTCCAAGTACTCCCGAGCGACGACCAAGAACATGTCATAAATGTCGCCCGAATCGGGTTTAATCCCAGTTGGAGCGACCAAGGCCATTTTGCCAAAGCTGCTGGGAGACTGAGAGGCCATTTCTGCGGCCAACCACCCGCCCAAGGAAAAGCCCATCACATTAACCCGTCCCACGCCCATCTCGTCTAACACTCGCAGGTACCAACTGGCCAAGTCTCGAACGCTCATGATCCAATCAACCCGGTCAGTGGACCCAAAACCGGGCAGGGCCGGCATTTGCAGGCTGAAATCCTGGGCCAGGGCATCCGCGTAATTTAAGGGCTCGGTGCGTCCCATTTCATCGTGGAGCACCAATATCGGGTCGCCGCTACCACCCTGACGTAGGTGGAGAGTGGTATCGCCAATTTGAATCTGTTCGTCTTTCCAAGTAAGTGAGCCAGTGGCCATTAGTTTGCTCCTGTTACGGGTAAATTAGTCAGCCTAGACAGAACTCCATCAGGCTGACCTCGTTTGAATCTTGTTCAGGGCCCAGCGATTATCATCCGACGATAGGCGGCACGTCAACGCACAGTTGGCCCCAGTTATCAAAGCTCGTAGACGTGGGTAGATGCTGGGTTTGGTAGGCCAATATTAACCATCCCGAGAGACTGAGTGGAATTTGACCACCAAACCAGTAGGTGTTAGGATACCCACGACCAGGTTATCTGCGCGATACAAATTATCGCAATGGCAGATAATTGGAGAACCACCATGACTAACAATTTCCCCACCCATACCCGCATACCTAACTTCCGCGCTATTTCCCCCTGCCCTCTACCCTTCCGCTAGCGACCTTCAACTACTTTCCTTTTTAGGCATTCCTAGACCCAGGGCAACTCCGCAATTCGGCCTTTAGCTTTTTGGCATTCCTAGAATCCGCAGCCGAATTGCACCAATTTTTGAATCATTTCTATGTGGTACGACTTATGTCGTCCCAAAAGTAGGTACCTATGCACACGCAAGAAGTTGACCAATTGTCCTCCCTTTATGGAGGATTTTGGAATCACAATGTTTTAGATTTTTGTTACATGACCAACCGGTACTTCCCACCGACCCAGTTCATTGAGGACTTGCAGGAGCGCCTGCCAGAGCTGGTAGGCAGCTATCCCTCCACAAATTCACACCTGTCTTCACTTTTGGCCGAACAAC
>JAPKDE010000252.1 GCA_028822675.1 Dehalococcoidia bacterium | reverse complement strand
GTTTTGATCCATAGATTCTTCTTGAGGTTCTGGCAATCTCTACCAAAGCTCCTGGCTGGCCAACCGGGCACCTTCAACCATTGCCTCTAGTTTGGCCCAGGCGATACGCGACTCCACGCGCCGACCCCAGGCAGACGTGCCAAAGCCGCAATCGCTGCCCACCATGATGTTTTCTTTGCCCACGACACTGGCGTAGCGCATGATGCGTTCGGCCACTAGTTCCGGGTGCTCGATGAAGTTGGTGGTGGTGTCTAAGACACCTGGAATGATGACCTTGCCTTCTGGTAGTTTCACGTCTTGCCAGACCTTCCACTCGTGGGCGTGGCGGGGATTTGCGCCTTCAAAAGAGATTGCGCCGGTCGGGGCTTTCAACACGATGTTGATGATTTTGCTCAGGGGCACATCATGGTTATGAGGACCCTCCGTGTTGCCCCAGCAGAGGTGCATGCGCATCCGGTCCGGAGCAATGCCAGCCAGTGCGTGTTGCAGCACCTCTACGTGCATCTCAACTATTTTGATGAACTCGTCTTCGCTTAGGTGCGAAAACTGGGTGATCCGGGTCATGGCCAAATCCGGACAGTCAATCTGGAGCAGCAGGCCGGAGTCGACGATGGCTTTGTAATCGTCTTTCATCACGTCGGCGAGGGCGTACAGGTACTCCTCTTCTGTGGAGTAGTGTTCGTTGTGCAGGAAGTTGGCAATCACGCCGGGTGAGGCAGCGGTCATGAAGACTTCTTCTGCTTTGGCGTCCTTGGTGGCATTTTGCAGCCGTTGGATATCCCGCTGTACTGCATCTTTGTCTTTCCAAGCGATGGGGCCGGTGCAGGCCGGCCAGGGGATGGTGGCCGATGATGAAACACCGCTTTGGGCGGCAAATTCGGGAAAATCTAGCATGTCCAGACGGGGTCTAGCCCTGAGGACTTGTTCACCGTCGAACCCGGTTAGTCGATCTTTAACGTAGGTTGCGTACTGGACGCGGCCTTGCTCTCCATCATTGATGACATCAATGCCGGTGGCCACTTGTTTGGCCACCACATCAGCCACTCCTTCTTCCACTCCAGTGCGAAACTCCTCAGCTTCAGCCGCCTCTGGGTCTAGTCTGGAGCGCAGCAATTCTTGTAATTCTGGTGACCTGGGGAGGCTGCCGGTATGGGTGGTGAGAATACGTGTTTCGCTGCGTCTCATGGTGGACGTGCACTCCTAATCCGTGCCTAATATAGAGGTTCCGCGGGGTGCCACGGATTGTACACGGACTTCTGGTGATGCGCACGAAGAGAGAATGGTAGACGGCTCACAGGAATCCACTAAGGGCTGGAGTTTAGCTAGAAGGGCGTGGGAATAGAATGGATGGTAAAAAAGAAGGCACTTCCCTGGCCCGGTTCGCTCTCAACCCAAATGTCACCGCCCAAGTAGTTGACGATCTCCTTGCTGATTGCCAGTCCCACCCCGGTGCCTTGAGGCCGGTCGGCAAGGGTTGTGCCCGCTTGCTCAAACCGCTTGAAAATCTTGTGGATTTCACTGGCGGGTATGCCAACTTCGTTGTCAGAGACGCTGACCTCCACCATTTCCCCACTGAAGGTTGGATTAGGGGTTGAGGACACGCAAGAGCTAACCTTGATCATTCCGCCACTGGGGTTGAATTTGATCGCGTTGCTCAAAATATTGGTCACTACTTGAACCAATTTATCAGTGTCTGACTCAACCTTCGGCAATTGATTAGTGGACCCAATCTCAACGGTAACGTTCTTACTCACTGTGAGGGCGTGCGTGCCGTACACCGCCGTTTCAATGACACTGCGCAGGTCAACTGGGGACATGTCCCATCCCATCTGGCCGGACTCCATCCGGGCCAGGTCCAGGACATCGTTAATCAGTCTGGTGAGGCGGTCACTTTCGCTGTTGATGATGCCCAAGAATTTTGCATTGGTGGCCTGGTCTTCATCCTGGTAGTTCAGAAGTATTTCAGCCGCCCCTTTGATGGAGGTCAATGGAGTTCGCAGTTCGTGGGAAACGGTAGGAATGAACTCGTCTTTCATCCGGTCCAGGGTTTTTAACTTCCCAAGGGCAATCTCCAGCTCTCTCGCCCGCTCTTCTAATTCGTTTTGCAGGGTTTTACTTTCTGTTATATCCCTGATGATCACGGTGTAGATCCGGCGGTCGGATAACTTCACCACGCTGACTGAGAGGTCTAACGGAAACTCCGTGCCATCTTTACGGCGGCCCACAACCTCGCGGCCCTGCCCAACCACCTTCTTAATCTCGGTCTGTTCGTAGGCGTTTAGATATCCATCATGGGCGGTATGGTCGGGCGCGGGCATTAGCATATTGACGTTTTGGCCCACAACTTCAGCGGCGGCGAACCCGAAGATACTTTCTGCACCGGCATCGAACGACTCAACATTGCCAACTTCATCAATGGTGATTATCGCGTCAACCGCCGAGTCCACGATTCCTCTGAGCCTGGCCTCCCGCTCTGTAAGGGCTTGGTTGGCGTTTTCGGTCGATTCGTGGAGCAGCGAGTTATCAAGCAGCACCCCAAGACCCTCTCCAACCGACGTTAACAGAGGACCATTTGGGGGCTGAAGTGGTTTGTGTCTTTGGAAATGACCGTAACCAAACCCATGGTCCATTCGCCGACTTTGATCGGCAGGATAACCATGGACTGCATCCCCTGGTTGATCAGCGCTTGGGACGACGCTGCTCTGGCGGCATAATCGTCTATGACTTCTATCTGACCTTCAGTGAACGCGGTTGTGCTCATGATCATGGAATCACTGAAAATTGGAATGGGAGGGAATTTCTCAACTAATGGTCCGGAAGCAGCCACCAGATGGAGGCCTGGTTCGTCTTCTTTGGGCAGCCGCAGCGTGACCCAGTCGGCGGCGGCCAAGACGGCCACCTTCTCCAGCGCGTCGGTGGCTTTGGTTTGAAAATCGCCTTCCGCGGAAAAAATACTGGAGACCTCATAGAGTCCAGCCAATTCCAGTTGGGCTCTGGACCTGTCAGTAATCTCCTCTTCCAGTTTTTGATTAGTCTCTGATAATTCTTTGGTGCGCACTTCCACCAGTAGTTGAGTCCTGGACTCACGCTGCATTGCCAGCAACAGAAAGGCTGAACTAATCATTGTCAGGCTCAAGCCCGCCAGCAACGCGGACCAAGGCTGCCACATGTCTGTTAGTGGTTGTTGTTGGGAGATGATCTCCGCGTTCCAAATTCTGCCACCGATTTTCAAGGAATCGGCAAACGACAATTGGCCGGAACCGTCCAAACCGGCATCTGGTGCTAGGGAGGTTACTATCAGCGGACCAGTGGCTTCTGGCGCGGAACGGTCGAATAGAGATAATTCGAAGTTTTACGGTAGGGGTTGGAGTCCGGCGCTTAACCACGCGCTGGTCACCAGGTCATGGACTTGAAACACCCCGAGGGCGAAACCTTGGAGTGAATCTCTACGCTCCTGTAAGGTGGAAGTTGGCAGCCCTTTTTTATAGGAGGCAAGGAATACTAAGAAACTGTACTGATTCTCGGCTTCCTGAACCAGCATCACGCGTGGAGTGGCGACCGGTTCGCCACTGTGGATTCAAATACCTGCTTGTGACGGTCGCGTTCAAACCCAACAACTAGGATAAAGGCCAAGATTGAAAGCGAAAATCCGAAGGCCACGAGCCCGCCTACAATCATATAATGCCGTTTTTACCTAGCGATATGGGCGGCTGCTTCGATG
>JAPKDE010000251.1 GCA_028822675.1 Dehalococcoidia bacterium | reverse complement strand
CGCCGCTCTGCCCAGCTAGACGTACTAAGCCTGATGGGCCGAGAGCTGACCCGCATCTTTGACCTGGACCGGCTGCTGGAAAAGGTGGCTGAGCTACTCAGAGAGGGGTTCAGTTACCAGAACGTCCAGGTCTTCTGGGTGGAACTGGAGAATAACGCCATCACTATTCGCGTTTTGGCCGGTTCGGTTGAAGGCAAGATACCGATTGGGACTCGCCGTCCCTTGGACCGGGGCATCGCTGCCTGGGTCGCCCGCACCGGACAAACCGCGCTCTGCAACGATGTTCATGAAGACCCCCGCCACCATGCCGTGGCCGGGTTTGAAACCGCCTCTGAATTGGCGGTGCCGGTGGTGGTCAAAGACGAGACCGCGGCCGTAATCAATGTGGACGGCATGGAGCCAAACATCTTTGACGGGAGCGACGTTAAAACCCTGGCTGACCAGTTGTCGGTGGCCCTGGAAAACATCAACCTTCTTTTTCAGCAGCAAGACCAGTCACAGCGGCTGGCAGTGGCTGATGAAAGAGACCGTATCGGCCGTGATCTGCACGACGGCGTGATTCAGTCCATGTACTCAGTGGGCCTAACACTGGAGGACATTTCCGCACTGTCAGACCAAGAACCAAACAGCGTAAAACCGCGAATAGAGGAAGTGGTTGATGACCTGAACTGGGTCATTGGCGACATCCGCCGTTACATCATGGACCTGAGACCCACGGAGCTACAGGGCAGACGCCTGTAAGAAGCTCTGGCTTCCCTGGTGGGTTACTTGGAAGACCGCGCCGCCGTATCTGTAACAGTGGACCTGGATCTGAATCTGGACCCATGATTGCTGCCAGAGCGGTATTTCGTCAATATCTGGCACATCATTCAGGAATTTTTCTCCAATATTGAGAAGTACTCCCAGGGCTACGCAAACAATGTCTCCGTAGCCCTGGGAGTGTCCGGTGGCGATATCTGCTTGACCATCACCGATGACGGCGACGGCTTTGAACTGGAAACTGCCGAGTTGGGCCGCGGCTACGGCCTGCCCAACATCAAAGACCGGGCAAAACGGCTGGGCGGCATCCTTTATATAGATAGCGCTCCCGGCGGCGGAACCAAGTTGGACATAAAAGTCCCGGTTCCGGTTCCCGCAACCAGATCGCCACTGGTGTAACCTATAATCGCCCGCAGGTACTGGTCAGCACGCGGTCCGTTTTATGGATTCGAGTAACAGGGGACCAAGGTCACAGGCTAACGGCGCACTGAGGTGAACTAAATGGCAGCCAATGAAAAACTCAAGATTTTGATCGTCGACGACCACGACATTGTCCGAAAGGGACTGGCCATGCTGGTCTCCCGTCAAGAAGACCTCACCGTTGTGGCTGAAGCCGGAACAGTGGCCGAGGCGGTGGAAAAGGCCCGAGAGAGGGTACCAGACGTGGTAGTGATGGACATTCGCTTGCCGGACGGCACCGGGATTGAAGCCTGCCGTGAGATCCGCGACGAAAACTCCGACGTCAAAGTCCTAATGCTCACCTCATACAGCGACGAAGAAGCAGTGATGGGCTCCATCATGGCCGGAGCGTCAGGTTATCTTCTCAAAAAGATTCGCTCCCAGGAGATTGTGGACGCCATCCGCCGTGTTGGTTCCGGCCAGTCTCTGCTGGACCCAACCGTCACCGCCAGCGTGCTGGAACGGGTGCGGCGAGGCAAAGAAGTAGACGTTCTCGCCCAACTGACTGACCAGGAGAAGAAAATCCTGGAACTTATAGCGGACGGCCAGACCAACCGTGAGATCGCCGGCCATATTAACCTCAGTGACAAGACCGTAAAAAACTACGTAAGCAACATCCTGGGCAAACTAGAGGTCTCCCGCCGTTCCCAGGCAGCAGCGTTCCTGGCTGAACGCCGTGGCCGCCGAGAATACAACTCTTAAACTATAAACAGGTATTCCAGGCGCAGATTTAGTCGGTATTAGCTAAGGGCCGGTTGGTAAACCAACCGGCCCTTTTTTATGCCCAACCGGCCTACTAGACGGATTACCTTCGGAACTCACTGCGCTATCTTGTTCGGTCGTATTGTGAATTTAGTCGCAGTGCATCCCTTGAAAACTTGCCGTGGCAATTCGCCTTATTTCCGCAGCGCAAAAGCTAATATGACTATCCGAATATTTCTAATAGACGAACACCGTCCCACCAGAGAAATCCTGGCCCGACGCCTGGCATCCATGCCCGGCCTGAACGTGGTAGGTTCCACCTGCGACGGTGAAGACGGGATTCGTGAGATTGCCGATTTGAGTCCGGATGTTGTGCTGATAGAGACCCAGATGAAGCGGGCAGATGGCGTAGACATCTGTCGGCGAGCACTGGCAGCAGAGGGCCAAACTACCGTGGCCGTGCTCACGTCTTACCTGGATCCAGACGAACGCCGTATGGCCTACCAAGCGGGAGTGGACGGCTATCTGCTGAAGGACGTGGGCACCAGCAACCTGGCCAACTGGATTAAATCGGCCGTCCAGCAAGATTCAGAGGACGCCGAATCAAACGATTCTTAAAAAATACAAACCTAGATTCAAATATTCAGCATTGTTCAACACTGGGCAATCCTTCAATTGGCCAGCACAATTCGCTTGGCCTCAAAAAAGCTAACGTGGCCCTTGAAATTCATAAACTAAATCGTCAAGCTTATTGGGTTAATGCCACACCCTGGGAATGGGATATTGGTTGGCCCCCCGACCTTCAGAAACCCCAAAGACCTAAAGGGATTAGGGCACAGACATTCTGCAAAGATTGGGAGGACTCCATGAATAAGATAGAAGCGATCATCAGACCGGAGAAATTGAACGACGTTAAAGAGGCCTTGGTTGCGGTTGGCCTAGTTGGGCTAAACGTGGTTAACGTAACCGGCCGTGGCGCACAGCGCGGAGTTATCGCCGGCGGCTCACGCGGCGTTGGTCGGTATGAGATAGACATGTTGCCCAAAGTGAAACTTGAGTTGGTAGTCCATGACGACTCTACCCAAACAGCCATCGACACCATCATTGAACATGCCCGCACCGGCAACATAGGCGACGGCAAGATATTTATCTATCCGGTGACCAATGCCATCAAGGTCAGGACCGGCGAACAGGGAGACGAGACCTTGTAGCTCTCCCTCAACGGAGCAGGATTCTGGGGTTTCCGCGAAGTTATTTCGCAGGCAGCTACAGCGTAATTGCCAGACCGTAAAATCAAGTATCAAGGGGTGAAGCACATTAGAGGCCTACCAAATGCCCAGTCATAGCCAAAGGACATCATACTGCACGACGGAGACAAAGTTTCGGTCCGTCCTCTTGAACCCGATGACAAGGTCCGGCTTCTGGAATTTTTTGAGCGAATTCCGGAAGAGGAGCGTTATTACCTAAAAGAAAACGTTTCCTCCGTCAAGGTCATCCACGGTTGGATTACGAACATGGACTTTGCCAAGGTCATCCCCATAGTGACCGTGTCTGGCAAAGCCATAGTGGCCGACGCAACTCTGCACTTAAACCGCACTCCCGCACGCAGCCATTTGGGCGAAGTTAGAGTGGTGGTGGACCCTGCCAACCGTGAGGAGGGCTTGGGCAGGCGGTTGATCCGAGAAATCTTAGACATTGCCGCCAACCTTGGCCTGACCAAGGTCGTATTTGAGCTGGTGGCCCAGCGAGAGAAAGAAGCGGTCTGTGCCGCAGAACGCGTTGACTTCAAAGAAGTAGCCACCCT
>JAPKDE010000250.1 GCA_028822675.1 Dehalococcoidia bacterium | reverse complement strand
AGCCCGGTGAGCCGCCGATTATCTACATCGACCTGCACCTGGTACACGAAGTAACCTCCCCCCAGGCCTTTGACGGCCTTAGGGATGCTGGCCGCAAGGTCAGACGCTTAGATCTAACCATTGCCACCGCAGACCACAACACCCCCACCTGGGACCTGTCTCTGCCGGTGACCGATGGGATTTCCAAGAAACAGCTAGACGCCTTGGACAGCAACTGTGCCGAGTTCGGCGTCACGCTTTACGACCGGTTCAGCCCGCTACAGGGCATCGTCCACGTGATTGGGCCAGACCTTGGCTACACCCAGCCCGGCAAGACCGTGGTTTGCGGCGACAGCCATACCTCCACCCACGGAGCGCTGGGTGCTTACGCCATCGGGATTGGCACTTCTGAAGTTGAACACGTGCTGGCTACCCAAACGCTACGCGCCTTCAAACCCGACACCATGGAAATTAGGGTCAACGGTAAACTCCCTAAAGGAGTAACTGCCAAGGACGTCATTCTGGCTATCATTGGCAAAATTGGGGTTTACGGCGGTGTTGGACACGTTATTGAATACACCGGTGATGCAATCCGCGCCCTGTCCATGGACGGACGCATGACCGTCTGCAACATGAGCATTGAGGCCGGTGCCCGCGCTGGTATGATCGCTCCCGACCAGACCACTTTTGACTACCTTAAGGGCCGCCAATTTGCACCACAAGGCGCTGAATTCGACGCCGCTGTAGAACGTTGGAAGAACCTAGCCTCCGACCCCGGTGCCACGTACGACAAGGTGGTGGAACTTAACGCTGCCGACATTGAACCTCACGTAACCTGGGGCACCACCCCCGGCATGGTTGTGCCGATCTCCGGGAAGATACCCAACCCGGAAGATGCCGAAGACGAGAACACCAAAGACGCGCTAAACCGGGCCCTCCAGTACATGGATCTGAAAGCCGGTATGGCGATCACGGACATCAAACTGGACCGCGTTTTCATTGGCGCCTGCACCAACTCCCGGCTGGAAGATATCCGAGCAGCCGCCGAAGTGGTCAAGGGCAAGAAGGTCCACGACGACGTTTACGCCATGATGGTCCCCGGATCGGCAAAGATTAAAAAGGAAGCCGAAGACGAGGGTCTGGACAAGATTTTAATTGAGGCCGGAGTCGACTGGCGGGTCGCCGGTTGCTCCATGTGTCTCGGTATGAACCCGGACATTCTGAAGCCTGGCGAGCGCTGCGCTTCCACCTCCAACCGTAACTTTGAGGGACGGCAGGGCAAGGGCGGACGCACTCACTTGGTGAGTCCAGCCATGGCCGCAGCAGCAGCCATCGCCGGTCACTTCGTCGACGTCAGAGACCTTTAAACCCGGGACCAAACCCTGAAAACCGACCAGCGCCCAATAAACTAGGGAGATAAACCATGGACGCCTTTACGAAATTAACCGGTGTGGTCGCGCCCATCGACCGCGTCAACATCGACACCGACCAGATCATCCCGGCGGTGTACCTAAAGAGCATCGAGCGCAGCGGGTTCGAAGACGCGCTGTTCTCGTCGTGGCGGTATAACGCCGACGGCTCCGACAACCCGGATTTCATCCTGAACAAAGAGGGCTACCGGAACGCCAACGTTCTGGTGGCCGGACCCAACTTTGGTTGTGGTTCTTCTAGGGAGCACGCCCCGTGGGCGCTCCGCGATTACGGAATCAAGTGCATCATCTCCACCAGCTTCGCCGACATTTTTTACAACAACTGTTTCAAGAATGGCGTGCTACCTCTGGTGCTCCCCGCGGAGCAGGTACGGGAGATTATGGACAAGGCTGAAGCCGACCCTGGCATTGAACTGACGGTCGACCTGGTCGGCCAACGGGTCTGGGACGAGAGCGAGGAGATTTCCATTTCGTTTGAAATTGACGCCGCCCGCAAGGACGCATTGGTTAACGGCCTGGACGACATCGGCCTAACCCTCCGCATGGAAAACGACATCGGAGACTACGAAACCAAGCACGGTCTCTAGCCACCAGGCTGCCAGGCTGAGCCTGGACCCAAATACCTTCGGCGCCATAGTTCGAGTTGCTTCGGTGGTCTCGGTTTAAGTCATGTCATTCTGAGGCCGAAGCCGAAGAATCTCGTTGCTGATGCGACTGCACAGTGGAGAGAAGAGAGACCAGGCTGAGCCTGGACCCAAATACCTTCGGTACCATAGTTTGAATTAGGGAATGAAAATGCCAGCTGGGCAATATTGCTTAGCTGGCATTTTGTTGCTCTGAGAATCCGATTGGACGGGGAGTAATCTTGTCGCTGATTATCTTACAAGGCGTAAAAGGGAAGAGATTTTAGAAATTTAGTGGCTCTAGTTTTACTGTGGTTCCTGTTGCTGCTGATTTAATCATGGCTTCGATAACCTGGACGGCTTTTAGGCCATCTCTTGCAGTGGCCGCTGGCTGATGCCCGTGCTGGATCACCTGATTAAAACCCTCAATTTGCCGTTGCATCAGAATCAGACCGTCCCGTTCGTAGGATGTTGTATTGTTCACGGTTTGGCTGGATATCTCCATGCTGCCTTGGAGGGTGTGGGGAGGATAGGCTTCGTTGAAGATTATCTTGCCGTCACTCCCGTATATCGAGACCGAGTTTTCAAACCCGGGCATACGGAATCCGCAGTTCACGGTGCCGATTGTGCCACCTGAGAATCGTAGAGAAAGAGTGGCTAGGTTTTCCAGCGACTGGGAACTAGTCTGCCCATCAGTGATGGCCGCAATCTCGGTGACTTCCTGCCCTAGCATGAACCGTAGTTCGTCGACACAGTGGATTCCCAAAGCCATCATGGCGAAAGCGCCACCGGTGGAATCAGGATCAACCCACCAATCACTGTGGCCGCTGCGGGGTTTGGGGTTTATGTTGCCACGAACACCACTGCCGAACTGGGCCTGTGCCAGGGCCACCGTGCCAAGTGCACCCGCAGAAATCAATTCCTTGGATTCGATCCTCCCCGGATGTTGGCGCAATTCGAATCCGACTCCCAGTTTGCAGGCACTAGATTCAGAAGCCTTAACCACTTCTACCCCGTCGGCAAAGTTTAAGGCGATGGGTTTTTCCATGAACACGTGCTTGCCGGCTTTTAGGGCCAAGATGGCGTGGGGGGCGTGAAGGTGATTCCGATTGGCTATATACACGGCATCTACCCTAGTATCGGCCAGCACTGCTTCTATGGAGTCGTAACCAACCTGTGCGCCATGCTTGGCACCAAATTCCGCTGCTCTGGCGGCATCTCTGCTCATCACGGCAATAAGCTCACCGCCATCCACCAGGTTCAGTGCGGGGGCAACCTTCTCATCTGGAAAACCCCCGGTCCCCAAAATAGCCCAACCAACGCTCAAGTTAATAGCTCCTGATTAGACATTATGCTGGAAACGTTCTCCTGACCTGTTCTTCAAAGTCGGTTTCGAAGCGTTGCATCCGGCCTTGGCGCACCTGTTCTTCCAGGGGCGGGCGTTGCACTGGCCTTGGGGTGGTGGGGCCGTAGCCAATAATCCCCGATTCTTCTAGGGCCGCCATCTCCTCGGCGGTTTTCCCTAAGAGGTCTTCCAGGATGAGACTATTGTGCTCACCCATTAGCGGGGCAGCCATGCCATCCACGGCAGGGGTTTTAGACAGCTTCCAGGGGCGGCCAGCGTAGGGCAGCGGCGGAATGCCGGTACTCTCATGATGGGAGACCACTTCGTAGAAGTTGCGCTCCACCAAGTGCGGGTCAAACAGCAGGTCTTTACTG
>JAPKDE010000249.1 GCA_028822675.1 Dehalococcoidia bacterium | reverse complement strand
AGTGATTAACCTAAAGCGCAAGACATCTGGCGGGGCAATTTATACCCAATATCACCTTTGGTTACCCAATGGTGGCCCATCAGGCCCTAAGGTGACTGATTGTTAGGCGTCTTTGTTCAGGTTGGCCAAGAATTCTTCATTACTGTCAGATTTGGCCAGCCGCTCCAGTACACGCTCGGTTGCATTTACCGACCCATCGTTGGATATGAGGCTAATCATACGTCGGAGCAGGACTATCTGTTTTAGGGTTTCTTCTCCGAACAGCAGCTCTTCACGCCTGGTGCCACTGCGGACGATGTCAATGGCCGGGAAGTAGCGTCGTTCTGCCAGCTTCCGGTCCAGATGCAGTTCCATGTTGCCGGTGCCTTTGAATTCTTCGTAGATGACTTCGTCCATCCGGCTGCCGGTGTCTACTAGGCAGGTGGCGATAATCGTCAAGCTACCGCCTTCTTCAATGTTGCGTGCGCCGCCAAAGAATTTCTTGGGCGGGTAGAGGGCCGCTGGGTCAATGCCTCCGGAGAGGGTTCGTCCGCTGGTAGGTACGGCCAGGTTATAAGCACGGGTGAGACGGGTGATGCTATCCAGTAGGATTATCACGTCCTGACCCATTTCCACCAAGCGCTTGGCCTTTTCCAGGCAGAGTTCAGCCACCCGGCATTGTTCCTCTACTGATTCGTCAAACGTGGAGGCAAAGACGTCGCCGTCCACCGTTCGTCGCATGTCGGTTACTTCTTCGGGGCGCTCACCAATTAGGGCGACCATCAATGTGGCGTCTGGGGTGTTTGTTTGCACGCCGTGGGCAATCTGTTTCAGCATGGTGGTCTTGCCGGCTTTTGGCGGCGAGACGATCAAGCCACGCTGGCCCAGGCCAATGGGGGCAAACAGGTCTACCATCCGGGTGGATAGCTCGGACCCGCCTGTTTCCAGGATTACCTGTTTCTCCGGGAAGATGGGAGTCATGTGTTCAAAGGTTGGACGGTAGCGACTCTGAACCTGGTCGGTCTCCGTGCCGTTGATCAGTTCAACCCGCACTAGTCCAAAGTAGCGTTCGCCTTCTTTGGGGGGTCTCACCTGTCCGGTGACGGTGTCTCCGTTGCGGAGGTTAAACCGGCGAATCTGGGACTGGGAGATGTAAACGTCTCCCGAGGCGCGATAAGAGATTACCTGACGAAGGAAGCCGTAACCCTCATCCATGATCTCTAAGATACCTGTGGATATCAGGGATTGCTGGGATGAGACCACTTGGAACAGCCGGCTGAGTAAGTCTTCTTTATGCAGGTTTGCCAGAGCGGTGGTGTCGTTCAAGCCGACATCGCTGGCAAGTCCCAGGAGTTCTTCCTTGGACTTGGCCCCCATCTCGGACACATCTAACATTTTTTGAATGGTCGCCATGTTTACCTCTTACTGGGGTCTTTGATCTTGCACTTGGTCAGCCTTAGGGGCTTATTCCTACGGGCTTTTTAAGGCTGTGCAGTGAATCATGAATTGATTACCGGCTGTTTTGTTTACCTGTTGTTTGTTTGAATAATCCGCCCTGCCGGTGGTTGGCGGTTATTGGTTAGCTATTTTTTCCCAGTCTGCTTTAAAGCGCGCCACTCCGGAGGTGGTTAGTGGGTGGTCAATCATTTGGGTCAACACTTTATAGGGAATGGTTGATATGTGCGCCCCGGCCTGAGCTGCCAGAGTGCAGTGGAGGGTATGGCGGATACTTGCCGCCAGTACCTTGGTCTCAATATTGTGTTCTTTGTATACCGCGACAATGTCTTTGATCAGGTCTATGCCCTCAAGACCAATGTCGTCAAGGCGGCCAATAAAGGGACTCACCGCTGTGGAGCCGGCCTGAGCGCCCAGTATCGCCTGGTTCACAGAGAAGCAAAGTGTTTGGTTTATCCGGATACCCTCACTGGCTAAGACCGATATTGCTTCAAACCCGTCTCTGGTGCTGGGAATCTTGACCCAGGGGTTGGGTATCCATCCGGCGATGTCTCGGCCCTCAGCAATCATCCCTTGGGCGTCCAGCGAGATTACTTCAACAGAAATCGGTCCATCTACGATGTCGGCAATCTCTTTTACTGCGGACTTGTAACTTTCTGAGTTGCCAATGCCCTCTGCAGAGGCCAGTGAAGGATTGGTGGTAACGCCACTAATCACTCCCAATCGGGCCCCGTCTCTGATTTCCTGAATGTTTGCTGTGTCCAGAAAGAGCTTCAAGGTTTCACCGCCCTTCTAAGTTTTGTATCAAATATCCGGTTCAGGCATTGGGTTAATCCCAGGCCTGGTCTGCGTTGAGCTGTCTTAACCGGAGTGTTGGAGATTGCTTGTTGAATCGATGCTGAATTTATCGAGAGGAATGATAACTGGAAGCTGGCTAGTTGGAGTTGAGGTCCAGAGGTAGAGGCCTCTGTACGCCTTCTCTGATGGTCTCTTTAGCCGCCCCGATAAACTTGCTGAATAACGGGTGAGGCCTGTTGGGCCGAGATTTGAACTCTGGGTGGTATTGGGTACCGACCATGAACGGATGCCCCGATACTTCACCGGTCTCAACCAGGTTACCGTCGGGGGACAAACCACCAACCACCAGCCCGGAGTTTTCCAGCGCTTCTCTATATGAGTTGTTAAGTTCGAACCTGTGACGGTGCCGTTCCATTATCACGTCGGTGCCGTAGGCCTGTTTTGTCAGGGTATTGGACTGGGGGTGACACGGATAGTCTCCCAATCTCATGGTTCCGCCCTTCGCGGAGATGCCCTCTTGATCTGGCATTATGTGAACCACCGGGTTATCGGTCTCCGGAACCAGCTCCTCAGAGTTGGCATCCTTAATGTTTAGTACATTCCTGGCCCATTCTATGACCATGACCTGAAGGCCAAGACATAGACCAAGGTAAGGCACGTTGTGCTCTCTGGCGTAACGTACCGCCTCAATCATCCCTTCCACGCCGCGGGGGCCAAATCCACCCGGAACAACTATTCCACAAACGCTTGATAGTAGCGCGTCTGCTCCGTATTTCTCAATATCTTCAGAGTGGACCCATTGCAGTTCTATATCTCTGGTGTGGTCCAGTCCGGCATGCCGCAGGGCTTCCCGTACTGATATATAGGAGTCTGGATACTCCACATACTTGCCCACCAGGGCTATAGAGAGCACTTCTTTGGGCTCATTCATCCGGTCAACCATGGCCGACCACTCGGTCATGTCTTTGGGGTTGTCCGGTAAGTCCAGGCTTTTCACGATGATGTCGCCAAGGCCTGCTTCTTCTAGCAGCAGTGGCACTTCATATACATTGTTAACGGTTTCCACCGGTATCACGGCGTTCAATGGAACGTCGCAGAAGGCCGATATTTTTTCGCAGATGGACTGAGCTACCGGAAAGTCGCTTCGGCAAAGGATGGCGTCCGGCTGGATGCCTATGGACCTTAGTTCTTTTACGCTGTGCTGAGTCGGTTTGGTTTTTAACTCTGATGCCGCTGCTATATAAGGAAGCAGCGTTAGGTGGATGTAGAACACGTTGTCCCTACCCACGTCGTTTCGCAATTGCCGGATGGCTTCCAGGAAGGGCAGGCCCTCAATGTCGCCAACTGTGCCGCCAACTTCAGTGATGATCACATCGGCACCAGACTCGGCGGCCAAGGCAATAATCCTGTCTTTAATGGCGTTGGTAACGTGGGGCACCGTTTGTATGGTGCCGCCTAAAAAGTCTCCCCGCCGTTCTTTGGCAATCAGGTTGAGATAAACCTCACCGGCGGTGAGGTTGGAAGTTCTAGTCAACTCTACGTCGATGAACCGTT
>JAPKDE010000037.1 GCA_028822675.1 Dehalococcoidia bacterium | reverse complement strand
AAATGGCCACGAATTTCAAGAAAAGAAAATTGGGACGCCCGGTCTCGGTAGTAGGTGCAGGCCTGTCCCAATTTGGGGCATTCCCCGGCAAGGACAGCCGAGACCTATTTGTTGAGGCCTTCCAAGACATGGTCGAGAGCATGGACCGAGGTTTCGACATCCATGATATTGAGTGCGCCTACGTGGGCAACTACTCCTCCGACCTGTTTGAACACCAAGGCCACACCGCACCCATCGTGGCCGACTGGCTGGGCATCACCCCCATCCCAGTTACCAGGATTGAAAATGCCTGTGCTAGCAGCGGCAGCGCCCTCAGAGAAGGCGTCATGGCCATTGCTAGCGGCATGTACGACGTTGTTCTGGTGGGCGGCATGGAGAAGATGACCAACCTGGCAACCGACGGCGTAACCGACGTCCTGGCCTCGGCTGCAGACGGTCTCTATGAAGTACCGGCTGGATTAACGTTCCCCGGCATCTTCGGCGCCATTGCAAAAGCCCACATGGACCGCTACGAAACCAATCTTGATCACCTGCTCAAGGTGGCCATCAAGAACCACGCCAACGGAGCACTAAACCCCAAGGCCCAGTTCCAACAAACCATGACCACCATGATGGAACGCCGGATGACCCGGGCCCAAGAACGAGGACAGGAAGTGCCGGATTACAAAACAGAGATGGATTTCTTGAATGACGAGAGAGCCAATCCCTGGATCGCCTGGCCTCTGCGCTTGTACGACTGCGCACCAATCACCGACGGTGCATCTTGCGTGCTCTTGGTGTCTGATGAGATCGCCCACAACTTCACCGACACTCCAATCAGCATCGCCGGAATCGGCCAGGCAACAGGCAAACCGCTCCATGACTCTGATGAACTCACATCACTGTCAGCCGCCAAGTCTGCTTCTCAGCAGGCTTACGACATGGCCGGTATAACCGTCGCCAATGTTGACCTGGCAGAGGTCCACGACTGCTTCACCATCGCTGAAATCGTGGCCACAGAAGACCTCGGTTTCTTCGCTCCTGGAGAGGGTCCTAGGGCAGTGGATGAGGGCCGGACTGCACTGGACGGCGATCATCCCATCAACACCTCAGGCGGACTGAAGGCCAAAGGGCACCCAGTGGGCGCATCCGGCGTTGGTCAGGTCATTGAGATCTACCACCAACTACGGGGCGAAGCCGGCGAGCGCCAGGTCAAGAAAGACAACCCAACCGTTGGCATCACCCATAACGTGGGCGGCACCGGCGGCACTTGCGTGGTCAACGTACTGCGCCGGGAGTCGTAAGCATGGCCAGTGAATTCACATCCACCGCCTTTTACACCAAGCTGAAAGAAGAGAAGAAACTGATTGGCGTAAAGTGCCAAGACTGCGGCCATTTGTCCCCAGAACCCCGGCCAATGTGCCCGGAGTGCCATGGATTCAATATGGAATGGCATCAGTTCAGTGGCAAGGCCAAGCTCAGCACCTTTACCTGCATATCCATCGTACCGGTGGCAATGGCGGCCAAGGGTTACGGACGCGACAAACCTTATTGCACGGGAATAGTCACCCTTGAAGAAGGGCCACGAATCAGCGCCATGATCAATGGTGTTGACGGCACCAAACCTCAGGGCATTGAGACAGGGATGGCCCTAGTCCTTGATCCGGATAATTTGGACGAAGACGCACCGTCTTTAGCATTCAAACGGGCTTAATACCCGGCAGTTTTAAAAAGCAAAAAAGCCCGGTTCTTCAAATTGAAGAACCGGGCTTTTTAATTTTCGAGAATTAACTCAGGCTAATCGAAGCCGCGTGTTCCGACCCAGCCGTGGGCAGAGACGTCAATCATCTCGCCGTTGGGGCCGGTGTACTTGATCTCGACGTTGTCGTGGCGAGGTCCACCCATACCTACGCCCAAGGCCTTGTTGACCTCGTCCATGGGAGCAGAACCGGCGGCGGCCAACTTGGCTTCCACGTCTTCTAGGTCTTCAACTTCGAAGCCGATGTGGTGAATGCCGCTGTAGTCTTTGCCGCGTTCGCCGGCTACTGCGTCATTCTGGAAATTCAAGATGGCCATGTTGACGTTCCCGTCACTGAGGAAATAGCCTTGAGCGTTAGCGCTTTCCAACTGTGCAATCTCGCGCAGTCCAAAAACGTCTTTGTAAAACTCGGCGGTCTTCGCCGCGTCCTGAGTGGCAATGGCGATGTGCTTAATCTTAGGCATTTCGCAACCCCTCCTGTCGGTTTAAATTTGGCAATCCCAGAGTGGGGATTTGTGCAAGCAAAGATACCACGTTTGCTCTGACTGTGTCACTTTGGCGGGCCTGTTTTTCATGCCTGGCCGAACACGCTGGTTTACACCGTGGCCCTGTAATCCTACAATGTACGCTCTTAAGAGATTTTCTTGAGTATTTATCTGCCTCTGTGGCCTTATTAGAATCACGGCCCGGAGAAATAAAAACGGACACTGGCCCAGTATGAAAATCGCAAATTGCATCATCGACAGCATCGGTGTGGAGGACTGGGAGGCGGTCAGAAGCATTTACCAGGATGGCATCGCCACCGGCAACGCCACGGTGGAGACTCATGCCCCTGATTGGGAAAGCTGGAACAGTAACCACCGGCCAGACTGCCGATTAGTCGCCAGGGACGGCGATGAGGTGGTCGGCTGGGCCGCACTGAGTCCCGTTTCCACCCGGTCTGCCTACGCTGGCGTGGCTGAAGTCAGCGTCTACGTTTCAGAGAGTTCACGGGGTAGCGGCGTTGGCAAACTCCTGCTCAGCTCTCTGGTTTCAACCTCAGAAGCAGCCGGTATCTGGACCCTGCAAGCCATGATCTTTGTGGAGAATGAGGCCAGTATTGCCCTCCACTCGTCCAGTGGGTTCCGCTCTGTGGGCATTCGAGAACGGATCGGCTCGCTGAACGGCCAGTGGCGCGACACACTACTCATGGAACGCCGCAGCAACGTCGTGGGCTCTTAGAATAGGCGCTTAGTTTCAACCGCCCTACCGACCAGCCCGTCTCCACTGATTAATGGTCCGAAACCCACTGTCCTCTTACCCGTTAGGCTCCATGATAGAATGTCATCCGTTGTAAGCCTGCGCTATGCGGACGATTTTTAACGTAGCGCTCCTGCCAACCATCTCTGTTCCAAGTGCCCGAAAGACACTCTGGAATACCCCTGAATAACAGCCCGAGAACACAGACGGAGGATGTACGCATGGCTATCCCCAATCGCATGAAATTTGGCGTCTTCATGGCTCCCTTCCATAGAGTAGGTGAAAACCCCACACTGGCGTTGGAAAGGGACCTGGAGCTTCTCCAATGGCTGGACGTCCTGGGCTTTGATGAAGCCTATATCGGTGAACACCACAGCGCAGGCTGGGAGACCATTGCGTCGCCCGAATTATTCATGGCCACCGCCGCTGAACGAACCCGCCACATCAGGCTGGGCACCGGCGTAACCAGCCTTCCGTATCACCACCCCTTCATGGTGGCCAACCGCATGGTTCAACTTGACCATCTGACCCGAGGCCGGGTGATACTTGGGTGCGGCCCCGGCGCACTGGCGTCTGACGCCATCATGCTGGGCATTAAGCCAGAGCGACAACGAGCAATGATGGAAGAGTCTTTGGACGCCATAATGCGGCTCATGTCCAGCCCGGAGCCCTACACCGTCAAGACCGACTGGTTTGAGATGAACGACGCTGTTCTGCAGCTCCGACCATACCAGGATCCAATCGTCCCGGTGGCCGTGGCTTCCGTTGAGTCGCCGGCTGGCGTGACCTTGGCCGGGAAACATGGCGCGTCCGTGCTGTCATTGAGCGTACCCAGAGACACCATCCGCAAAACATCCCTGGCTCAACTGTGGGAGATTGCCGAGGAGACCGCCGCCGAACACGGCAAGACCATGCACCGGGAAGACTGGGGCATCGTCATGGGAATGCACTTAGCCGACAGTAAAGAGCAGGCCATCAAAGACATTAAAGAAGGCGCGGGCAACATCGTCACGGAATACTTCGGTCAAACGCTAGGAAACCCAGTGCCCGACGTACCCCGCGACCAGATTGTGGACTTCATGGTCGAGAAGAACCAATGGATTGTCGGAACGCCTGACGATTGTATTGCCGGTATTGAACGGCTCCAAGAGCTAACCGGTGGCTTCGGCAAGTTCATGATGCGGGTTGAAGACTGGGCACCCCGAGATAAAATTCATCGCAGCTACGAGCTCTTGGCCCGTTACGTGATGCCCCATTTTCAGGGAAGTGTGGCCGGTATCAAGATTTCCAACGAATGGACCGCCGAGCGCAGTGAGGCACTCCAGGCGAACCGCTACGTTGGTATCAAGGCCGCCACCGATCGGTTCGATGCCCAGAGGAATAAGTAAAGAACAATCAAAGGTAGCACCAAACGATCAACTAGCTGCCATCAAAGTAAGTGGAACTAAAAAGCGTCCCGAATTATCGGGACGCTTTTTCTTTGAATCTTTGATTGACCTAGGTTCGTAGAATACTCAACGGTCTGTTATATTTTCATTAGGCAAATTTGTTAGTTTTGTCCAATTGCAGTTTGGGTGTACTTATTTCAGCTGGGCCAAGTTTTATTAAGCCCAAATTTCATTAAGCCCAAACTCCACGGCATGTTTCGGGTCAAATGCTCGAAAATCTTCTCAGCTGATTGCAGCGAGGCAGAAACCATGCGTAAAACCAAGATCATCGTCACCATTGGCCCTTCCACCAGAGACCCCAAAATGTTGGATGAACTAATCAAGCGTGGTATTGACTGCGCCCGTCTGAATTTCTCCCACGGAACATTGGCTGAACACGCCGAAGTCATTGCCAACATCAGAGAGATTTCCAAGAAATACAATCGCCCGGTGGCCATTCTCCAAGACCTGGGCGGTATCAAATTACGGTTGGGATTCATTGAGGAACCGGTCATGGTGAACCCCGGTGATGTCCTGGCGCTGGTCCCGCAAGATCGGACAGACGAACCCGGTGTATTACCTTTCCCCCAACCTGGCGCTTTCAAAAACATTGCTCCGGGACACAATATATTCATTGCGGATGGCACCGTCCGGCTATTGGTCACAGAGGCCAGTCCTTCCAGGATTGTGGCCACGGCCCAGTCTTCCGGGGTTGTGTCGTCGTATAAAGGCGTGAACCTACCAGGCGTACCCATCGATGAGCCAATCCTTACCGAAGATGATAAAATTGCCCTAAAATTTGGCGTTGAGCACGAAGTTGACTGGGTTGCCCTGTCCTTCGTGCGGACGGCCAAAGACATTCTTGACGCTAGAAAAGAACTGAACGCCGCTGGCAGCAAAGCGCTGGTCATGGCCAAACTGGAACGGGGTGAAGGCGTCGATAATATCGATAGCATCCTCCCTGAAGTGGACGGAATCATGGTGGCCCGGGGCGACCTAGGCGTTGAGATTCCCATGCAACGGGTGCCTGTGGTCCAAAAACAGTTGGTGGACAAGTCCAATAAGGCCGGAAAGGTTTCTGTGATTGCCACCCAGATGTTGTGGTCCATGGTGCTTGCACCAGCACCGACCCGGGCAGAAGTATCCGACGTTACCAACGCGGTGCTTGACCGCTGCGATGCGGTGATGCTCTCCGATGAAACTGCCATGGGTCAGTACCCTCTGGAAGCCCTGGAAATTTTTGACGCCACTGTCGTTGAAACTGAGAAAATTTACACCTATTTCAGCGATCTGGATTCCAACGACCGAACCCAAGCCATCACCTCCGCCGCCGCAAGACTGGTCCAGATTCTGGGTTCCAAGCCGGTTGTGGTAACCAGTACCGGACGGGCTGCACTGGAACTATCTAGGTTCAGGCCCAGCGCTGACATCCTGGCCTTTTCCCATGATTCGGCCATTCTTCAGAAACTGGCGATGGGCTGGGGTATCCGCCCCGGCGGTGTGATTCTCCCGCAACAAGACATTGCCAGTTTGGTGGCGTCAGTGGTCAAAGAAGGGCTGAAAAACAAGGTTATCTCAGAGGATGACGTGGTGACCATTGTTCACGGCTTCCTGCCTGGGGTATCCGGTACCACCAACGCCGTACAGGTGTTGGACATGAAAGAATACCTGTCTCACGTCATCCAAGAGCAGGTCGCAGTCACTCGGAGTTAGAATTTTGTCCTACACAACCATCAAGCATTACATAAACCGACACGTCATCAAGGTCATATTAGTGGCCGTGATGGCGGTCGGTTTATTGGCTGCCTGTGCAACTGAAACCACATCTCCTGCCACCAGCACGGCTGCCGGACCGACGGTAGTCCCAACGGCAACGCCAATTCCGTATGAAGACTTTGCCAACGCCGTAATCCCAGCCGCCAACCCTGAACGCTTGGCCCAACTAACTAACCTATTGTCTCTGGTACCGGAAAGTTTCGGTTCTGCGGTCTATTTGGACATGGAATTTGTGCGGGACAACGATACTTTGGCAAATCTTGCCTCACCCGAAGTCCTGGGCATCGAAGTGGCCTTGCCGTCCATCGCCACCGGGCTGGTGGACACTATTGCCGTGTCCGGAGATTTTGAAACCAGTACGCTGCTTACTCCATTCCAAAGCAAGTTCCCGATTGGAGATATGCTCAAAGTGGCCGGCGGATTTGGCTTCGATCTGGGCGGAGATGGCCCAACCACCTATGAGGATCACGACGTTTGGGGCATCGACATCCTCGGAGCGGTCGTGGCAATGGCCACGGCGGAAGGTGGCACTGGGGTAGCAGCCTCTGGCCGAGGACTTACTGTCAAAGATGCCAGTGCCTTGGCACAAACCTCTCTTGACGCATTTGACGGTCGTGCTGACTCTTTGGTCAACGCTCCCGGTCTCACCGAGTTATTGGCAAAGGTACCTTCAGGTTTCTCCTCCGGGGTTCTCTCCCAGTGCGCTTCATTCCCTCTATTCACCGGGGCTGTATTAGATGTTGGCTGTACTGCAGTTGTGGTGAGCGTAAGCATATTGCCCGGAGACTTGGCAGTCTTCCATTTGGTAATTGAATTCCCTGCCCAGAAATTTGCCACGGCGGCGATTCAAATAACCTCTGAACTCCTGGAGAAAGCAAAGCAGACCCTCGAGTTTGAAGACCTGGGCGTCCGTCAAGAAGGGGAGCTTCTGAGAGTGCGGGTGATAGTAGATGTCGGACAGTTCAGCGACGTATTCCGGCTGTTCGCCTCAAGCAACTAGTTCTTCCCGGCTAAGTTCTTAAACTATACCCGGGAAGAGGCGAAAAACCGGCTAGCCGTGTTCCGGCAGTGAATGGGGGAGAGCCGTCTCACCCATGAGGAACAGGTCAATTGCCCGGGCGGTTTCCCGGCCCTCAGCAATAGCCCAGACCACCAACGACTGCCCTCTGGCAGCGTCGCCCGCAGCAAAGACACCCGAGACGCTACTCATCCGGTTGGCGTCAATGGCTATGTTTCCGCGGCCATCAAGCCCCACACCAATCTGAGACAGCATGCCGTCGCCCTCTGGATGCAAGAATCCCATGGCCAGCAGAGTCAGTTCAGTTTCCATCTCAAACTCGCTGCCGGGAATCTCAACCATGGACGGCCGACCACCGTTTTCCCCGGCCTGCCATTCCACCTTCACACCGTGCAATTTCTCAAGCTTTCCGTTTCTTCCGGAGAAGGACTTGGTCAGGATGGAGTAATCACGGATGCCGCCCTCTTCATGGGCGGGGGATGACCGGAGTACCTGCGGCCACTGGGGCCAAGGGTTGTTGCCAGGCCTCTGTTCCGGGGGTTCAGCCAGTAGTTCTAGTTGATGCACAACTTCGGCGCCCTGACGCAGAGCAGTACCCAGGCAGTCTGCCCCGGTATCGCCACCGCCAAGAATCACCACTCGCTTGCCTTCGGCCTCGATGCGTTCGGCGTCGTCAACCAATTCTCCGGATAGCACGCGGTTTTGCTGGGTCAGGTATTCCATGGCTAGATGGACGCCTTCCAGGTCCCGACCGGGAACGTCCAGTTCTCTGGCCTCGGTTGAACCACAGGCTAGACAGACAGCGTCAAATTCGCCTAGTAATTTTTCAACAGGGAAATCAACGCCAACGTTGGTGTCGGTCAGAAATACGATGCCTTCAGCGGCCATCAGGTCAACGCGGCGCTGCACCACGCTCTTTTCCAGTTTGAATTCTGGGATGCCCAGGACCAGCAGACCGCCGATGTACCCGGAGCGCTCAATGACCGTTACCAGGTGTCCGGCGCGGTTCAGTTGCTGGGCTGCGGCCAAACCTGAGGGACCAGACCCAACAACAGCAACCTTTTTGCCGGTGCGCTTGGCGGGGGGCTCAGGATTAATCCAGCCGTTTTCAAACGCGTGTTCAACAATCTCTTTTTCGATGTATTCAATGGTGACCGGGTCAGCATTGATACTCAGGACGCAGCTTGCCTCGCAGGGCGCAGGGCAGATACGCCCGGTGAACTCCGGGAAATTGTTGGTAGAGAGAAGAGTGCCTAAAGCGCCTTTCCAATCGCCCAAGAAAACCTGGTGATTGAACTCAGGGATGACGTTGCCCAAGGGGCAACCCATGTGACAGAAGGGAACAGAACAGTCCATACACCGGGAGCCTTGTTCCTTTGCCTGATCTTCACCCCAGGGTTGGTAGAACTCTCGGTAGTCACCTTTTCTTTCTCCTGCCGGTCTTCGCTCTGGGTTAATCCGGCCTGATTCCGTAAATCCAGTGGGTTTACCCATTACCGACTGCTTCCAGCTCCCGCTCTGTACCCTCCCCGTTCCTACGTCGTTCTTCCAAAACACGCCGGTAGTCTCGCGGCATGATCTTTTTAAACCGTTTCAGTGCGGCGTCCCAGTCGGCCAGTATTTCGGCGGCGGGAGTGCTGCCGGTGTACTTCTTATGGTCTTCTATCAGCCCTTTCAGGGTTGCGATATCTTTTGGGTCTGTCACCGACTCCAAGTCGGCCATACCATCGTTGAAGGAGATGTTGAAATCATCATCCTTGTCATAAACAAATGCTATTCCGCCGCTCATGCCCGCAGCAAAGTTTCTGCCGGTAGCGCCTAGTACCACGGCAACTCCGCCGGTCATGTACTCACAGCCGTGGTCTCCCACAGCCTCTACCACAGTTTTTACTCCGCTATTGCGGACGCAGAACCGCTCTCCAGCTGCGCCGTTGATGAACACTTCGCCACCGGTGGCTCCGTACATTGCCACGTTGCCGATGATGATGTTCTCTTCAGGCACAAAGGTGGCTTCAGGATCAGGGCAAACCACAATGCGGCCGCCGGACATGCCCTTGCCCATATAGTCATTGGAATCACCCAGCAATTTGATGCTGGTGCCTCTTGTTAAGAACGCGCCAAAGCTCTGCCCTGCCGACCCGGTAAATTTGATATTTATCGTGTCATCGGGTAGCCCTTCTTCGCCGTACAGCTTGGCAACCTTGCCGCTGAGCATTGCGCCCACGGTCCGGTGGGAGTTATGGATCGGAAGGTCGATATGCACAGGTGTTCGGTTGTTGATGGCCTCCTGAGCTTGGGCGATGATTTGGTGATCCAGGGCCTTGTCCAGCCCGTGATCCTGTTCCCGGTCACAGTAAACCGGCTCGTTGGGGTCGTTAGACTCCTGCCGGTGCAGCAAACGGGCAAAGTCCAAGCCTTCCGCTTTCCAATGGTTCTCTGAATCTTTGTAGTCGAGAATGTCGGTGCGGCCAATCATTTCGGCCACGGTCCGAAAGCCCAATTCAGCCATAATCTCCCTCATCTCTTCAGCGATAAAGGTGAAGTAGGCGACTAAGTCCTCGGGCTTGCCGGCAAATTTCTTGCGTAGTTCCGGGTCTTGGGTGGCGATGCCCACTGAGCAGGTGTTCATGTGGCATTTCCGCAACATGATACATCCGCTAACCACCAACGCAGAGGTGGCAAAGCCAAATTCTTCGGCTCCCAGCAGCGTCGCAATTGCGGCGTCACGTCCGGTCTTCAACTGGCCATCAGTCTGGAGCACGATTCGGCTCCTGAGGCCGTTGGCCACCAGCACCTGTTGGGTCTCGGCAACGCCAAGCTCCCAAGGCAGTCCAGCGTGTTTGATCGACGACTCAGGCGATGCGCCGGTACCGCCGTCATGTCCGCTGATGAGCACAACGTCAGCATGGCCTTTGGTCACGCCGGCGGCGATGGTACCAACACCAACTTCAGCAACCAGTTTCACGTGGATCCTGGCGTCTGGGTTAACGTTTTTCAGGTCATGTATCAGTTGGGCAAGGTCTTCAATGGAATAGATATCATGGTGAGGCGGCGGTGAGATCAACTCAACGCCAGGCGTGGTTTTACGCACCCAGCCAATATATTCATCAATTTTATGGCCGGGTAATTGACCACCCTCGCCGGGTTTGGCACCCTGGGCCATCTTGATCTGAAGATCAGTAGCATTAATCAGATAGTTGGCGGTTACGCCGAACCGACCCGATGCGACCTGTTTGATGGCGCTGCTGCGGGAATCACCATTCTCGTCCAGCCAGTAACGCCGGTGGTCTTCTCCGCCCTCGCCGGTGTTACTGCGCGCACCCATCCGGTTCATGGCGATGGCCATCATTTCGTGGGCTTCTTGGCTGATGGAGCCCAGCGACGCAGCGCCAGTGGCAAACCGCTTCACGATCTCTGCAGCAGATTCCACTTCTTCAATTGGGACCGGAGTCAGACCATCTTTGAATTGGAGCAGGCCACGTAGGTTCGCCAGTTTACGTGTTTCATCATCAGAGATCTTGCTGAATTCTTTATAGGCGTCCCAATCGTTGTTACGCGCTGCATATTGCAGTTTTGAGATGGATTCGGGGTTCCATTGGTGGTGTTCCTCACCCCTGCGCCATTGGTAAACGCCGCCCTGTTGCAGGCTTTGTTTCGCTGCAATCTCAGGTGTTCCAAAGGCCAGATCGTGGCGCTCTGAAGATTCTCGTTGTATTCCGTCTAGACCGATTCCACCAACCCGAGATGAGGTGCCGGTAAAATACTCGTCAATCAGTTCTTGGTTCAGGCCAACAGCCTCAAAAATCTGGGCGCCGCGGTAGCTCTGCACCGTAGAAATGCCCATCTTGGACATCACTTTCAGCACGCCTTTTTGGTTGGCTTTTATCAGGTTTAGCTGGGCATACTCCGGCTTGGTCTCATTAATCTGGCCTCTTTCAGCCAGGTCTCGGACCGTGGCCAAAGCCAGGTAGGGGTTCACCGCACCGGCACCATAACCGATGAGCAGCGCAAAGTGATGGACCTCTCTGGGTTCTCCGGTCTCTAAGATCAGACCTGCCTTGGTGCGGGTACCTTCTCTAATCATGTGATGGTGGACCGCAGAGACGGCTAGCAGGCTGGGTATGGGAGCCCAACGACTATCTGCGCCGCGGTCTGAAAGTACGATGACCGAAGATCCAGACGCGATAGCCTGGGACGTTTGTTCACGTATGCTGTTCAAGGCTTGCTTGAGTCCACCGTCTCCCAGTTCTCGATCGAAGAGAGTTGAGATGGTGGCAGAGCGTAGACCGCCTTGGTCAAGCGCCTTAATCTGGGCCAGTTCTGAGTCCGAAAGCACTGGCGATTCCAACCGTAGTTGGTGGCAGTGTTCCGGAGTCTCTTCAAACAGGTTCTGTTCACTGCCGACAAAGGAGCCAAGCGATGTTACTAACTCCTCACGGATGGCATCCAGAGGCGGATTGGTCACCTGGGCGAACAATTGCTTGAAGTAGTGGAAGAGTACCTGGTTCTGGTCTGAGAGTACGGCCAATGGGGCGTCGTTGCCCATGGAACCAATGGCCTCAGTGCCCGTCTCAGCCATGACCGAGGTAAGCATTCGGATCTCTTCTATGGTGTAGCCAAACGTCTGCTGCAACTGTGTTAGCTCAGCCGGGTCCATGGCAACGGTGTCTGATACTTTCGGCAGGTCGTTTAGGGTCAGTTTGTTGTCTTTTAGCCACTGCCCGTAGGGTTTTCGGGTCGCCAGTTTGAGCTTCAGTTCATTGTCATCAATGATCCGTCCCTCTTCAAAGCTGACCAGGAACATCCGACCGGGTTGCAGCCGACCTTTGTATTTGACGTCGGCTGGCGGCACTTCCAAGACGCCGGTCTCGGAGGCCATTACAAGTTTGTCATCTTTGGTGACTAAGTACCGGAAGGGTCGCAGACCGTTGCGGTCCAAGAGGGCGCAGATGTTGCTACCATCAGATGACACAATCATGGCCGGTCCGTCCCAGGGTTCCATTAAAGAAGAGTGGTACTCGTAAAAATCCTTCTTCTCTTGGGACATATTCTCATGCTGGTTCCAGGCCTCTGGTATGAGCATCAGCAGGGCGTGGTCCAGGTCACGTCCGGTCATTTGGAGCAATTCTAGGGCATTGTCCAGGCTGGCTGTATCACTGTCGCCGGGATTGGTTACCGGGGCGATCTTGGCCATGTCATCGCCAAACAAAGACGAGGCAAATTGCGATTCCCGAGCGCGCATCCAGTTGACGTTGCCGCGGAGGGTGTTAATCTCGCCGTTGTGCGCCAAGTACCGGTAGGGGTGGGCCAGACGCCAACTACCCATGGTGTTGGTGCTGAATCGAGAGTGAACCAGCGAGAATGCGCTGACCAAATCTTGGTCTTGCAAGTCGAGGTAGAACTCTGCAATCTGATGGGCCATGAGCAGACCCTTATATACGATGGTATTGCAGGACATGCTGCAGACATAAAAACGGTCTGCTTGCTCGTCGGTCAGTCCGGACTCACCTGTGGAGTGTTCCAATACCTTCCGGGCGATAAATAATTGTCTCTCAAGGTGGGCAGCGTCCTTAATATCTGAACCCATGCCTATGAAGACCTGGGCGATGAAAGGACAGACTTCCTGGGCGTCAACGCCGATTTTTGTCTTGTCGACCGGCACGTCGCGCCAGCCCAAAATCTTCAGGCCCTCAGCCTCAATGATCTTGTTGATCATGTCGCGGCACTCGTATTGAACTTCTGGCGGCATGAATACCATGCCAACGCCATATTCACCGGCCGCCGGCAGGTCAATACCCAAGGCCGCAGCCTCGCGTTCAAACAGCTTGGTCGGCATTTGAATTAACATGCCTGCCCCGTCGCCGGTTTCCGGGTCACGCCCGGCGGCGCCGCGGTGACCGAGGTTAATCAATACCTGCACACCCTCGTCAATGATCTGGTGTGTCTTTTGGCCCTTTATATTGGCAACAACTCCCACGCCGCAAGCATCATGCTCTTGCTCCGGGGAGTAGAGTCCTTTCTTAGCTAATTCTTTTAATGGGTCCATCAGAGGATACCTATCTACTAATTACATTGCGGCTGTTTTGAGAAACACGAAACCGCCGCTAGGCGCGGCGTAAGCACAACTCTCCCTGAAAACAGGGCCGCTAAATGATTTTGTTAAATATATCACAATATCAGATTGGCACAAGACCCAGCCTCAAAATACGGGGTATTTAGATGCCCGGCTGTGGGGCAGACCAGAGTGCGCTCAGTCGTCGTGAGCCATTCACAACTGAGATTATTATAGACGACTAATTCAGTCTTAAAAATAAGCCATTCAGCAGTGGTTATAACGATTATCTCTACTAATATAGTCTATTTAAACGATTCCGCAATGAAATCTTCGGTATTAGTAAATACCGGTGCGGAGGTACCTGGAAGCCGCTGGGAAAACAAAACTGGGCATCCCAACCAATCGGGATACCCAGTGTGCTGTCGCCTTACCTTCTACTAGTTTTCAGATCAGCAGGCAACCCGCTCCGGGCCTAAGTTCCCAGCAAACGAGTCGAAGAATCGGCTGATGTCTATGGGTGCTACACCGTCCATAATGTGCAGTCTTCCCCAGGCAGAGAGAGCCACTTTGCCATCTGCAATATCGTCGTACGGCCGAGCGACGCCATAGCTGCCAAACTGGGCCACACCTTCCAGCGCCTCCCTAAGTTCTGTCACCTGGGCGGGGTTGGCAAAGTTATAGCTGACAACGATGTTGCCGTGTTCCAGGTTGTGGACAATCCGTTCGTCGGGCAGGCTCTCAGAATAGAACCCACAGTCAGCCCAGCGCGGCCAGTGCTCACCGGATGTGGGCGGTGAGCTGTTGTAATCCACTCGCACACCTTCATCGACGTGGTCAGATCCTTGGATAGGAACCTCAACGCCAACCTCAATCGGCAGGATTCTTATATCTGTGGTGCCGGGAGGGCTAATGCTGGCGCTGTCAGTTGAAGATTCTGAGCCGGTTATAGAGTCCAAATCACCGAATAGATCCGGGATGTCCGCCACGGGGATCGCAATCTTCATGATGAGTCGGCTTCCGTCTCGGTCGATTTCCAAATCAGCCAGAAGACCGGCGGTACTTGAGTCGGTCAGGAAACCGGAGGCCAATGAAACGATTCCGCCGATGAACCCTTCCAAGGACTCAGCGGCCTCTTCGTCGGTGAAATCCATGGTCACTGCCACGTCTAGAGAGCCCCCGTTTAAATCACCGCTCAACCCAACGATGTCCAATGAAGAGATGAAATCAAGGGATATTGGCAAGTCTCCCAGTCCCGGAATGGCGTCCAGATCTGCGCCGTCGGCCAGGTCTTGGGGAACCTTGAGGGCGAGACCAAAGAGACCGTCGGAAAGCCCGCTGAATGTATCGATCAGGGGGCCTGAAGCTGAATCTACATCACCGGCTTTGATATCAATTATGTCATTGATGGCCCCGCCGGTACCCACGGCAAACGTGGAACCGTCCAGGATGCTCAAGTCATATTCGTCCGCGTCATCTTCCGGAGAATAGATGTTGGTGCCTTTATAGTCTCTTTTAACCAGTTTGCGGCCGGAGAGAGCCTCAAGCTCTGCAATCAGTTTTGATTCGTCAAAGCTGCCGTGTAGCAATGCGCCAAAATAATCCAGGTCATCGGCGTCAGTCATCTCGCCAAAGATGTCGGCACGGTTAACGTCGCCGAAGATTTCGCCATCACGAAGTTGGTCAACGCTGAAGAATTTGTTGAAACCCTTCTCGTCTCCGGGCAGACCAGAGGAAACCATCTCAAAGAATTGGTCCATATCAATCGCGTCCATTTTCTGGCCGGTGGCAACGGTGCCAACCAAGTTCGCCCGTTGGGGTACCAGTTGACTGCCACTGCTTGCACTACCGCCATCACTGCTACTGCTGCACGCCACGGCCAGACTCAGCAATAAAATGCCTGCGATCAAAACCACATTTTTAGATAACCGGGGAAAAACTCTGGAGATGCCCATTTATTCCTCTCAAACAAGGCTCGTCAACGAATTGCCAGTTCTTCGATTATACGACTATGCCTGTATACGACTATGCCTGCAGGCTGGATTGTCGGCACCTTTTGGTGTGGCGTATTCCCAGGCTATCGACCCGCAATGATTAAAACAAACCCGGCCCCAGTCCAGTTCGTAGATAAATGAGCCTAAAACCATGATTATTTTGTATATTGGACATAGTGAAATACCGGGTGAAATACTGGCCATCGTGCCATGGTTATATTGACCACATTCCATGCCTGTTTTATACTCGAACTAGCTATTTAATAACGCGAAGCGCTTCCCAAGTGAGCAAATGACAAGCCTTAAAGCCAAGAAACTAGAACCGTCTGAAGTAGCCCAATTGATTGTTGAGGTGGCCTCAGATAACCTAGCCTCCGACATTGTGATGTTGGACATGCGAGGTTTGGCTTCATTCACCGATTACTTCGTAGTGATGTCGGCAGACTCTACCCGGCTGATTCAAGCCCTGGAAAATGACATTGCCACCACGATGAAGCAGGCGAAACTGAACATTCACCGGCGCGAAGGTTCAGCCGCCACAGGCTGGGTTCTCATGGACTGCAGCGACGTAATCGTCCATATCTTTGGCCCTGAAGAGCGTGAGTTCTTTGGCCTGGAAAGGCTCTGGGCCCGCGCGCCCCAGGTGGTCAGAATTCTCTAGGATTTTTCAAATCATGAATCAAGAAAGGGGCACGACAATGTCGTGCCCCTTTTTAATTGATTGCCTGTGCTAGGTTCTTTAGCCGAGTAGGGGCGGGTTAAAAACCCGCGCCTACAAGTAGCGATTCGACCGGAAACCGGTTTCGAATGGAACCACCGGCCCTCCGGATTATTCTTTAATCCAGGAATCGTTGGCTCGGGCGTAATCCAGCAACTCACCAGCGCTGAAGAACAAACCCAATTCCTGTACTGCAGACTCTGGGCTGTCTGACCCGTGCACCAGGTTTCGGCCGATATCCAGAGCCAGGTCACCACGGATGGTGCCCAAGGGTGAGGTGGTGGGGTTGGTCTGCCCCATCGTGTTTCTGACTGCCTCCACCGCGTTGTCCGCCTCCCAGGCCATGGCCACTACGGGACTGGACGTGATGAAATCCACCAGTCCGGCAAAGAATGGCCGGTCCACATGCTCGCCGTAGTGCTGGCGGGCCAGGGCATCATCCACCTGCATCAATTTAATTCCAACCAGTTTGAGGCCGCGCCGTTCCAGACGACTGATGACCTCTCCGATCAAACCGCGCTGTACCCCATCGGGCTTAACCAGCACTAGAGTGCGTTCCATTTAGTTCCTCCAAAGTCCTTAAACTTATTGATTTCTTAATTAATTAGATTATCGCCGATAGATTGTCTTATACGCGAGAGTATTAGGTGCGAGTGCTGCCTGAGTCTTCCAGCTTAAAGTGGACGCCGTGAGACTCCATGTCCCAGGGCATAACAACAAATGGTACTCCAAGGCGTAGGGAATGCAACGTATGGTTACTCAGGCATTGCCCGATACTGAGTCCATTTGCATTGGTCATAGAGCACGGCCGACTCGCCAAACAGCGACAACGGGTGCTATTAAACACTACCGATGGACGCTACCG
>JAPKDE010000248.1 GCA_028822675.1 Dehalococcoidia bacterium | reverse complement strand
CGCCACAGGCGGGAGGAAGAAACATGAGAGTTGGGCCTTTGGGCATCCCTGAACTGGCAATCATCGTTGTGGTCCTTCTCTTAATCTTCGGTGCCAAGCGCCTCCCCGATATCGGGACTTCTATGGGCAAGGGCATCCGCACTTTCAAGACTGCGTTGATGGGCGAAGAAGAGACGGAAGAGGCCGAGAAGCAGGCTGCAGCCAGCGGCAAGGACGACAGCACTTCCTAGTCCGCTCGCTTCAATCTAGAACAAGCTAATAAAAAATAGACCAGCCATCTTACGATGGCTGGTCTATTTTTTTTGTAAGTTTAAACCGATGTTAAGCGGATTCTATGGCATTGGACTTTTTTCGGCTGCGTCCGGAAATTCTAGCCAAGAGGATACCAACTTCGTACAGCACCAACAATGGCCCAGCGACCAATGCCTGGTTTACCGGGTCCACAGTTGGCGTGATTATCGCCGCCAAGACGAACGCCACCACTACCCAGTAACGCCGGAACCGTGCCAAAGACCCGGCCGTGACGATGCCCAATTGGGCCAGTAAGTACATCACCAGCGGCGTCTCAAACGCCAGACCCATCCAGAATAAGAGCCGAATCATTAGGTTGATGATATTGCTGATCCGGATCAACGGCACTGCCACATCACCACCAAAGGTCAAAAGGAAGTGCAGGGCCGGAGGAGTCAACACGTAGTAGGCAAAGGCTACACCACCCGCGAAAGCCAGCAGCACCGCGGGCATGAAGCCAAAGAGGTAGCGCTTCTCACGTCCGGTTAACCCCGGAGCTATGAACATCACAACCTGGAACAGAATTATAGGGGATGCCAGGACCAGCCCGGAAACGAACGAGACCTTGATGGCAGTGGTTAGAAGTTCGGTAACCTCTGTGTAGATTAGTTCGCCGCCGGTGCCCAAACCCAGGTCTTTGGCAGGCCGAACCAATACCTCTATGATCTGCTCAAAGAAGACAAACGAAACGGCGCTGCCCACCAACAGGGCAATCACACAGATGAAAACCCTACGCCGCAGCTCACCCAAATGCTGCATCAAGGTCTGTTCCCGCGACCTCATCCCTTGTCTTCGATCCCGCTCTCGGTCTCAGCCTTGTCTTGATCTCCAGCCTCAAGCACGGGGGCCTCGTCAGGCTGATCTATGTCTTCGTCTTCTGCGGGAATTTCGGGGAGCATAGGAACGCCCGGTAGCGGCGCCAATTGAGGGTCTGGCTTCTGGTCTTGAACGGTTGCCGACCGGGAGGGCTGCTCCATAGTCTCAACGGTCATTGCGCTGGTCACATCACCGAACGACCGCCGCAAATCCCCTAAGACTTTGCCCGCGTTTTTAGCCATGTCGATGGCGCGGGCTGGCCCCAGTACAAGAAAGGCAACCAGAAAGATAACACCCAGTTCCGGAACGCCCATGCCCATGAAGTTCATGGGGTTCCCTCTCCCTGGCGTGGGTTCCCCTCCCTTCCAGTAGGACATTCATCGTCGCAGGCAATCTCGTCGGCCACAGACCAGCCCTCGGGGAATTGATAGCCCAGTTCCTGTAGCATCTCCACTAATCGGCAGACTGGCAGGCCCACTATGTTGTTGTAACAGCCTTCCCAATCGGCGGCTGGTCGCAGTTCAGTATCCTGGACAGCGTAGGCTCCGGCTTTGTCTCTGGGAACGCCAGATGCGATTGAAGAGTCGATCTCCTGGTCGGTTAGGTGGCGCAGGGTGATCTGGCTGGTCATGGCGTCGCTTATGGAACGCCCCGACGCCGCATCCACTACTGATAATCCAGTTGAAACGTGGTGGGTGGTGCCACTGAGTTCGTGCAGCATCCGGCGCGCATCGTCGTCGTCGACTGGTTTGCCCACGGCCTGACCCTGAAACACTACCGTGCTATCAGCGCCGATAACCAACCCGAAATTCAGGTTGGCGGCCACTGCCTGCGCCTTCTCCAGAGACAACCGCTGCACCATTTCCACTGGGGTCTCTCCGTCAATCGGATCTTCAGAGAGATCAGCCGGAGTGACTGCGAACGACAATCCCAGGATATCCATCAATTCCTGTCGTCGAGGCGATGCCGAAGCTAGTGTGATACCCGGAGTGTCCTGCCCGGTAGTTACATCAGATGATTCTGACTCGGCCTCTGAGACAAGCTCGGCCACGCCCATTTCTTGATGCCCGCGGGAGAGCAGAGCAACACATTCGACGTGGTGGGTCTGGGGGAACATGTCCAGCGGCGCTACTTCATCTAACTTGTAGCCGCCCTGGCACAAGATTTTGAGGTCTCGACCCAACGTCTCGGCGTCGCAGGAGATGTAGGCCACACGAGATGGTGCCATCTCAATCAGGCTTTCTAGCGCCCGAATCTGGCAGCCAGAGCGGGGCGGGTCAAGCACCACAACGTCGGGGGTTTCCGGCAGGGTTCTGAGGACATCTTCTGTCCGGCCCAACACGAAAAAGAGATTATCCAGGTCGCCGGCGTTCTGCTTGGCATCGGCCACTGCAGCGGACGATTCCTCCACGGCGATCACTTTCTTCACAAACGGGGCCAGCATGATGGCAAAAGTGCCAACGCCGGTGTAGGCATCCAGCAACACATCATTGTCGGTGAGCTGCAGTCGGTCCTTAACCACGTTGGCAGCGGCGGCGGCTTGGTCAACGTTAACCTGGAAGAACGATGGTGATGAAACCAGGAAGTCCTGTCCGTCGATGGATTCCGTGTACCGTTTCTGTCCGGTCATAACGCTGATGTTCGGATGGACCAGGTACGGCTGAATCAAAAAATCGCCGGAGTACTTCCCGGCCCGTATGGACAACTGGGTGGTCTCGGCGCAATTATCCTGTAGGTCTTCCAACAGGGTGTTGACGCCGTCGTGCATCAGGAGACATTTCTCGATGCGAACAAACTGGCGGGTCTCGCGGTTAACAAACCCCAGCGAGCCTTCTTTATTGATAGTGAAGCGGGCATGGTTCCGGTAGCCGTACTGGTCCGTGGATGGGTTCACTGCCACCACATTGGGGTTGACCAGGTCACCAACGCGTTGCAGAGCGTCGAACACTTTCTCGCGTTTGATCCGCAACTGAGCGTCGTAAGACAGGTGTTGCCATTGGCAGCCGGTGCATTCTCCGTAGTAGGGACAGGGAGGCTCCACCCGGTCTGGCGAGGCCTCAAGCACCTGTACAACCTTGGCGGAAACGTACTTCCGGTGGACTTTAACCACCTCCACTACCACCCGTTCTCCGGGTATGCCACCAGCCACGAACACGTTCTGTCCGTCAAATTCAGCCATAGCTTCGCCCAACCTACCCCATGAGGTAAGTGTTAGGGTGGCACGGTCTCCCTGCTGTTTGATGCGCTCTGCTATCTCCATAAGTTCCTATTTACTATAAGCCAACGAGGATAAGAAACCAAGGAGTGCAACCAAATTCGCAGGCTCAGCTTGTGCCTGACCTGTCTGGACAATGAATCAAGACCGCAATCAAACGGTAGTCAACATCAAAGCGAATATCAGACGGGGGTTAATTGGGACTCTTGTCAGTTGACCTTCATCTATGCGGCCAGTAAACTGATGCCAAAGCAGATTGGTACCTGTTGATTAGCCCGGTCTGGCGGATTCACCTTCGGGTGAACCCAAAACAAGCAAAACGCATCCAAGATATTGCGTATGAAAAATGCGTAACAGATTCCGGAGGATGGAAATGGCAGAACCTATTGAGGTAAACGACGACACGTGGCAAAAGCTAGTACTAGAATCGGAGACACCGGTCATGGTGGACTTCTGGGCTGAATGGTGTGG
>JAPKDE010000036.1 GCA_028822675.1 Dehalococcoidia bacterium | reverse complement strand
GGTGGCAGGTTTCTCGGTGGCAGGTTTCTCAGCAGCAGGTTTCTTAGCTCTGGGTTTGGTCTTTGTGGGAGTGGCCACCGTGTGACTTGGCTCGCGATTGGGGTCCGCAGGGCCGCCCAGCGCCTCCCGCCATTGAACCACCCACTGCTCTCGTACTTTCGCGGACATGGAGTCGTACGACTCACGCAGCATGAAATTTTCGTCGATAACTGATCGCGCAGCCATCTCGTCCGACCAGTGAGCAAGAAACTTGTCCAGTCCACCCATCACGGCCTTGTTGTCAAAGCCGTGGGACTCCTCAAGTTTCAATATGTTCTGGAAGGCGGTGGCCCAAGCCGAGTCAGTCTTTTTTTCTGGTTCTTTGGTGGCCATTATACGGATACCCTAACATGCCGAATCACCTGGGTTCGCGGTGAAAACTGGGTCACTTTAATCATTCTCGCCTATCAGACCCACGTCAACAATGACCTGACATAAGATTACGTTCTCTTGTCTATTCGCCAGGCTATCTAGCAGCCTGAGTGACCGCCACTCCAAGCGCATCCGGCCCAATGTAAGTGCCCAAAGTGGACCCAAACCGGGCCTCGATAATCTGGTCGGCGGACAGGAGATCAGTCAATTCCTGTTTCAACAATGCCATTCGTTCAGGGTCGGTACTGTGAATCACGGCCAAACGCTCCACCGGCCCCAAGTCATGAATCAATTCAATCAGTCTGCGCATGGCCCTCTCGCGGTTCCTAGGTCGCTCCACCGGGTGGGCTTCGCCGTCTTGGAGCCTGAGTATTGGTTTAACACTGAGAATCGAACCCATGAACGCCTGGGCCTTGCCGATACGCCCGCCCTTTTGGAGGTACTCCAACGTGTCCAGGGAAAACAATCCGTGGAATCGGCCCAGCCCCTGGCGGACGTTGTTGGCAATATCTTGAAAATCGGTACCGCTGGCGACCATCGCTGCCGCGTCTATCACTGCCAAACCAAGGGCGATGGATGCTAGTTTGGAGTCGATTATCTCCACCTGTGAACTGTCTTCTAATGACGCCTTTGCCTGCTCTGCGGAGTTCAAAGTACCGCTCAGTTTTGCCGAGACGTGGATCGATATCACCTGGTGGCCCTGGCCAACCAAGTCCTGGTAGACCGCTTGGAAGTCGGCCACTGTTGGCTGGGCAGTGGTGGGAGTCCGACCATCTGCCTGCAAACGGATGTAAAAATCGTCTGGCTTGATTTCGATGCCGTCTTTAAATGTTTGGTCGTCAACCACCACGTAACACGGGATGACGGTGATTTGGAGTTGGTCAACCAGGTCTATGGGAAGGTCTGCCGAACTATCGGTGACGATACGTACGCTCATATTCCTCTTGTGCGGCTAGATTTTGGTACCGGGTTATCCACCAGTTATATTATTCAATGGAAGCGAGATAAGCATGATGAGATTGGCCGCCTTCAATCAAGTCAACCTGGATGCCGGGGTACTCGCTTTCCAACTCGGTGGCCACGAATTGCGCATCGGTCAGTGTCCGGCCACTCCCGAAGTAAATGCTGACAATCGCGTCGGTGCTTAGTCCAGCTAAATGAAGAGCCGATTTGAGGGCTTTTTCCGGCATGTCCTCGGCGATTACTAACTGCCCCTCCAGCAATCCGATGTATTGTCCCTCTGCGACCGAAACGCCGCCAATGGATGCGCCCCTGACGGCAGCGGCGACTTCAATAGAAGTGACTTCACTCAGCGCGGCGGTCATCGCCTGGATGTTTTCTTGCCACAGACCTTCCGGGTTGAATGCCAGTAGCGCGGTCACCCCTTGGGGTATGCTCTTGGTCGGCACCACATGGATGGAAGAATCCGACGTTGCGGCCTGTTCCGCAGCCAAGACCACGTTGCCGTTATTGGGCAGAACAATAACATCAACTGCGCCGGTGGCGCGGGCGGCGTCTAATATCTGCTGCACGCTGGGGTTCATCGTTTGCCCGCCTTCAACCACTCCAGCGCAACCCGAGTCCAAGAATAATCGCGACAATCCATCACCCTGGGCCACCGGCAGCAGGGCCAGTTTAACGCCAACGGCCGGGCGAACGTGGCCACTGGATGCGAACTCAGCGTTCTGGGCATCCATGTCGTCAGTCTTGATCTCTGAAACCGAGCCCAGTGACTCCGCATAAATCAGCGCTGGTGCGGTGTCTTCCACATGGATGTGTACTCGAACATTCTGCTCGTCGCCCACCACCACCGTTGAGAGTGCTGTCTGCTGAAAATGACTGCGTATCTGGTTCAAGTCCAGGTTTTGACCGTTTTCTCTGCTGATGATGAACTGGGTACAGAACCCCCATTCTTGTTCCACCGTGGCGTTGAGAAAACTTGAATTGACCCCGCGATTAATAGTCCCGTGAAAGCGAGATAATTCAGATAGGTCTACTGGAATGGTCGCGGCGGAAGTTCCAATGTTGGAGACGGACTGGAGTATGCCGCCAAGGAGTACCACCACACCAAGCCCTCCTGCATCCACCACACCAGCTTCTTTAAGGACTGGTAGCTGTTCCGGAGTTTTTTCCAGGGCGTTTTGAGCTGCTTGGTAGGCGGCTGACCACAACCCGTCAACGTCGTCCTCGCTGTCTTGAATTGCTTCTGAAGCGCCACGAATAACTGAGAGCATGGTGCCCTCAACCGGATTACCAACCGAACTGTAGGCTCCAGCCGAGGCCATATTGAACGCCCGGCACAAATCTTCTGCAGTGAGGTACTCCTTGCCGTCCAGGGCATCAGAGAAACCTTTCATAATCTGAGATAGGATCACACCACTGTTGCCCCTGGCCCCAAAGAATGCGCCTTTTGCCAAGGCTGAAGCGACAGAACCAACAGAAATGTTGTGGTCTTCGGGGCAGTCGTCTGCCGACTGCAGTGCCGCACGCATGGTCAAGAGCATGTTGGTGCCCGTATCGCCGTCAGGCACAGGGAACACATTCAACGCATTGATGGCGTCCCGGTATTCTTCCAGGCAGTCAGTGGCGTCAGAAAAGGCTTGTTTTAGTTCGTTTCCCCCTAGCTGGTCCATTCTTAACCCTTCGTTGTGCTTCATTGAGTTTTAAGGTTTTATGGGGCCTTTGATTGAGCCTGTCTCTGGTTACAAATGGCGTTGCGGGGTAGGTTTGTTAGGGGTCTGTGTGAATGGTGGCAATTATATCTCATGCCTAATACCCCTACCTATGGGTGGAATCGGATAGTCCAGTCGAGTTATAGTAGGTGGGTTACAGTAGTCCAATCGAAGTTCAACATAAGTTGAACGGTGATTGTCTTGGTTTCTACAAAGTTCTGATTTTGCGATTGTGTAGTCATTTGCATTTGAGAATGCTCAGTCTGGATTGGGCACGGATTTCCTTGACAGGTCAATAGGGCTCCCGTAGTATTAAAGGTCGAGGAATATATGGATTACGCAGTATTTAAAACAGGCGGGAAACAGTACCGGGTTCAGCCCGGCGACACACTAGATGTCGAACTGCTACCCAACGAAATAGACTCGATTGCCGAGTTTGACCAGGTATTAGCCCTCTCTGACGGTGGAGAGGTAACCATTGGCGCTCCTTTAGTGGAAGGCGCTAAGATCACAGCCCAGGTCTTGTCCCATTACAAAGACCGCAAGCTGATGGTCTTCAAGATTAAAGCCAAGAACCGTTACCGGAGAAAGCGCGGCCATCGCCAGACTTACACTCGGTTGCGGATTCAAGACATCGAATTAAATAAAGCCCGCGCCCCCCGGCGTAGTGCTGCGGCCACGCCGGCACCTGCCGAGGCCGGAGAAGGGACCACCTAATGGCTCATAAGAAAGCTGGCGGCAGTACAAGTAACGGCCGAGATAGTAATTCTAAGCGGCTTGGCGTGAAACGGTACGGTGGTGAGCGCGTGACCAGCGGCTCCATCATCGTTCGACAGCGCGGCACCCGCATCAAGCCTGGCACCAACGTTGGCCTAGGCCGAGACTACACCATCTTCGCGGTCATTGACGGCGAAGTGAAGTTCGAGTGGGCGGCAAAGGGGCGTCGCCGAGTCAGCGTCTATCCTCTGGAAGTCGCCTAACTCAACCCATCCGGTTGGTCCGACAGGGCGAACCAAAACAAAATATTATTAAAGATAGATTAGAAAAAGATGAAAGAAGAAATTCACCCTTATTTTTATAACTCCACAGTTACCTGCTCCTGCGGTAACGTGTTCCAAACTGGCGGCACGCGGCCAACGGTTCGTGTTGAGGTGTGCAGCAAATGCCACCCCTTCTATACCGGAGAGCAGCGGGTGGTTGACACCCAAGGCCGCATTGAGCGCATGAAGCGCCGCTACAGCCTCAGCTAGTCCTGGTCGTATTCGGCTGGATAGCTACAAACTCTGTGAAAACTTGAAAGATCGAGGGCTAACTGCCCTCGATCTTTCTTTATAATCCACAAGTAGACTTGGTTTCACTCAACCGGAGACGATTCAACCAGATACTGGTGAACCAGACACCATCTCGGTGTCTCACCGGATTTCTTATTAAGTAGAGGGCCAAAATTGGCAGATCAGCCCCCCCATATGTACGGTGGACAAGCCGTTATTGAAGGCGTGATGATTCGTGGTCGGGACCACTTTGGTCTGGCGGTGCGGCGTGAAGACGGTTCCATTGAACTGCATCACGAGCCATTAAGCGCGCTCTACAATGGCCGCCCCCGTCGTTGGCCGCTGGTCCGGGGTTTCCTCACTCTGTTAGAGACCATGTTGCTTGGCATCAAGACCCTGCAACTCTCAGCCAACATGGCGGCCATGGACCGTGACCCCGACGCCGAAGAAGGCATCCCTGCTTGGGTAATGGCGTCGACCTTGGGAATTTCGCTGGTCTTTGGTATCGGTCTGTTTTTCATTACCCCGCTGATGATTGCCTGGGCCTTGAACCCGGTATTGAACTCGGACCTGCTCAGCGAGATCGTTGAGGGTGTAATTCGCATGGTGTTCCTGCTGGGCTACATCACTCTGATTGGCAGACTAAACGACGTTAAACGCGTCTTTGCCTATCACGGCGCAGAGCATATGACAGTCCACGCCCATGAGGCCAATCTCCCGCTAACGGTAGAAAATGTGCGGAAATTTGGCACGCCCCACGCCCGCTGTGGCACAGCATTCTTGCTAACAGTGGTGGTGGTATCAGTTGTGGTCTTTGCCCTTTTGTTGGGCCCGCCCCTGGAATGGAGAATTGCATCTCGCATACTGTTGTTGCCCGTGATCGCGGCGGTCAGCTACGAGTTCCTCCGGTTCAGCGGAACCCACCAGGACGCATGGTTTGGCAAAATGATTGCCCAACCTGGCCTATGGCTGCAGAAGCTGACTACCCGAGAACCTGACGACGCTCAGATTGAAGTGGCGATTAAAGCCATGGAGACAGCCATTGCAGCTGACGCAGGTGAGCCGATAGCCAAGCGGATACTGCCAGCCGATTCTCCGTCGTTCGAGTCGCGGTTGCCCACGTCCGATGAAGGATCAGATGATTCTTAATCTGCTGCGCTAAACTCTTGTGACCTTTCTGACTAATTCCTTTTCGCCTCAACCACGGCGGAACGGCAGCAGTTGAGTACCGCTGATAGTGCTCCTGGGAGTTCGGTCTCACCATCTTATCGGAGTCGCGTCTCCGAACTTCTCAGTAAACCATCGTTCCGTTGGTTTTGGCTGGGTAGCTCCACCCAGGCAATCGGACAGGCCACCCAGTTTCTGGTGATTGGCTGGCTGGTTCTGGAAATCACCGACTCCTCCACCGAACTGGGCTTGGTAATCTTCCTCTATGGCGTGCCAAACGTAACATTCTTGTTGATCGCCGGCATCGTTGCTGACCGGTTTGATCGCCGCTACGTGCTGATGATTACTCAGGCCTGGGTCGGGTTGATAATCTCTGTTCTGGCAGTGTTGACATTGCTAAATACCGTGAGCATTTGGCATATCTACGTTGCGGCGGCGCTGCTGGGCATCGTCCAATCTCTCAATATGCCGGCCCGGATGACCATGGTTTCTGACCTGGTTGAGCCACGGTCGATACTGGACGCGGTGGCGTTGCAAAACGCGGCGGTCCACGCCGGACGGATGGTTGGCCCGCCGATTGCCGGAGCAATTATTGAGGTTTGGAGTCTCAGCGCCAGCCTCTTTGTAATCGCCGTGTGTTACGCCGTGAGTATCGTCTGCGTAGCCAAGATCGGCCGTACTACCCAGGCTGCCAAAGCTGCCAGTGGATCGGTATTCAGAAACTTCGCCGACGGTATTTCCTACATCAAGAACAATCCGGTGGTGCTCACTGCGATTGTCATTACCTGTTCTTTTGGCGGGTTTGGTATGTCTCACCAACAGGTGATACCAGCTATGGCCAAAGAGGTCTTGGGAGTGGGTGCGGCGGGTGTGGGGCTGCTGTTTTTGGCATCGGGAATCGGTTCTTTCTTAGGTAACTTCCTGTTGCCAATTATCGGCTTCACCAAAGTTTATCGCTCCCTGTTGATAAACCTGGTGCTGTTTGCCATCTTCCTATCATTCTTTTCGTGGTCCAGTTGGTTCTGGGTGTCGTGGATCTTCTTCCTGTTGGTGGGGCTGGTTGGTCTGGGTTCAGTCTGGCCGCTGGCGACTTCTTTGATACAACTTGAATCGCCTGCGGATATGAAAGGCAGAGTAATGGGAATACTGCAGTTCACTCCAGGATTCCACTATTTGGGTGCCTACCCTTTGGCCTTGGCCGCTGGTCAATTTGGTTGGGGCGTGGCAATGACTGCAACCGCCGTGGCAACTCTGCTGGTGACCATTTGGTTCGGCGTAATCCGTAGCGGTGCCCCTGCGATTAATATTCAGATAAACAAAGAAAATTCCGCAGACTGATCGAGCTGCAGACTAGCGGCATAAAGCAAAAAAGAGACCTTCCAAATTTGGAAGGTCTCTTTCTGTTTGGTCTATTTAGAACTTAGCTTAGGTTCCAGCGGGGTTCATTCTCAACTTGTTCCTTGAGGTAGTCCACGATCCAGTCTTTAACCTCATCGGCGATGTAGAAGGTGGGTTTTACCAACTCGCTTTCGTCCTTGATCAGGCCTTCTTTCTTGGCGATTAGGGCGACTTCCGTTCCCGGCATCACACTCACGCCAACCCGGAGGCTGGCCAAGGCCGGGTTCACGCTGCGCAGGAAATCCAACTTGTTGTCCACACTCTCCCTCGTTTCCCCGGGTTCGCCAAACTGCTTCCCCAGGTTGTAATGCAGACCACCTTCGTCGCACATCCGGCAGACCTCGGCCAGGGCGTCGTTCTCTTCAACCATGCTGCCCATGTCACCAGGGTTGCCGCTGCGGTTGACCATCATCACCAGTCCACAGCCAGCCTCTTTCATCAGGCCGATCAGTTCCGTGTCGCAGTTGAACGGGGCCAGGCAGGTGTTCCAGCGGATGTTGATGTCGGCCTCGATTATTGCGCTGCAGAGAGACTTGGCGTGGTCCAGTGGCAGGTTGAAGCCGTTGTCCACAAAGAACACCTTCTTCATGTCAAAGCGGTCCTTCATACTTTTGACCTCGGCCACGACTTCGTCTATGGGCCGGATCACCCGCCAGCCAGACTCATCGATCTGGGCCTGTGATGCGTTGGTCGGGTAGTAGAACCCGCCCAATTTTGTCAGGATGCCAATGCCAAATCCGGCCTTGTTGTACCGCGCCATGTCCAGGTCTTCCAACCGTGGGGACTGGGCGAAAGCCGAAGTGCAATAGCCTTCATTTCTAAAGGTCTGACCGTCGTTCTTGTAGACCAAGCCAGGCAGGTCAAAGTAGCTTGGCTCGCCAATTTCAAGGCTCTCTGCCAAAGTGGAGAAAGTCTCGCCGGCATCACCGGCCAGCCCAATGTCACAGCCCAGGTATTCAAAGCATTCGGTGGGCATGATGCTGAAGGCTGGGCCGCCACAGACAATCACCGCGTCGCTGATGGTGCGGATGCGGTCGATGACCTCTTTGCTGTGCGGCAGAGCCCAGATAGTGTTCATGTAGCTGTGGTTGCTCAGATTTCTGACCGACATTCCAACCATCTGAGGTTTGAACTCCTTGACCGTGGCTTCAACGTCGGCCAGATGATCCTCGGAAAACATGAGGTCCAGAATTTTGATCTCGTGGCGCTCGTGATCCAAGTGCCCGGCGATGTAGGCCAAACCTATCGGCATCGGCTGGGCGTTTAATCTGCTTTGGTACTTATTGTGGCGGTTCGTGGCAATCAGTAGGACGCGCATTCAGTACTCCATAGTTGGCGAATGGATGTCGGTCTGGTACAAACCGACTAAGACTGGCCAATTATCCATCTTAGCCCAGAGAATTACAAAGAGTCATTTGGCCCTATTGGCGAGGCTGTTTCAACCTTCCCCTGTTTTTGGAACCCGGCACCACCTAACTTACGTCGACGATGATGTGGATGATATGCGCCTAATACTGAGATTAACGTGGACGAATTATGATCCGGCAACCCTACGGCTTTGGCCCACCCAGTAAGGCTCTCTAAGTTCGCGTTTCAACACCTTGCCTGAGGCGTTTCTGGGCAGGCTGTCGATGAAGTCAACCGATGTGGGACGTTCGAACCCGCCCAATGGGCCCCGGCAAAACTCTATGATATCTACCTCTGTAACCGATGCTCCCTCACGCAATTGAACGATAGCTTTAACCGTCTCACCCAACTGATCGTTGGGTACTCCAATCACTGCGGCATCGGCGATGGCCGGGTGTTTGAACAACACCTCTTCAATCATTCTGGGGTAGATGTTTTCTCCCCCGGATACAATCATGTCTTTGATGCGGAAATAATACGATAATTCCCTAGCTGTTACCAGCTTGGTTTAATAATTTCTATAATCTTGCAAAAGCCTCTTCATCTGATACCTATATTGCATTGACAAATAATCATTATAAGACTAGGGTTTCACCTACTATATTCAGGCTCAAATCGACACTTTTTGGGGGCGTAATGGTAACGACTATCAACGATGATATGTTCACCGCAGACGTTATTCAGGATCCCTATCGCTATTACGGTCGTATCAGAGATGAAGACCCGGTACACTGGAATGAACTCTACGAATTGTGGGTGATAACCAGGCACGATGACCTGGTCTGGCTGACCCGTAACCACGAACAATTCTCCAGCTCAGTGTTCGTTAATGACCCAAGGCCGGCGTACCCCGCGATCTACGAGTCTGACACCGAACTGTACGAATACGTGCGGGCCTTTAACGGTAAACAATTCATCCAGTACGACCGACCGGAGCATCTCGAGATGCGGAAGGTGGTACACGGCTACTTCACTCCCAAGTCGATGGAAGAGTGGCGTCCCTTGGTGAAATCCGCCATCAAACAGCTTCTGGATGATGCCGAAGCTAGGGGCGGAGAGATTGACCTGATGCGGGATTTGGCGGTGCCGCTACCCGTGCTAGTCATTGCCGAAATGATGGGCGTGCCCGAATCTGAGCGTCCCCATATCCGCATGCTGGCTGAGCAATTGCTCAACATCGGCCGCGGCGAACCGGACCGGATGCGCGAGTTGACCGAAGGCATGAAGGGCATGGTCGACTACGTGAACCCCATGGTCGAAGAGCGGATCAAAGACCCCAAAGATGACTTTATATCTGTGCTTGCCAGCGGCGAGAAATCTGGTGTATTCACCCGCGAACAGGTGCTGGTGAATACGTCATTGCTGCTGCTGGCGGGTCACGAGACTACCATTAACCTGATCTGCAACGGCACGCTGGCGTTCATGAACAACCGAGACCAGTGGAACATGCTGAAGAGCGACCCTCAGGGTTTAATGGTCCGCGCCACTGAGGAAGCTCTGCGTTACGATTCCCCGGTGAAGTCCATCCAGCGTTTGGCCACCGAAGACGTGGAGATGCGCGGCAAGCAGATCAAGAAAAACGACCGGATTCGTTGGTTCATGTCCTCCGCAAACCGCGACCCCAACAAGTTTGAGAACCCAAACACCATGGACATCACCCGGTGGCCCAACCCCCACGTGGCCTTTGGCTCGGGCGTCCACCACTGTCTGGGCGCGACCATCGCCAGGGTTGAAGGGCAAGAGGTGTTTAGCGCACTGGCCGAGCGGTACCCCAATTTGCAACTGAAAACCCACGATATGGAGTACCAGCCCAGCATCACCTTCCGTTCCATAAAGGACCTGCCGGTTTCACTAAACTAGCTAGCAAACAACCTGCAGGCAGCCCCAAATTAAGCACACAAACTGGCTCCCGGTGACATTGACACCGGGAGCCAGTTTAAATATTGTGATATCGTTGCCAGCATGAGTTTCAGTCGTTCTATTTCAGACTGATTGGGCTCAAGTTATGCGCGTGGGATTATAGAGGTAGGGTTGAGGATGGGCCGTAAGTTCGGGGCGAATCACACAGGCATCGGCGCTGCTGTGTCCTCGGTGCTCGTTAGATGACCACAGCTTCCGGAAATGGCACTGGCCAGTTGATGGAACGCAGGGTGGGAGAGGTAGTAGAGTCCACTTCAACCTCGTTCATGGCCCAGTGCTATCAGCTAGAAGGCGCGCCGGCACTTGGCGGACTTGTACGCACCGACTCGCCAGACATCTACGGCGTTGTTGGTACCGTGACCACCGAGCCGTTGGACTCGGCCCGCCCGGTGTTGGCCAGGGGCGAAGATGCCGACTCTGAAGAAGATGTCATTAGAGACAACCCCCAACTGGCCCGGTTGCTCACTTCCAGGTTTGAAGTCTATATCGCCGGCCACATAGAAGACGGCGTTACCCGGCAGTACCTCCCGCCAAGGCCACCCCGCGTGCATTCGTTCGTCTATGCCTGCAGCCCGGAAGAGATAGCCGGATTCACCAGCCACCTAGATTTGCTGCGGCTGCTGCTCAATTCTGACGTTTCCCACGCCGACGAGATCGTGGGCGCTTGCATTCGCCAAGCGGCCACTTCCCATGACCAGCCAAACTATTTTCTGGCTCAAGCCTGCCGGACGCTGGCCGTAGAACTAGCTGCCGACGTTGCCCGGTTGAATGCCATCCTGCGGAGAATCTCACCGTGACGCTGCCTAATAATTTAAACCGGGAATCAAATGGAAATTCCAACCCGGAAACCAACGGCGTAGACACCCATCAGATTGTTGCCCAAAGGGGCCAGCCGCTGGGAATGGTCATCGAGGGGTCGGTCTCCAACGGCGTTGAAGTCAGGCTGGATCCCGGCGTTTCAGTGGAGCAGATAAAAGTCGGGACATTTGTGACTCTTCAGGGCACCGACAACCGCTTTTTTGGTGTGGTAACTGACATTGGCTTGGGCAGCACCGACCCACGCATGAAATTCACACCATTGCCGTCAGACGACCCGTTTGTCATTCAGGCGTTACAGGGAACCGTGGCTTTCGGCACAATATCAGTGCTGCCCCAATTGACCCTGCCGGACGTGGTTGGAGACGAGCAAGGCCCAGCGGCGGCCAAGAGCATACCCTCCCACTTCTCGCGAGCGTACACCGCCTCCCAAGAGGATGTTGAAACAGTCTTCGGCAGCGAGGAAGACGGGAATTTCTGGATTGGCAGCCCCCTCGATATGGAGACCAAGCTTTGCCTGGATTTGGGAGAGTTGGTCAAGCGGTCCATCGGCGTATTCGGCAAGAGCGGCACCGGCAAGACCTTCTTAACCCGGTTGTTGCTTACGGGCATTGTGCAGAGTGGCCAGGCGTCGTCGCTGATATTTGACATGCACAGCGAATACGGCTGGCAGGGCCAGGACACCGACAAGGGTGTAACGGTCAAAGGCCTGAAGCAGCTATTCGGCGCCAAAGTCTCTACATTTACCCTGGATGAAGAACACTCTCGGAGACGAGGGCTTTCAACTGACGAAACGGTGAAAATTGGGTACAACCACATTGAACCAGAGGATGTGGAACTGCTTAGGGAGTCGCTGAACCTGTCTGAAGTTGCTGCCTCTGCCGCCTATAACCTGCGCGAGAAATTCGGTGAGGACAACTGGCTCAAGGAGTTCTTAGACGCGGGCAAGAACGGTTCGTTGCTGGAATTGGCTGAAGAACTGCAGGTCAACGCTGGCGCATTGCGCGCGCTCTATAACCGCATGGGCCGGTTCACCCGCCACGGGTTCATGGTGGAGCACAGCCGTGTGGACACCGCCGCCCAGATGATTGAGCACCTTGAACGCGGACAGCATGTGGTGTTGGAGTTTGGCCGCTACGGCGATGATGAAGCCGCTTACATCCTGGTCAGCAACCTGCTCACCCGCCGCATACACCGCAAATACGTCGAGGCCAAAGAGTCGGCCATGGGTGGGGCAGGCAAAGAACCGCGTCCGTTGGTGATAGTCATTGAAGAGGCGCACAAATTCTTGAATTCGGCCGTCGCCTCCCAGACCATCTTCGGAATCATTGCCAGAGAACTCAGAAAGTACAACGTCACGCTGATGGTCATTGACCAGCGACCCAGCGGCATCGACTCTGAAGTTCTTAGCCAAGTGGGCACCAGGTTCAGTTGTCTTTTGGACAACGAACGAGACATTGACGCAGTGCTTTCTGGGACTTCGGGCAGTCGGGCGCTCCGCTCGGTCTTATCTCGATTGGAGTCCAAGCAGCAGGCGCTGGTGTTCGGTCATGCCCTGCCGCTGCCGGTGGTGGTGCGCATCCGCGAATATGGCACTGCGTTCTACGAGACCATCCAAGGCGGCGGTGATTCAGACGAAGAGAAAAAGCGCAAAGTGGACGAGCTCTTCGGCTAGACGTCGATTACGAGCTAACTAGGCTCGCTTGCCTGAATGGCTTCCAACTGCGCAATAATTTGACCGTTGGTTGGGCGGTCGGTGTATCTCTTGCCGATGTATTTCCAGCGGATATTGCCAGCTTTGTCGATGATAAACACGGACGGCGTGGCTAGGCGATCGCGCAACAGGTTATAGACTCCATAGCTCTCCACCACTTCTGTTTCCGGGTCGAACAGAATCGGAAAACCCAGGTCAAGGTACTCCAGGGCGTGCTCGGCCCGGTCCATATTGTCGGTGCTTACCGCCAATATCTCAGCATCTAACGCGCTGATGGAGCCATAATCTTTTTTCAACTCAACGAGTTGTTCTCGGCAATCGATTCACCAGAACCCCCGGTAGAACACCAGAACAACGTTTTGCTTGCCGGCGTATGAGGCAAGCGAGACTTCGCCGTTAAGCCCGGTTGGCAGAGTGAACTGCTGAGCAGCCTCGGGCGACGTCGAATTGTTGGTTGTAGGTGAATCGGTCTGGACCTGGGCCTGAGAAGAGTTGGCGCAAGCGGTAATAGCGAGAGCAATGACCAACGCGGCCAAGATTAAATATTGCCTCTTGGCTAAGCATGCCTGGATGGGTCTTTGGCGGGGATGGCTAGGCCAAACACCTAACAGGACGGCCTCCGTTTAGCGAAACCATATCCGCAACCATTGGCGCCAAGTCCAACTTTGTTCCAAGTGGCTCCCAGCGTAATTCGGAATAGGCACGGTGCAGGTTTCCGGCGATGCGTTCGGCGTCGTGCCACTCAGAGAACCGCCCTAGGTCAGTCTGGCGTGAGGCGTCCAACGGCGTTAATCCAGCTTCAAAGGCTCCCCTGGCGGTGTCTTGGATCAACGTCAGGTAGGCCTCAACATCGTCCATAACCTCCGGGCCACAGACCGAGCCATGGCCTGGGATGATGGTTTCAGCGCCCAATTCTCTGAGCCGCTTGATAGCCTGCAGGGAACCAGAAACAGAACCCATCGCCACAAACGGGGTTCCCTGGTTGAACAGCAAGTCACCGGCGAAGAGCAGCTTGCGTTCTGGCAGCCAGGCAACGATGTCGTTGGTGGTGTGCGCGGGCCCCATGAAAATAAGCTCAATCTTGAGATCGCCGTCGGTACCGGCATAGAGGTCCATCTGGTCTTTGAAGGTTATGGTCGGTGGGGCCAGTTCCAAGTCCCCCCATTCCACATTTGGGAATAAGGGATGCAGCGACTGCAAACCGGTCTCGATGACGGACTGGCGGCACAATTCATGCCCGATGATCGAAGCTTCGGTCACCAGGTAATTGCCGTGGGTGTGGTCACCGTGATGGTGGGTGTTAATCAGGTTTTTCATAGGCAACGGCGACACGCGACGGACGGCCTCTAGGTAGGACCGAGTCCGTGCCTCGGTGAAGCAGGTGTCAATCATGGTCAGGCCGCTTGGACCCTTGATGAAACCGGTGTTATTCAGACCCCAACTACCGTCCAGTTGGACGTAGGCGTAAATGCCAGGGCTAACCTCCTCCATAGTAGGTGGAGGCAATTGTGAAGAGCTGTGGGCATGGCCAGTGCTCATGTGTTTTCCTTTCAAATGGGGTGGTCAAACAAGGCTGTAAAATTAATCCGTAAACTGGGATGGAACAAATATAGGGGTAGGCAAGGTGGCGGTCAATCGGCAGCCAGAGTCTTTTACCCAGGTTGGGGCCACCGCTATAATTTGCCTTATACCGCTGTTGTCCCAATACGCCCATCCCGTTGACCACTCAGTTAGGAGAAAAACCCATGCCCACCACCGCGCCCTATGGCTCTTGGAAATCGCCCATCACCACGGACTTGATTCTCTCTGGTGCTATCGGCCTGGGGCAGGTTGTCCTGGATGATGAGGATATCTATTGGTTGGAGATACGCCCGTCAGAAGGGGGGCGCATGGTCATAGTGAAACAGTCTCCCGAGACCGATACCGAACCCCAGCCTGAGCCGGTAGATGTAACTCCCGAGTCTTTCAGTGTCCGCACCAGGGTTCATGAATACGGTGGTGGCGCCTATCTGGTCAACGATAGCGTGGTTTACTTCTCTAATTTCTCCGACCAGCGGTTGTACCGGCAAGACCCAGGTGAAGAACCAAAACCAATCACTCCGGAAACCGATACGCGTTATGCCGATGGCTGCTTCGACGCCACCCGCAACCTCATCATCTGCGTCCGTGAAGACCACGCCTCGGTTGGCGAACCAGTGAATTCCATCGTCGCCGTTGACGCTGAGGGGAACGCTGAGCAGGAAGTCCTATTTCAAGGCTCTGATTTCTGCTCCAACCCCAGGATTAGCCCCGACGGCCGGACTTTGTGTTGGTTGACCTGGGACCATCCCAACATGCCCTGGGACGGCACCAAGTTATATTCCGCCCGCTTTAATGACAACGGCAAATTGGGAGAGCCTCATCTGGTGGCTGGTAGCACAACCGAGTCCATCTTCCAACCGGAATGGTCGCCGGACAATGTGCTCCATTTCGTGTCCGACCGCAGTGGGTGGTGGAACCTGTGGCGCTCGGAGAAGGGCCAACTGTGGCCGTTAACCAAACTCGAGGGCGAGTTCGGCAAGCCCCAGTGGGTCTTCGGCTCTGGCACCTACTCCTTTGCCTCGGACGAACTTATTGCCTGTAGCTACACGGAGAACGACGCCTGGAAGATCACCATGCTCCACATACCTTCAAAGATGCTGCTGGCGATCGAAACGCCATATACGGAGATGGGCCGGGGCGATTTCAAAGTTGGCGACGGCAAGATCGTTTTCATCGGTGGCGCGCCGTCATTGCCAATGTCAGTCGTCCAGGTCGACCTAGCGTCCAGCAAGTGGTGGGAACTGCGTAAGGCCCACGACCTAGGGATTGATTATGGCTACCTCTCAACAGCCCAGCCGGTGGAATTTCCTACTGAGAACGGCCAAACAGCCCACGCCTTTTACTATCCGCCCAAGAACGGCGATTTTGAAGGGCCAACCGACGAAAAACCACCACTGCTGGTCAAAAGTCACGGTGGCCCCACCGGATCGGCAGGAACAGCGTTGGACTTGGGGGTTCAGTTCTGGACCAGCCGTGGCATCGGCGTCTTAGACGTGAATTACGGCGGCAGCACCGGATACGGCAGAGAGTACCGAGAACGACTGAACGGCGACTGGGGGGTTGTGGACGTTGACGACTGCTGTAACGCTGCGCTGTATATCGTTTCCCAAGGAGACGCCGACCCAGACCGCCTGGCGATCGATGGTGGCAGCGCCGGTGGCTACACAACCCTGGCTGCGCTGACTTTCAAAGATGTCTTCAAGGCCGGAGCCAGCCATTACGGCGTGAGCGACCTGGAAGCCCTGGCCAAAGAGACCCACAAATTTGAGTCGCGCTATCTGGACGGCTTAGTGGCACCCTACCCAGAGGGCAAGGACCTTTACCAAGAGCGGTCGCCCATCAACCACACTGAACAACTGTCCTGTCCGTTGATACTTTTCCAGGGTCTTGAAGACCAGATTGTCCCGCCGAACCAGGCGGAAATGATGTTTGATGCCGTCCGTGCCAAGGGAATCCCCACCGCCTATATTCCCTTCGAGGGAGAGCAGCACGGATTCCGGCGGTCTGAGAACATCAAAAGGGCACTTGAGGCTGAACTGTATTTTTATTCCAAGGTCTTTGGCTTTGACTTGGCCGATGAGATTGATCCTGTGGAAATATTTAATCTTCCTGATTAAATGGTCTCGATTGGTTGCGGGGGTGGCACCTAAAATGATCAAAGAGCAACCATAGTTCTAGAGCGACACCAATAACACAGACCTTTTTGGTGTCTGGAGAACCATATGGAACAACCTGAAATCACAGTCTACGGCGCACCTTGGTGCCCCGACTGCAGACAGTCAAAGCAATTTCTTGGGGAACAGCGCATCCGCTTTAACTGGGTCAATATCGACGACGATGAAGAAGGCCGTAACAAAGTCCAGGAACTGAACGACGTCAAGCAGATTATCCCGACCATCGTTTTTGAAGATGGTTCGATATTGGTTGAACCATCCAACGCTGATTTGGCGGCTAAGCTGGGGATCAACCCAAAGGCCAAGCGGGCTAAAGCCATAGAGAGATCCCTGAGTGCATCAGCGACCGTTGGGCCATGTTTGGAGTTCAACT
>JAPKDE010000035.1 GCA_028822675.1 Dehalococcoidia bacterium | reverse complement strand
AAAACCCACCTCGCAAACATCGAAAACAACCAGTGGTTGATTGAAAACGTGCTACTCATGCCTAAGCATGAGGCGTGGCTAAGTAGAGAGGTGAGAGTAGGTCGCGCGGTTGGCACAACGAAGATAGAAGGTGCTGAACTTGATGAACAGGCGGTTGCGCAACTAGATAGCCGATCATTGAACCGGTCCGATAATCCTGATGAGCAAGACAATATCAACGCGCTACAGGCATATGAATTCATCGACTATCTGAGTGATCAGACGGATATTCCAGTTGATGAGCTAGTGATCCGGCAGCTCAATCGATACTTCATAGCCAATGCTTCAAACATGCTGACACCTGGGGTATATCGAAAAGGTGCAAACTCGGTTGGCGATTATCAACCGCCCGACCAAGGGGACGTGCCTGGGCTAATGAGGTCGTTTGCCCTGTGGCTAAGAAACGATGAAGATGACATCAGTCCGGTGGTTAAGGCTGGCATCGCGCACTTACACTTCGTCGCAATTCACCCATTTTGGGATGGCAATGGAAGAACGGCGAGAGGCCTAGAAACGCTGATTCTTCAAAGGACTGAGTTCGGATTCAAGAAATTACTAAATACTGAGATTGAGTTGTTCAACCTACGTGATGAGTATTTTTCGGCCATCCATGGATCCTTAGGAACAAGTTTTTCCGCAGAATATGATTTCACCCAATGGCTCGAGTTTACGACGACTGTCTTGGAGGCGGCGTCAAACATGCTTGTAGCAAACACGACCGACTGGCACCGCATGATGGAACGATTCCATGAATTCGGAGAAGAGACTGGCTTGCACACTAGGCAGGTTGATGGCTATATATATGCAATTCGAACAGGACAAATCACACGGGGTCAGTACTTGGAAATAACGGGTGTGTCGCCAGTCACGGCTTCCCGTGATTTGGCGAACCTGGTCCAAAGAGGACTGCTTACCACTGAAGGCAAGACCCGTTCACGGGTTTACAGGCCGGTTTCCCTAGAAGTCTTCCAAAAAGCGGCAACACAAGCAGGCCAACTACCACTGCTTAAAGATGGAAAATAATTTCGATTTGGTATTTCCAATGAAAGGACACGCATGAAATCTACGGCTGATGTGGTAATTGTGGGCGGCGGTGTTATCGGCGCCAGTTTACTGTTTAACCTGGGCAGGTTGGGCGTGACGGATACGTTGCTGCTGGAGAAGGATGTCCTTGGTTCCGGTTCCACCGGTCGCTCCCAGGCAATCTGTCGGATGCATTATTCCAACCCGGTCACAGCCATCATGGCCTGGGAAAGCCTGGGCATCTTCAACAATTTCAAAGAAGTCGTGGGCGGAGAGTCGGGCTTCGTTGAGACTGGCTACCTGGTGGTGGTGACCGCTGAAGACAGCGTCGGTTTGGCCCGGAACGTGTCCATGCAATACGGACTTGGCATCGACACCATGCGTGTGACTGCCGCGGACCTTCGGGATATCGCGCCCATGGTTTCTGTGAGTGACGACGAGTTCATGGCCTGGGAACCAAAGTCCGGGTATGCCGATCCCTACATGGTGACCACGTCTTACGGTGCGCGGGCCAAAGAAATGGGGGCAGAGATATCCCTCCGCAACCCGGCTACTGCCATTGAAGTTGAAGGCGGACGAGTCAAAGCCGTAGTCACTGCGGAGGGCCGAGTGGAAACTCCGGTTGCCGTGGTGGCTGCTGGGCCTTGGTCCAAGCAAGTGCTGGGCAATATGGGAGTGGATGTGCCATTGGTGCCGGTGCGTCATCAGGTGGCGTCATTGACCCGCCCGGTGGACAAGCTGCCCATGCACCCCACGGTTGGCGATATAGCCCAGTCGTTTTCGTTCCGGCCCGACGGCAGCGCGCTGACGATGATGGGGTTTGGCCCGGAGGACGAGGTCGATCTAGAGACCTACAACCAAGGCGTGGACATGGATGTGATGGCCGAGGCTCTGGGCCGGTTGGCTCTCCGTATACCGGCCATGTCTGATGCCTACTTCCGGGGAGGTTGGTCGGGGTTGTTCACGACCACCCCAGACTGGCATCCTATTTTGGACGCAGTCCCAGGAATTGAGGGCCTTTATTGCGCAGTTGGCTTCAGCGGCCACGGTTTTAAGCTCGCGCCCATGATCGGAGTCACGATGGCTGAACTGATTGTGGAGGGCGCAGCAAAATCCGTGGATATCTCCCCCTTGCGTTTCAGCCGCTTTGAAGAAGGAGACCTGATGGAGTCCAGCTACCGCTACCGAGTCCTAGCCTAACCGGCGCAGCCGGATTTTGACCCTTTGGGCGAATATAAACGTGTTTACTGTAGTCAAACGGATTTTTATGGTCTCTCTCGTTACCCTGGTGCTGCTTGGCGCGGTTCAGGGTAGTGATAGTCCTTCGCCCAGCGATGTTGCCGTTGGGCCGCATAAGTACAGTCTGCTCAGCTGGGAAGTGGAGCATTTCTTCGACAAATGGGCGCACAAGTTGCAGGACATACTTCCCTGGAATTCGGAGCCGTCTCGGGAAGTTCGAATCGCCCAAGCTCAGGAGTTCTTCGACTTGCGCTCTCAGATTAGAGCCCTAGAAAGGGAATCTACGTCTGACAACGCGGAACAAATTCGGCTGCTGGAACAACGGCGCAGCGACATGCAGCCCGACGTTGAAGAGACGATGGAATCTGAGATTAGTTCAGTTCTTGCCCAAGAGGGGTTCGTCTCTCGTATTGGGGTAATATTCCCTCCGGTGGACGTTGTGTATGCGGCATCTCCGGCGGCGCTGATCATCTCGCCCAGAGACCGTATTGCCCAGATTAACTCCACGCTGCTGAAACCTGGATTGTCAGGCTCGTTGCGAGGCGAATTGGAAGACGTAATCCTCCGCGAAGACGATGTGTCGGCCTTAATTGTGAGTACCGGCGGAGTTGCCACCTACCCCAGCGTGGTATCGGCGACCGGCTCCCTTCATGATGCCCTGATCATTACCGCCCATGAGTGGCTGCACCATTGGTTCTTCTTTCAGCCGTTGGGCCAGCATTTCTGGGACAACGCAGAGATGACCACCCTGAACGAGACTGCAGCGAGTATCGGCGGCGAGATTATCGGCGACCGTGCGTTCACCGCCATGACCGGAAAGGTGGTCAACCGAGAGCCAGAACCTTCAACCACCCCGCCAGACCCTGGAGAATTCGACTTCACAGAAGAGATGCGGGAAACGCGCATCAAGGCAGAAGAGTTTTTGGCTGAAGATCAGATCGAGGAAGCCGAATCGTACATGGAAGACCGAAGGCAATTCCTCGAGGAAAACGGCTACTTCATCCGCAAGATCAACCAGGCCTTTTTCGCCTTCCACGGCTCTTACGCCACCGGCGCTGGCTCAGTCAGCCCCATCGGCGACCAACTTCAAGAAGTCAATGACACTTCAGCCAGTCTGGAAGACTTTCTCAAAACTGTGGGTGACTTCAACCGAGTTTCTGATCTGACAGATTACTTGGGAGTAGGCCAGCCCTAACCGCCCAACAGCGTCTTTGACCGGTTTTTGAGAATGTCTTCGGCTTGGGACATTATCTCGCGGATGATGTAGGACGCTGGCTCCACGGAGCGAATCAGGCCTGACGCAGCACCCGCTCTCACCGGTGCGGTGGTGGCGTCTTCAGCAGCGGCGGCAGTGGCAATCTGTTCCCTAAGCTCGCTTTGCCGCTCCATCATTGCGGCTTCCCGCCCGTGCCAGGTGTCGGTGAAGGTATTGGCAATCACCCGGTCGCCCACAGTCATCGGGAATGGCGCATCGGAAACTAGGTCATAGACTTTGGTCTGAATCGTGGCGTCGGCGTCAGCGATGACAACTTGGCCTTTGGCCCACTCCGGCCCAGCCCACTCCAGGCTGGCAACGAACCTAGTACCCAGCCAAACACCCTCTGCGCCCAGCATCAGAGCGGCGGCGAGACCTGGGCCATCCGCGATGCCACCGGCGGCTACCACTGGTATTTCCCCGGCAATCTTAACCACGGCACGCACGAATGAGAGAGTCCCCATGTAGCTGGTGTGCCCACCGGCCTCGCTGCCTTGGGCAATGATCACATCTGCACCGGCGGCTACAGCCTTTTTGGCGTCGGCCAGTGACTGTACCTGGGCGAAGGCCATCACACCGGCATCTTTGGCTTGTTCAATGAACGGAGTTGGGTCGGCGAAGGAACAACCCACCGCGGAGACTTTGGCATCCAATGCGGCCTCAATGTTTTTTTCAATGCCGGAGGCCGAGGAAATAAAACCGACTCCAAAAGGCAGGTCGGTCTTTTCCCTGACGGCCTGTATCTGCTCTTTGAGCCAGCTAGGGTCTGGATTCAAGGCCGCACCAATCATCCCAAAACCGCCAGTTTTTGACACGGCTGATGCTAGGTCAGCAGTCGCAGTGCCGGTCATCGGTGCGCTGATGATAGGAAAGTCTATTCCGAGCAGAGTGCAGAGTCTGGTTGTGATCATAATTGGGTCTCCATTGATTGGTTGATAAAAGGAGCGGTTTGGGTCTCGATTGAACTGAGCCGCTCAAATGTCACCCTGGGCGAAGCGAAGGGTCTGCCAAATTATTACTTGGAAGATTCTTCGTCGCTTCTCTCCTCAGAATGACAGATTTTAAGCAGGTTTCAAATATTGAAGTTAGTCTAAAGCGGAATGTTGCCCCCATCTCCGACCTTGTCGAACCTAACCCTCCCGGAGGGAGAAGGGACATTGTGTCTTAATTTGAATTTTATTCTAAGGGGGATCGTTATTATCCTAAACCCAAGGTGAGCGTTTGGATCGGTCTTTTTGGGAGGTGGCGGCGGAGAGGCCTTGGCGTTCTAGTGAGTCGGCCAGCATCCGCCTGAATACGCGGCGGTCTCCGGCACTGACCACGGCCTGTTCGTGGGACTCGGAGATGGCTACTGGGTACCCCTGGCCACGCTGGCATTGGTCCCAGACTAGCCCGTGGGCCAGAGACAGCAGAGTCTCGTTCTTGGCCACCCATTTGGGGATCTCAACTCGGCCAATCTCTTCTCCCGCGTTGATATAAAAAAAGTAGATCTTGTTGGCTTCGTTGTAGGACTCCCTGGAGACCGAGGAATTGGTCTTGTAGACCGGGGAACGCCAGCCAGGCTCAAGTAGCCGCTGGAACAGGTCTCGGTCTAGAAACTCGTTGGCACCGTTGCAGGGCTGCTGAGTGGAACGGCGGTTGTTGCAGGACTGGGTGCAGACAGTAACGTCATGGGGGCAAAGGGAGCAGCGGACCGCGTTCACAGCCTCGGTGCTTCTTGGGAAAGACACATAGGCAGCCAGCGCCACGGGGCGGATCTCAGCCAGCTTTTCCAGTCGGTTCATCACTGGCAGCAACCCATCGCCAACAATGGCATCAGTTATGTAAGGGCGGTACGCCTGACCAGACAGAGGCCACATAACCAGAGAACCGTCGACCAAGCCCAAAACCGGCAGGTCCGGATGGCATTCTTCGACGGTGTTGGCTAGGGTTTCGAGTTCTTTTACGGTGCGCACCAGGCCCAGCAGCCCGCCGCTGATCATCTCCTCGCCGGTGGAGTTGGCCGGGTCTGTGATGTATAGCTCTTCCTGAGTGGTGGCTAGGTGCGGCTCGCTGAAAAGTGTGGCGTCGGGGTTGGAGCCGTAGGTCAGGACGCAGCCGCCAAAATTCAGCAGATAGCAGGCCACCGGCAAATGCCGGTCAACGTCGATATGGGAACCGTCCACGGCCGCTACTATCCAGTCTTTCAGTGGTGGTGGAGGCGGGTAAGCGCCAAGTAATGATTCTTCAACTTCAGCCGCCAGGTAGGGGCGCTGTTTGGTGTCTGCCGTTTTTTCGGCGGCGGTGTCGGGGTCGATGCCGGACGCAGAGTTTATCAGGGCCGTGAGCCGCTGTTCTCTCGCTTGGCTGGCCCCACGTACCGACTGGGTGAATTGGTCCAGTTGGAGGACCGTTTGTCCCATGTCCAGTCCCAAATTATTTTTCCCTTTGGGCTAACTGTTCTTTGTTGCTAACCAACCGAGATTACCTGAGGACCCGTTCGTCGCCGTTGCGGCGGGTGATTTGCTGTTGGTCCAAGTGTTCCATCAGCGGCAGGATATATTTGCGGCTGCTGTCGAACATGGTCCGGGCATCGGCCACCGTTATACTGCCCTGAGCCTTGAGGTGTTCGACGATTCGGTCGGTCATTTCTTTATAGGCTGACGCCGCGAAGATCACGCCGTCGGCAACTCGCACAACCTTGCCCTGGTCGATGAGCACTGACAGCAATTCTTGGCTGACTTTGGCATCGGCGGGAGGAGAATAAGGGTCTTTCTGCAGCGCGTTCAAGTAAGCCGCCGCCTCTTCTTCCATCTTTTCAGTCAGGGTGATTTCGTGGTCCGGGAGCCGCAGCGATTGCCGTTCGTCAACCACGATGTTTTCATCTACCAGGCGTATTAGTGCACGTTGGTAGACCGGTTGGGACAAATCCAGACGACTGCGTATCTCCTGGGCTGGGACGCCTTGTCTCAGGGGGTATTGGGTGTGAAAGAGCTGGAGCGCAGAGGCGACTTTACTCTTGAGAATGTCCCAACCCTGGGCTGAATAAACCACCGCTTCTGAGTCGGTGCCGAAATCACCGAGCGTTACGATATGGCCGTCTTCAGTCAGTTGCCTGACCCGTTGCGAAACTTCCTCTCTGGGCAGGTTAGTGCGTTGGGAAAGGGTGGTCATGTCACAAGGGCCCCACTGCTCCGCGACGCTGATGATGATGTCGCCGCCGGTACCCTGGTCAAGGGTCATCATGCGCTCAATGACATCATCGTCAAAGCGTTTGTATCGTCTTCGCGGGTTGGGATCAACTATCTGGCCACCGCCCAGAGTATTCTCTGCGGAACGGATAACAAAGAAGTCGCCCTTCACAACCGGGAGCGGTTCGGAGAGGAGTAGTTGGACCCAGCCTTCTTCTCCGGCGTCTAACCGGTCGGCATCCAGGAGTCTGACCCGGGCCGAGGCCTCGCTGGTGAACAGATGGAAAGTAACGCCTTGATTGTGCTTCAGCGGGTTGGGAGCGTTCTTGACCATACGCAGGCGTGCATCCAAGCGATAGGTGGGCTTGAGCCAGCCTGGAATCGTCAGGATCTCGCCGCGTTCGACCTCGTCCTTGGAAAGGCCGGAGAGGTTCACTGCCAACCGCACACCAGGGTCGGTTGCGTCGACTTTGGTCTTGTGGCTCTGGAGACCCCGGACCCTGGCCTTCTGACCGGATCCGGCCAGTTCGACTTCCTGGCCTACGGTAAGCGTTCCGTCGATGAGGGTGCCGGTGACCACAGTGCCAAACCCGGAAATGGTGAAGCATCGGTCAATGGGGAGTCGGGGACGACCCAAGTCTTTCCTGACTTCTGTCTTGTCTAAGATGGAATCCATGGTGGCTTTCAGTTCGTCCATGCCGTCGCCGGAGTAGGCCGAGACACCGACCATAGGACAACCCTCAAAGGAAGTGCCTTCCAGTGCGTCTTCAACCTCGGCCTTGACCAGTTCCACCATCTCTTCATCAACTAGGTCAGTCTTGGTGATTACCACCAGGCCGCGGGTGATTTGAAGGATGTTCAGGATTGCCAGGTGTTCTCTGGTCTGGGGCATGACGCTTTCATCGGCGGCCACAATCAGCAAGGCCAGATCGATGGCGCCGACGCCGGCCAGCATGTTCTTGATGAATCGTTCGTGGCCTGGGACGTCAACAATGCTGACCTCTCGGCCGCTGGGGAGAGTCATCCAGGCAAAGCCAAGATCAATGGTCATCTCCCGAGCTTTTTCCTCGGGAAATCGGTCTGGGTCGATGTCGGTGAGCGCTTTAACCAGGGTGGACTTGCCGTGGTCCACGTGCCCGGCAGTGCCTATTACGTACATGACTGAACGCCTCTAACAGGAATGGATACAGGATAGCATCCGAGCCTGAAATCGAATAGCGGTCAAAGACGCCACCCTACTCCAAGAACCGGGTGAACGCTTGGTTGGCTAGTAGGTAGGTCTGTTTGGTGAGTTTTAGGCAGTCGCCATCTTGTTCTAGTAGACCCAGATTAAGGCATTCTTGGATGGCTGTTTGGAACTTTTTGGCCAGGTCTGTTCCGGCTATTGCGGACGCTTCAGTTAAGTTCAAGCCGTCAAGCAATCGCAGGCCCAAAAACATGGTCTCGGAGCAGGTGGTTTCCAGGCTGAGGTGTTCCCAGCCGCCCAGGGTTGGGATGCCTTGTAGCGCGGTCTCAACGAACTCGTCCAAGGGCTGGACGCCCGAGTCGGCCCAAGCTGCGGCCTTAGTGTTGTAGTCTCGCGGCGACAATACGGTCCAGAACCGATAGTCACCCAGACGAGAATGTGCGCCGGGGCCTACGCCCAAGTACGGCCCGTTCTCCCAATATACCAAGTTATGCTCGCAGGCCCGGTCGGGCAGCGACCAGTTGGATATCTCATAGTGGTTGTAGCCGGCAGTGGCCAGAGCCTCGCGGGCGTGTTGGTACATGTCTGCGGCCATATCTGAATCTGGCTCGGGAATTTTCCCTTCTGCGGCCCACTGGTGCATGGGCGTGCCCTCTTCTATGGTCAAGGCGTACAGAGATATGTGCTCTGGTGTTAACTCAATCAACGAACTGAGGGTTTGGCGCCACTGCTCCATTGACTGGTTGGGCAGACCGTACATCAGATCAAGGTTCACATTGTCGAACCCGGCTTTGCGGGCGGATTGGAACGCCTCAACCGCCTCGGATGCCTGGTGACGGCGGCCCAGCAGGTTCAATAGGTGGTTATCCAGGCTTTGGACGCCAATGCTCAGTCTGTTGACCCCTTGCTTGAGAATCCCGGCACAGCCGGCTTCGTCCAAGTCTCCTGGGTTGGCCTCGATTGATATCTCTGCTTTGGGGTCGACCTGGAACGATGACTGGATGGCCGCCAGAATCTGCTCTATATAGCCCTGGGGCAGGTAGGAAGGAGTGCCACCGCCGAAGAAGACCGACTTTACCGGCGGGTGGCCCAATGCATCGCCCCAGCAGGTGATTTCAGAGGTGATGGCCGGCAGGAACGGCTCGATCAAGTTCTCGATTCCCTGGTAGGTATTGAAATCGCAGTAGGGGCACTTGGTCTTGCAAAAAGGCACGTGGACGTATAGCCCCATTCCAGAGGAAGGAACAATACGGAGGGAGTTATTCGTCGTCAATCAACCTGCTCTTGCCATCGACCACACTTTCGGGGTCTTTGTCTTCGGGGCGATCGGATTTGGGTTCAACACCCATGTGCTCGTCAACGATAGCCGGAGAAGCTAGTTTGGTGAGGAATAACAAGGCCAGGCCAACGACGATCAGATCGTCAAACCGGCCAATTATGGGAACACGATCCCTGATTAGGTCTACGGGCGAGATTACGTAGACGATGGCCAATGGGACCAGAATGCGCAGGAAGATGGAGACGCGTTTGTCAAAGGTCAAGCGCCAGACTAAGGCCGCAAACTTCATGATTTTGGGCAGCATGCGCGGGGCTAGGAAATACAAAAGCGGAAACATTAATCTATGGAACATGGTCACACTCTAAAGGAGCATTGGCTCATCGTTAAATTATAGGCCAAGGTGTGATAACTTGAAACCGGTCAGCACGCTCACTGTTATCTCATTGATAATACGTGCGACTGGCCAAATTGGGCTCATTAATCGTGCGTCCAACAATTAATTTCACTGATGATAAAGGGGTGCTCATGCCTAAGGCAAAACGTCCCCAGACAATCGGCGCTCTCCGCAAGAGCAATTATGAAGTCCTACCCGTTCGCGAGGAACTGAGAAAAAACCTAATAGCCAAGATACGAGCGGAAGAGGTTGTCTTCCCCGGCATCGTTGGTTTTGAAAATACAGTTATCCCCCAACTAGAGAACGCCATCCTGGCCGGACAGGACATCATCCTGTTGGGCGAGCGCGGCCAGGCCAAGTCTAGGATCATCCGCAGTATGACCAATCTGATGGATGAAGAGATCCCTAAAATCGCCGAGTGCGAGATCAACGACAACCCCTACGACCCAATTTGCCGACCCTGTCGCGACAAGGTGGCTGAGTTGGGCGATAAAACTCCCCTGGAATGGCTATCGAGGGACGACCGATACTCCGAGAAACTGGCCACACCCGATATTTCCATTGCAGACCTCATCGGTGAGATCGACCCGATTAAAATTGCCGAAGGACATTATTTGTCCGATGAAATGGCAATCCACTACGGACTGGTGCCCCGCACCAACCGGGGTATCTTCTGCATCAATGAACTACCAGACTTGGCGGAAAGAATTCAAGTGGGGCTGTTCAACCTGATGGAAGAACGGGACGTGCAGATCAAGGGCTACCGGGTTCGGTTACCTTTGGACGTGTTTGTGGTCTCGACCGCCAACCCTGAGGACTACACCAACCGTGGCCGCATCGTGACTCCCCTCAAGGACCGCTACGGCTCTCAAATACACACCCACTACCCGCTGGACGCCAAAGACGAGATAGCCATCATGGACCAGGAGCGCACCAAGTTCCCCGAAGAGGACAAATTGGTGATTCCTGATTACATGAAAGAGACTCTGGCCGAGATTACCACTCAGGCCCGGTCAAGTAGTGAGATCAACCAACGCTCCGGGGTCAGCGTTCGGGTGACCATCGCCAATTTTGAAACACTGCTGGGTAACGCGGTGCGTCGTAGCATCCGAAACAACGAAGAATGGGCCTGCCCAAGAGTCAGCGACCTGTCATTCATCGTCGCATCGTTCGCCGGGAAGATTGAGCTTGAGACCTTTGAAGAAGGCCGCGAATCACGCTTGACCGATGACCTGACCCGCCGCGCCGTGCTGCGCACCTTTGCCACCTATTTCGAAGTCGATGAACTTGATGCGATTGTCACCGCCTTTGATCTGGGCAACCGAGCCGAGACCGGCAGCGAAAAACCGGGCGTGGACTACGCGAATATGGTCAAGAACATTGACGGCCTGGCCCAAGCGGTCAAAAAACTGACCGACGACGAACGACCAGAAGTCATCGCCTCTGCCGTGGAGTTCATCCTTGAAGGCCTGCACCTCAGTCGCAAGCTAAACTGCGACCGTTCCGGCGTCGCTGCCGTCTACAAGCGGTAAACCCGAGACTAAACGGCGCGCCAAACCCTCCCCTGACGCTGGCGGCTTGTCTTAGCAAATCGCCGAAGTGTATAATTAGAATGAATGTTCTAGTTTGTTCTATTTATTTGTTGGGTGACAGGGAGGGGCAATGGCCGGAGCCGACGTTCAAGAGATCTACTGTAAGACTCTACTCAATAAGATTGACGTGCCACGGTTTCCTTTTAAATGGACCATGAACCCCTATCGAGGTTGTCGCCACGCTTGTACCTACTGCTACGCCCGACCCACCCACGAGTTTTTGGGCATGGACTCTGGCAAGGACTTTGATACTAAGGTCTTTGCCAAGGTGAACGCCCCCGAGGTCCTACGTAAAGAACTACAACGCCGCAGTTGGCGCAATGAAAGCATCGCCATCGGCACTGCCTCAGACCCCTACGAGCCCGCCGAAGCCGAGTATAAAATCACCCGCCGCCTGCTGAAGGTTCTGCGGTACTTCCACAACCCGGTGACCATCACCACCAAGGGCGTTCTGGTACGCCGTGACGTCGATATTTTGGCTGAACTCAGCCAAGTGGCCGACGTTCACGTTAACTTCAGCATCGGGACAATCAATGAGAAAGTCTGGCGCACTATGGAGCCGGGCACTCCACGGCCAGAAGCTAGGTTGGAAGCCATGCAATTCCTGGTGGAGAACGGTGTGTCGGCCGGTGTGAATATGGCCCCGCTACTACCCGGTATCTCCGATGATGAAGCGAACATGCAAGCGGTGGCGGAAGCAGCCTATGACCACAAGGCCCAGTATCTGAGCGCCAACGTGCTGAATCTTAAACCTGGTGCCAAAGCGTGGTTCATTCCCCTGCTGAAAGAGTCATACCCACACTTGGTTTCCGCCTATAACCGACTCTTTGTGAACAACAATACCTACGCGCCACAGTTGTACACTAAGAGCGTAATGGAGACCTTTGACCGTGTGCGACGTAAATGGAACCTGCCGGAGCGGGCCAAGGTCCAAGAGAATATGGCACCCAAAGGCCAGTTGCAGATGCAATTTGCCTTTGCCGCCTAAACCGGGCTAACGACCAAATCCCGAGTGACAATCAGTTGAGATCAGTAACGGGAAACGTTAATCTCAACCAGCTTACCGGTGACTAAGAAAATCACCCGTTCCGCAATGTTGGTTGCTCGGTCGGCAATGCGCTCCAGGTCATGGGCAACCCACAGCAGATACGTTGCCCTCTGAATCGTGTCCGGGTCCCCAATCATGAACGTCAGTAATTCCCGGTATACCTGGTCATAGAGGTCGTCGACCTCGTCGTCAGCCTGACAGACAGCATTGGCTTTCACCATGTCTCGGTTCAGCAGAGAATCTATGCTGTCGTTCAGCATGGTGGTGGCCTTTTCAGCCATCCGGGGAATGTCGATCAACGGCTTTAAGGGTGGGGCATCGCCCATGGACAGGCTTATTTTGGCGATACCTTCGGCGTAATCGCCCATCCGCTCCAGTTCCACCACAATGTGCAGCAACGCAATAATGGCCCTTAGGTCGCCGGCCATTGGCTGCTGGGTGGCAATCATGTCCACACAGCGGTCTTCGATTTCAAACCGTTTCTGGTCAATGTAATCGTCGTCGTTGACCACTTCTTGAGAAGCTACCAAGTCGCGCCGTTTCAGCGCGTCAACGGCCCGGTTGATGGACTTGCCCACAATCTGGGCTAGTGTCTCCACTTCTTGTTGTAGCTGATTCAGTTTTAGGTCGAAATCTTCTCGGGGCATGGCTGCCTCCATTTAAATGACCCGGTAAACCGGGTAAAAGGCTGGGGTTCCGATACTGGATTGACCAGTTGAAACTTTTTTAAATGGCCTGGTTTAATCCTAACCCTTTTAGACCTTCTTCCAGAAGGGCTCTCTCTTGCGCTGTTGATCCAGTAGCGACACGTCTAGCAGTTCAGGAGTGGCACCTGCGGTGGGTGGCGCTGGTAGTTTGTAGCCAATAGCGTCAAACACCTCTGTGTTGGTGTAATAACCGTTGTAGGTCTGGAGCACCAACTGGTCGAAAAATGCCGGGTGGGCAGTTTCAACAAACCTGAGTAGTTCATCCTTGGCTGTGTCAGGGAGACTGCCAAATCCTTCGGGCGAAAGCTGTCCTGCCGCCACCGTGATGCTGGCCAAACCCTCGTTGAACATCCGCGTAAAGCCCGCGTTTGCCGCAGCAACGCCTTCAATGAAAGACGCTATTCCCAGATTGCCGGCACCGGGCAGCTTATCTTTGGGGGGGATGATTCGGTTGAGGACGTCGGCCAGCAAAGACCGTTGTGCTGGAGAAAATACCTGCTTGGTGTTGCTATTGGTGTCGCTCAATGTGGGCTCCTGTTCCAAACAACCGGGGAATCGCCCGGTTGTTTGGGTTATTTCTGTTGATTATTTGATAAACCGTTTTTAATATTGGTTACATCTAATAAGCTGTTCGGTAGAGTCCGTGATTGGAGCCTACAAGGGTCTGACAAGGATACTCTCACGGTTAGAACCGAGTCAATTTTGGCCTGGTCGGATTAAATCAGAACTAGATAGGGAACCTTCGCTGCGAAGTTTTTCATACGAAAGACCGATTGATGGGTGATTCATGCCAAGAGTATTATGATTGTAATGACTCGGCACCGGACTTAGTCACTGTATTAATCGTTAGTAGGCAGAGGACGTTCTAAAGCGGCTGCTTATTCGTAACTTTAAATTGAAATACCGATGACACGATATAACCCATTCTTCGGGTTTCATAAAGCGGTGATCTACGCTGGCGAGCGTTGGTTTCAAGTCAAAGGCGGCGTGATCGAGTCGGTGGCTGATGGCCGCTGGGATAACCGTTATTGGCTGGCGACCAAATATTTCAGTTGGCGCAAGTTTTTCAACTTAGCCCGGATTGAGATACAGCTTAGGTTTGCCAAGCGGGTGATTTGAGGTTCGCCCTACGAGTGGGAGATCGATACCACCAACATCTGCCAACTAAAATGTCCTCTTTGCCACACCGGAAAAGGCACCATCCACCGAGACCAGGGCGTGATGGACTATGACCTATTCACCTCGATGGTCGACCAGATTAAACACTCCTGTCTGTGGCTCACCCTGTATAGCTGGGGCGAGCCCTTCCTGAACCAGCGAATCCACGAATATATCGCCTATGCCCACAAGTAGAAGATTGCCACAATCATCAATTCCAACCTGAACAAGCCGCTGACTCTGGAAATGGCTGAGCAGGTGATCAAGTCTGGGCTGGACGTGATGATCGTCTCTTTGGACGAGGTCACTCAAGATGTTTATGAGGTCTACAGAGTGACCGGTCACCTGGATCGCGTATTGGATAACCTGAAGCTACTGGACGAGGAAAAACAGGAGCGGGGCTCAAAAGCGCCATACATCGAGTGGCAATTTATCGTCATGAAGCAGAACGAACACGAACTGGAAGAGGCTAAAGTCCTGGCAACTCAGTTGGGCGTGGACTCTCTGGTGTTCAAGAAAGTGGACTTCCCTCACGGTGAAGACGATACGGCCGAGGCCGAACGCTGGTTGCCCCGTGAGCACCCGGAATACCTACGCAAAGACCCATTTTATAAACCGTACTCCGAAGATGGCCAAGTCTGATGGCGTTTGTGGCGGACCGCAGTGATCAACTGGGATGGTGGGTTTGCTCCGTGCTGCTACCTCACCGATAAAACCGAGGACTTTGGCGACCTCAACCAGTCACCTGTCAAAGAAGTTTGGAACAACTCCAGTTACACCACGGCGCGGGGCTGGTTCAACGACAAGTTCGTGCCCGGCGAATGGGTTGGTTGCTTGGATTGTAGTGTCTACCAGGGCAGTGCCGCTGCTCAGCGGAGAGGGCCAGTAGACCTCCATAAAGAGCTGGTGGTCCTGCAGATTAACGGGTCTAGGCCCGCCACCAAAAATGGAGCGGTGAAGACGGATGAATCGGGTGTCGTGGAAAACGGAATGGGACACCCTGGCGATAAAATAGAAAAAGCCAAGTCAGAATAACCTGTCTGACGCAAGGGCCAATTGCATCTGGACACCCCTAGGGTTCTCGGCCACGATTTAATTGATATTACATCTATCGACAAAAGTTCTTCTAAGAGCAATTTCTTTAGTGTGGATGCATCAAAGCTAGATGAGACGCAAGATTTAAGTGGCGTGGACTGTCCACCTCACCTGAACATCGGGGGTCATCGTATGGAGCCTGATAATGGCTACAACTAAAAACTACCTGCCCCAGATTCCGATTTCCAAGGCATGGCTCCCTCATTTGAGGGAGGTGGCCCTGGTTGTGGGCGCGTATTTCGTCTACATGTACTCCCGAGCCCTGGTCTTTGACGATTTTCAAGGCACGGCTCTGGCCAACGCCTGGCGAGTCATAGAATTTGAGCAGAAGGTTGGTTTTTTCTGGGAGCCGGTCTGGCAGGCTTGGACTATTGAAAGCGCCCAATCCCTGGTCATCTTCTTCAACTGGGCCTATATAGTCACCTTTTTCCCCATCGTCCTGACGGCTGCGATTGTCCTGTATTTCACCAACCGTGACCGGTACAAGTACTACCGTAACGTGGTCTTGCTCAGCTTCATCATTGCGCTGATTGGGTTCATGCTGTTCCCGCTGGCACCGCCTCGGATGATCGCGGAGCATTTTGTGGACACGATCAACGCCTTTGGCCCATCTGGATACGCCAGCCGCGAACTCACCAACTACTACAACGCTTACGCTGCGATGCCCAGCTTGCACTTTGGCTGGACGGTGATGTTTGGGATCATATTCCTGCGCACTAATAACAAGCTGATTAAGGTATTTGGCGTTATCTACCCCACGCTGACACTGTTCGCCATCACGATCACCGGCAACCACTACATCATGGATGCCGTTGGCGGCGGCCTGTTGATCATTGCCTCGTTCTTGACCATGGAGATTGGTATTCGTCGGCGGCTATATGTGCCTGTTGTATTCTCATGGGCGCGGGCCAGATTGAGGCAAACCTCTGCTACCGACAAACTACCGTCCGCGGCCGATTGAGCAGTATTGAAAGGGAACTCTGTATTAAAAGACTGAGTTGATATGGCCCGCACTCTACACCCTTGTCCAGAGCCTGCTATTCTGAGTCCGCCGGGAGGCGGGGGAAGAATCTGCCAAGCAGTATGTGGCAGGCAGAGTTACTGCATCAGCGGCGTGTCGGTTACGGCTTAGTACGGCAGGCCCTTCGGCTTCGCTCAGGATGACATTTGGGTGGTAAGGCGTGGTTTAATGACTGAACACTTACTCCTCAAAAACTTTCAGCCACCTATAAACTGTACAAAAACCTGCTACCCCAAAGCCGGTCATTCTCAGTCCGCCGGGAGGCGGGGGGAGAATCTGCCAAGTAGCATGTAGCAGGCGGAGTTACAGCTTCAGTGGAGTGTTGGTTACGGCGTAGTATGACAGATCCTTCGGATTCGCTCAGGATGACATTGGTGCGGTAAGGCGTGGTTTATCGTCAAACGCTTCCCCCGGCATCCCCCGGGTGACCTTATTGATAATAATATGAATTCTGCCATCAGAGACAACCGGGCGGCATTTACGGAGATTGCCCTCTACTTAGGAGCTTACGTAGGCTATCTGCTCACCAGGGGCCTGGTGCACGCTGACACCCGCGCTGTGGGGCTGGTCAATGGCGAGCGTGTGGTTTCATTGCAGAATGACTTGGGTTTTTTGTGGGAGCCGGGCTGGCAGAGCTGGGCTGTGGAGAACGTGAAAGCCCTGGTGGTGACCATGAACTGGGTATACATCATCACCTACTGGCCGGTAATCTTCTTGGCCGCTTTTGTCTTGTTC
>JAPKDE010000247.1 GCA_028822675.1 Dehalococcoidia bacterium | reverse complement strand
GGTTTGGCCAAACCCGGAATAACGCAGCATCACCAGCTTGGGGTTCACGGCCAGTAATTCGTCCGGTCCCAGTCCCCACTTTTCCATAGCGCCCGGCCGGAACCCTTCTATAAGAACGTCAGCCTCGACAACCAGTCTCTTGAGCAGATCTTGCCCCTCTGATGTGCCCAGGTTCAGGGTGATAGACTTTTTGTTGCGGGAGTGGACCTTCCACCACAGTGAGACACCATTAGCGAAGGGACCCCAATTGCGGAGCGGGTCTCCGGTGCCTGGTCGTTCCACCTTGACAACCTCTGCCCCAAAGTCGGCCATTAGACTGCTGGCAGTGCCCCCGGCAACGATGATTGAAAGGTCTAGGACTTTTAGGCCCGCTAGCGGCCCTTGAACTGTGGTCAAATCTACCCCCGATATTGGTATGAATTTAAGGCATGGGACGAGTGAATTAATACTACCAGCCTGCCTAAAGCTGGAAAAGGCGGGAAAAGGTGGAAACATCGATATTTAAAACCGGCCAACAGAACCGGTCAATCTTGCCTGTAATGGCGTGGGTTACTCTGCTATAATTTGGAACGATTCCGAAGGGTAACTTCGGCTGGTTCTATCCGCCTGCGGCAGACGTTGGCGCGTTCATCAAGGTCCTCGTAAGAGTTTTTAGGCCATGCTAGACGATTATTTTAGGCAATACGGGCTAATCGCCATCTTTTTGGTGGTGGCCGTTGGCGTTCCCATCAGTATGTTGGGTATGTCTTCTATGGCGGGCCGACTTGGCCTTCGTCCCAACAACCCAACCGAAGTTAAGCTCGACACCTACGAGTGCGGAGTTGAACCCATCGGTGGCAAATGGGAGTTATTCAACTTCCGGTATTACATGTTCGCCATTCTCTTCGTCATCTTTGATGTCGAAGTCGTTTTTCTGTATCCCTGGGCGGCCAAGTTCCTGCAATTGCCATTGTTCGCACTGATCGAAATGGCAGTATTCGTGGGTATCTTGGTCGTGGGTCTGGCCTACGCCTGGCGCAAAAATGACTTGGAGTGGGGTTAGATAGCGCTGATGCCATTGGAAATATCTAAAGAAGGCGGCCCGTTGCAGGCACGCACTTGGGATTTGGACCGGCACGAAGGGTCGCTAGTCCAAGACCTAAAAGACTCGTCCATAGAACCATTGCCTGAACCCTTCATCGAAGTACCGGACGACCTGAAAAATAGCTTGATGGTTACCTCGGTTGATGCTCTGGTCAACTGGAGCAGGAAGTCAGCCCTTTGGCCGGTGACCTTTGGTCTGGCCTGCTGCGCCTTTGAAATGATTGCCACCGCCATGGGCCGATTCGACATTGCCCGATTTGGCATGGAGGCCTTCCGAGCCTCACCTAGACAGGCAGACCTGATGATTGTGGCTGGAACCGTGACCTGGAAGATGGCTCCGGCGATTAAACGCATCTACGACCAGATGGCTGAACCCAAATGGGTTATTTCCATGGGCGTCTGCGCCACCAGCGGCGGCCCTTACTACGGTTCCTATAGCGTAGTGCCCGGCGTGGATCACATTATCCCGGTCGACGTTTACGTCCCAGGCTGTCCGCCACGCCCGGATGCCCTGCTCTACGGGATCATGGCCCTGCACGAGAAGATTAAGAAATACCACAACCTGCCCAATGGCCCGTTCGGTCGGGGCGCCAAGTCGGAGAACTCCTAGATGGTCGTTCTGCAACTGAGCGGCGAGGATTTGGCGGAAAAAGTCGGCGCGGGCGTACCAGGTTCTTTGGCTACGGTCTTTGAAAAACCCACCGAACAAATTTCCGATCTAGCTACCAATCATGTGCTCTGGGTAAAGTCTTCTAGAGTCGCGGACGTTGCCAGTTTCCTGAAATCCGACGCTGGACTGGACTTCAATTTTCTGAACTCCATCTCGGCCGTTGATTACATCAACCATTTTGAGGTTATCTATCACCTGACCTCTATGAATAAACAGCACACAGCCATCATCAAGACCCGCTTGGATGGTCGTGAAGAACTGAGCTTGCCGTCGGTCTACCACCTGTGGCGCGGGGCCGACTTCCAAGAGCGGGAGATTTGGGACCTGATGGGCATCAGCTTCACCGGGCACCCCAATATGAAAAGAATCATGCTGTGGGAGGGCTTTGATGGCCACCCACTGAGGAAGGACTATCTATAGCTGACAGCCGTCAGCCATCAGCAGTCAGCTTGAATAAAGCTGATCGCTGATCGCTGAAAGCTGACCGCTTTCTAGCCATGCCAATCCAAACTGAGCCGATGACGGTGAACATTGGGCCGCAGCACCCTAGTACCCACGGGGTGTTCCGGCTGCGCGTTACCTTTGACGGTGAGGAAATCCTGGAAGTTGAGCCCATCTTTGGCTACCTGCACCGGGGCACGGAGAAGCTGGCCGAGGAGCGCAACTACACTCAGATAGTTACACTGACCGACCGCCTGGACTACGTTTCTTCCATGATTAATAACCAGGCCTACTGTCTGGCCGTGGAAGAATTAGCGGGTGTTGAAGTCCCGCAGCGGGCCAAGTACCTACGGACGCTCACCGCCGAGTTGCAGCGGGTGGCCAGCCACCTGATGGGCATCGGTTTCTTCCTGCAAGACCTGGGTACTTTAGGCACCCCATTGATGTACGCCTTCCGGTCCCGTGAAAAAATACTGGACCTTTTTGAAATGCTCTGTGGAGCGCGAATAACCGTCAGTTATATGCGTCCCGGCGGCGTGTTCTTCGACGCCCCGGAAGACTTCTGGCCGGCCTTGGAACAGTTTCTGGAAGACTTTGAAACGGAGTACGCAGAGATTGAGCAGCTGATCTTGGAGAACGAGATTGTCATGGTCCGTACTCGCGGGGTCAGCATTCTGCCTCTGGACATGGCCATCAACGCCTCGGTCAGCGGCCCTGTGTTACGGGCCAGCGGGTCTGACTGGGACTGGCGTAAGAAAGCCCCATACGATGCCTACGACCGCATGGAGTTTGATGTCCCGACGGCCACTGGTGGCGACAATTACGACCGGTTTTGGGTGCGTATCCAAGAGATTCACCAGAGCATTCGCATCGTCAAACAATGTATCGATCAGATTGAGCCGGGCCCGACCCGCGCCAATGTGCCATTGATTATCAGGCCCAAGCCCGGTGCGGAGGCCTACGGACGCGTGGAGGCCTCCAAGGGTGAACTGGCCTTCTATCTGGTGTCCGACGGCGGGATTAGCCCCTACCGAATGAAAGTACGCTCGCCATCCCTGATCAACCTGACGGTGACCGAGCATCTGCTGGTGGGTTGGAAACTGGCAGACATGATCGTGACCCTGGGCAGCCTGGACATCAACATGGGTGAAGTGGACCGATGAACTGTGTTCTAGGTTCCGACAACATCCTGAACGATACCGTTTTGTACCGGGTAATATACGAGGCTGTGGGCCAAGTATTGCCCTGTGGCATGTCCTACGTAGTGGCCGGGTTGGCGATTATGCTGCTCTTGGTCAACGGCGTGCTATTGGGCGCTGGTCTGTTCTCCTGGGTTGAGCGTCGTTTGATTGGCCGGTTCCACAACCGGATTGGGCCGAACCGCTGGGGCCCATTTGGCATGCTGCAACCGTTGGCTGACTTGGTGAAACTGCTCACCAAAGAAGACCTGACTCCCAGGGGTGCCGACAAGTTGGTTTTTGCCATTGTCCCGGTCGTGATGGTGGCCCCTGTGATTTTAGTGATGGCCGTGGTGCCCTTTGCCAAAGACACCGCCCTGGCTAACCTGAACGTGGGTATCTTGTACATCCTGGCCGTGACATCAATAACGTCCATTGCCATTTTCATGGCTGGTTG
>JAPKDE010000034.1 GCA_028822675.1 Dehalococcoidia bacterium | reverse complement strand
CATCCCGGACGTATCGCTTGATGAAATGGGTGGCCCATTCAGTGTCATAAGACTTAACGGAAATGAAGACCCAATCGAAGGGGATCGCGATGTTTTGGGCTTCTGTCAGATGAATAGCTTTGACGGGGACATTGAACGGACCTTGGCTGCCGGTGATATCAAGACCGCTGGTGCGCATCTTTTCTACGTGCTCCGGCCACATATCGATAAAGGTCACATCTTCGCCTGCCCGACTCAAGAAAGCGCCGACGTAACTCCCCAGCGCGCCGGCGCCCATGATTCCAATTTTGTCACCCATGGTTTCTCTCCTCGATCCGTGGGTCTGGCTGGTATACCAGACGCCGCCTTTTTATTGATTAAGACCCTGCTGTGCAGGCCTTACAACGACCCCAAGTGCGCCAACCTAACGTTGGAGATATGCCCCAAGCCCTGTATTTCTTCTATGACTGCAGAAGGGACTGGATCATCCAACCCAATCACCATCATGGCCCGGCCTCTGAGGGCCAAGCGACCAACTTCCATGAAGCTGATGTTGATGTTGTGTCGGCCGGCAATCATGCCTACGGCACCAATGGAGCCCGGCTGATCTTGGTTGTCCACAAACAACATATAAGGAGTGGTTGGGATGATGTCCAGCCAGTAATCGTCAATTTTCACAATGTGCGGCTCGTTCCGCAGTGAGGTGCCGGCCAGGGTAACCTTGCCTTCGCTGGTCTCGATGGTGGCGCTGACAATGCTTGAATACTCCGGCGAGGTGGTATTGTGCTGCTCGGTTATATTCAGGCCTCGTTCTCGGGCCAATACCGGCGCGTTAATCAGGTTGACCTGTCCGGTAGTGATCGGCTCCATCAACCCAGCCAAGACCGCAGCCTGTAGCGAGCGCGTATCATGCTCGGCAATCTCGCCTTGGTAACTGATGGTGATGCCAATGAACTGGCCGTCGGCTAGATGGGTTAGCAATTGCCCGACCACAGTGGCCACCGGTATGTAGGGAGCCAAGACCGCGTGGACTTCAGGAGCAACGAACGGAGCGTTGACCGTGTTCCGGGCCGGTTCTCCCCGTAGCACCGTCAAAACCTGCTCGGAGGCTTCAATGGCTACTTCGCGCTGGGCTTCTTCAGTGGAGGCTCCAAGATGGGGTGTGACCACGACTTTGGGGTGTCCAACCAACTCGGTGTTCTGTGGCGGTTCCTGGGCGAAAACGTCCAGAGCAACCCCGCCCAACTGACCGGATTCCAGTCCGTTGAGAATCGCCTGCTCGTCCACCAACTCGCCGCGGGCAACGTTGATCAGCCGGGCGCCCGGCTTGAGCAGCTTGACCTGGTCATCGCTAATCATGTGGCGGGTTCCGTCGGTCAAGGGAGTGTGCAACGTGATGAAGTCAGACTGGGCCAGCAGTTCTTCCAATGAGACCAACTCAATGCCCATGCGCTTGGCATAGTCGGGAGCCACAAACGGGTCGTACCCAATCAGTTTCATATCAAAGCTCTGGGCGCGACGGGCGACCTCTGATCCAACCCGACCAAGTCCGCAGACGCCCAGCGTCTTGGCTCGGACTTCCACACCCATGAACGCACTGCGCTTCCATTCACCGGCCTTGAGCGACTGGTGGGCGGCGGGCACGTTTCTGGAAAGGGCCAACATCAGGGCCATGGTGTGCTCAGCGGCGGCAACGGTATTGCCGGTGGGGGCGTTGACCACCGCGATGCCAGCGGCAGTGGCCGCTTCCAAGTCGATGTTATCCACGCCGATCCCAGCGCGGCCGACCACCTGCAGTTTCTTAGCCGCCTCGATTACTTCTTTGGTTACCTTGGTCTCGCTACGGACGACCAAGCCTTCATAGTCGGCGATAATCGCCAGCAATTCCGGGGGTTTCATACCCGTCTTAACGTCAACTTCGGCGTGGGTTTTGAGCAGGTCAACACCCTCTGCGCCGATAGGGTCTGCTACCAAAATTTTGGGCATGAAAAACTTCCTGATGATGGTTGGTGATTTATCGCCGTTGGGCACAAAAACACTACGTTCCAAGCCTGCCAAAACGGCTCATAAACTATAGCACAATCAGGGTTTAACGGCGGTGGGTCTGACAATGCCCAGTCTGCTTGACCCGATTGTCACCGCAGGCTAGGATAGGCGCTGACCCGCAGCCTACTGAGTCTCCCATTTCCTGACTGGATTCCAAATCGCTAGAGACGAGCTCCGATAATAGCGAAGGCTCAGGGAAACTGGTTTATATAAGAGGGCAGCCGCTTAACAGTAGATCGGCAGCTCAATGTCCAACGCCCAACCCTTAAAAGGTAACGACATGTTTTTAATGCGGTTCACGGAACGGGCCTACACCAGCTACACAGAGGAAGCTGTCAGAAACAGCCCCAACCAAGCAGTGCGGCTAACCTTCTCCAACAAGAACTTTGACCCGCAGATCGGCGCTCGCCAGTACAACGAGTACCTGGATGAGTACGAATACTGCGAAGAAGCGGGGTTCGATGGCCTGATGCTAAACGAGCATCACAACACGCCCACCTGCCTGGGTGCCACCATGAACCTGGAAGCCGCCATCCTGGCTCGCAACACGAAAAAGCCCAAGATCGTTTTGATGGGCAACCCGTTGCCTACTTTTGAAAACCCTTTAAGAGTCGCTGAAGAGATCGCCGAGATCGACATGATCTCCAACGGACGAGTGGTGTCTGGCTTCGTCCGCGGCACCGGAGTGGAAAGCCTGGCCGCCAATATTAACCCCCTTCACAACCGGGAGCGGTTCGAAGAAGCCCATGATCTGATAATCAAAACTTGGACCACTCCAGGTCCCTTCCGATGGGAGGGCAAGCATTACCACTTCCGGGTGGTTAACCCGTTCCAGATGCCCCTGCAAAAGCCCCATCCCCCGGTTTGGATACCCGGACTTGGCAGCCCGCAGACACTGGTCTGGGCCGCCGAGCGTGGTTACCCCTACATCTACCTGGAGACCGACCCTCAGGGCACCCAAGACATGATGGAGATCTACACCGAAGCAGCCCGAGAGGCCGGCTACACACCGGGGCCAGAGAATTTTGGCTACCTGTGCCGTATCCACGTGCAGGACACCGATGAAAAAGCTTACGAGTCGGCCAAGGGTTTTTTGACCGGCAACGTGGGTGTGGGCCGAGTGCCAGTACCCAAAGACTACATGCTGCCGGTGGGCTACGGCGGCAACCGCAACGACCCCAAGATTGCCAAATACCTGGGCCGCATCCGCAAGGACCCGTTCCTTGGTCTGGGCCTTGAGACAGCGTCTTATGACGAGATTCTGGCCTCCAACCGCTGGATCGTGGGCAGCCCTGAGACCGTGGTCAGAAAGCTGCGTGAGGTCTTATCAGTCATCCGCCCAGGCATCCTGGGCGTCTGGACCAACGATGGTGACACCACCCACGCCGACACAATGCGTTGCCTGGAACTGATGGGACAAGAAATTCTGCCAGCCCTCCGCGAGATCGGCAAGGATTTAGAACTAACTTCCCCATTTCAGAAGGCCGCAGCCGCGGCGGCCTAGCTGACAGCTATCAGCGCTCAGCTTTAGTGTTGAACGCGAAAATACATCCAAATAGCCAAAATAAAATATGCCGGGCTAGCTCGGCAAAAAGGTCGCTAGCTGGAAGCTGTTCGCTGTCAGCTAGCGACCTCCAAAGGAGATACAAATGGTTGCTTTCACAGAAGAGGTAGTGGATGTTGGCGGTACCAAGGTCCACACATTAAAGGGCGGTTCGGGCGAACCCTTATTGGTGCTCCACGGCGCCGGCGGCAACAACGGATGGCTAAAATCCATCGACGCCTTAGCTGAAAAGTACACGGTCTACTACCCTTCCCATCCCGGCTACGGCAAGTCAGAAAGGCCCGACTGGCTGGAGACCATCCCGGACATGGCTGCATTCTACACCTGGTATCTGGAGACACTGGGACTGCAAGGTATCCGCGCCGTTGGGTTCTCAATGGGCGGATGGATCGCCTCTGAGATTGCCGCTACCTGCGGCCACTCTTTCAGCAAACTAATGCTGGTGGGATCAGTCGGCATCAAACCTAACGTGGGCGAGATTGCCGACCTGTTCATCATCAGCCCCGCCCAGGTGCTAGACCTGATGTTCCACGACCCCATCCAGGCCCCCGAGTACCAGGCGGTCTACGGCCGAGAATTCACCCCAGAAGAAATGATGGTTGCTGAGGGCAACCGAGAGATGGCCGTGCGCCTCTGCTGGAAGCCCTACATGCACGACGCTCGACTGACCAGCCTGCTGGCCAGGGTCAACATCCCCACCCGCATGGTCTGGGGCAAGAACGACCAAATAGTCCCCGTGGAATGCGGTGAAATGTTTAACAAAGCCATCAAGGGCTCTGATTTAGTGGTTATCGACAACTGCGGTCACTCTCCCCAGGTAGAAAAGCCCGACGAGTTCATCAAAACCGCCCTAGATTTCCTGGCCTAAAAAGCTAATAGCTAATCGTCCCGATTCCATCGAGACTGACAGCTTTCTCCAAGGAGAAAATATGAGCCTAGACGTTTATTACTTCACAGAGATGCCATACCACTACGTCGACGATGAATTGGCGGAACAGTGGCCGTCTCTGCGACTAACCTTTCCCAATAGCTACTTCGACCCCAACAAGGCCACCGACCTCTTCAAGCGGTATCTGGACGAGTTCCAATACGCCGAAGAGGTTGGGTTTCAGGGGTTGATGATCAACGAGCACCACAACACTCCATCCTGCATGGACGTTGAGGTGAATATCACCGGCGGCATCCTGGCCCGTATGACATCCAAGGCCAAGATTTTGATGCTGGGCAACATGCTGCCAACGTCAGATAACCCACCCAGACTGGCCGAAGAGATTGCCATGCTGGACGTGATTTCCGGTGGTCGTATCGTCTCCGGCTTCGTCAGGGGTATCGGCATTGAAAGCTGGGCCAGCAACACCAACCCAATACACAACCGGGAGCGGTTTGAAGAGTGCCACGACCTGATAATCAAGACCTGGACTACACCCGGTCCCTTCCGCTGGGAGGGCAAGCACTACCAATACAGGGCGGTTAACCCGTGGATGGTGCCGGTGCAAAAACCTCATCCTCCAGCTTGGGTTCCTGGAACCGGAAGCCCCGAGACGGTCGAGTGGGCGGTCAAACACCGCTATACCTACGCCGCATTTCTGACTGAGTTAAGCAGGGCCAAAGAGTTGTTCGGCTCGTACCGTGACCAAGCCGCCCAAGCTGGCTGGGAAGCGGGACCAGACAAGTTTGCCTTCATGATTTGCGCGCACGTGAACGAGACCGATGAGAAAGCTCAGGAATCCGGCAAGGCTTTCATGTGGCGCATGGGACATCCGTTGAAGGGTCCCAGAGAATACTGGGCACCTCCGGGCTACTTCTCGCAGGCCGGTGTCGCCGCCAACGCAGCGCGCCGCCAAAAGCCCATGAATCAGATGTCATACGAAGAGCTTCAGGAGCACAACCATCTGGTCGTTGGCAGCCCGGAAACGGTCATCAAGAAGTTACGCCACATCAAAGAGGAACTTGGCATCGGCTCGCTGCTTCTTGAAACCCAGGGTGGCCCGCTCTCTCATGAGGACACCATGCGGTCGATCAAACTCATGGGCGAAGAAGTTATTCCGGCACTACAAGACTAACAACCAACGAAAATTCCTTCTCTTTCTGGGAGAAGGTTAGGTCCGACGAAGTCGTGAGTTATGATTTCATCGGATCAGTCAGGTTCGCTCAATCGTTTCTTCAAGCCTTCTACTGAAAACCCTATGTCATTCAGACAAATTTGGACCTCGGAAGTGCCTAATAAGGACTTCAGGAATCTACGCAACGTGGCGGACGGCGAATCCTCATCTCCGGAGTCGCCATAAATCTCTTGGGCGAATTGAAATGAGGCGCTCATTGTAGATGCCCACAATCCACTCGCCTCCGGGTCGATTCTTTCCCGATGGACAACCAACCCTTCGCTTGGAGGATGGACGTGTTCCGGGGTTCTTGTATACGTCTCACTGGCGGGTTTATCAACCTTGAAGACAAAAATCTTGTCGGCCCTTCTCTCGACCTTATAGTCGAAATCGATATGGCCCTCATAACGACGATTGTCCGGGTTGGTGGTAGGCAGGTGCTCCTTGGCCCAATCCCGAATGTGGTAGGCGGTTACCCCGATATCTTTGGCCAGCACAAGATTGAATTCCCGCAACCGATATAAACAGGCACCGGCCAAGTGCACAACACCTAGGTTCTGTTGCATAGAAAGCGCTTCGTTGAACGCAATCTCCCATACGACAAACGTCTCGTGAAAGTAGAAGCCATCGTCGTTATAGTTCGGTGTCTGCACGGAATCGTCCATCACGCGCCTAGAACAAACAGGGAACCGACATCTCGCCGCAGGTGTCCCTAATCCAGTCGGCGACATCCGGGTGGAGTGGGATGCCTTCATCGCGGCGTACGGCTTCAACCTCGGCCTCAGGCTGACCGGCTACCAGCACCCGGTCGTGCCCCGGCGCCGGCTTGGTGGTCTTCATCATTGTCAGCCATTCGTCCATCTCGACCTTGAACGGCTCAACGTCGGTGAAGGCATCAATGCTGTAAGCGGCGACCATATGTCCAAAGTTGGGCCTGCCTGGCACAACTCCGTAGCCAAATCCGGTCAGCACTCCGGCCAGGATGTCCACCATGCAAGAGAACCCGTAACCCTTGTGTGAACCGCCTTCACGGTCGGCGCCCAGGGGTAGTAGCGTCACTTTTTCTGGGGCCATTGATGGCTCCATGATCGGGCTGCCATCCTCAGCAGCCAACCAGCCGCCGGGAATCTCCGCGCCCAACCGTGCCGCAATGCGAATCTTGTTCACTGCCACCGAACTGGTTGCCGCGTCGAAGACAAAGGGCGGCTGGTCCTTGGCTGGCACCGCAATGGCAATGGGGTTGGTGCCCAACCGAGGCTCTGCTCCAAATGTGGGCAGGACCGAGGGAGGGCAACTAGTCATGCAGATGCCAATCATGTCATGTTCCAGGGCCATCATGGCGTGGTAAGAGGCCATTCCCAGATGCCGAGCGTTGCCAATCGTCACCATGCCCACACCCACCGCCTTGGCCTTCTCAATGGCAATGTCCATGGCCTTGGGTGTGATAATCGTCCCCAAACCTCGATCAGAATCAATGTTTGCCGTGCTGGGAGTCTCTCTGATGATCTTCCAGTTGGGCCGAGGGTTGATGGAACCATCTTGGTACCCTGTGATATAGCTTTTCAGCATGTTGGAAACGCCGTGGGAGTCCACTCCACGCAGGTCAGCTAGAACTTGAACATCGGCGGCCAAAAGTGAATCCTCCGGTGACACGCCCAACTTCTCAAAGATACCAGCCACGGTCTTTTTCAGATCGTCACCCTGGACGAATTCAGCGTCATCGTGGCTTACCTTAAACTGTTCTAGCATTTTTCTTTCCTCTCATGATTTCAGTTCATCGTTTCTGTGTGCAGGCAGAATGGCAACTCTGGCCCGCGTAGTCGTCTTAGGCCAGAGTATAGCACCCGTGCCGCAAGCCTAGCCCTCCCTTGGCCTCCGCCTGCCTCATTGCTATCATCCCGGCTATAATCCCGGCTATAATCCCGCCAACCCTGGAGAACCCAGAATCTTACCCACAGGTGCCGTATGACCAATCTCAGAGAACAGGCCCTCGATTATCTTTCCCGGCTCGGGAGCAACCCAGCGACAGCCTTCAAAGAGGAAGGAGTAGTCAACGCCGTGAAAGACATCCTGGCAGAGATTGGCCTGGAGTACCAGGTGGACGACTTCGGGAACATCATCGCCAAGGTTACCGGCACCGATCCCACTGCCAACCCGCTGGCCATCGTCGCCCACATGGACCACCCAGGTTTTGAGATCACTTCCAATAGCGCCGATGGCTATATCGCCAAGGCCATGGGCGGCGTGCCCCCGTCCAGCTTTGAAGCCGGGGTGCCGGTGCAGGTGATACTCCCCAACGGTAGCCGCATCAAAGGTGCCACCGCCGGGAAGGTTGGTGAGGACAGTGAAAGGCAGGTCCTGATTAAGCTGGACCAACCGCAGGACTTGGAGCCGCCAGTAACTGCCGTGTTTGACCTGACGGACTTTGAACTAGACGGAGAGCACATTCGTATGCGCGCCGTGGACGACCTGGCCGGTTGCGGCAGCATCCTGGCGGCCCTGGCCCAACTCACAACTGGTGATGCTCCCCCTGGAGACGTGTACGGAGTGTTCACTCGCGCCGAGGAAGTTGGCCTGGTTGGTGCCAGGCTGATGGCCGAAGCAGGAACCTTGCCGCAGGAAACTCTAATCATCTCAGCCGAGTCCAGCAGAACGCTGCCAGGAGCCGAAATGGGAGAGGGGATTGTCATCAGGGTCGGCGATGCTGGGTTCACCTTCACTGCCGAGGCCGAGTCTGTTCTGATTCGCGCCCGTGAGACCCTGCAACAACGCGATGGCAGCTTCAAGTGCCAGCGCCAGTTGATGAGCGGAGGCACCTGCGAGGCCAGCGCCTTTGCGGTCTTCGGCTACCAGACCACTGGCATTGCCTTCCCACTGGGCAACTACCACAACGGCGCACCGGAAGGTCGCATCGAAGCCGAATACATCCACGTGGACGACTATTTAGGCGGCGTAGAACTGATCACCGAAGCCGCCCGCCGCGTCTCAGACAGAACCAACACAGCCTTTAGGCAACGCCTACGCGAAGTCCCGGCAGATATGCGCCAACGCATGCTGGACACCGGAGAGTAACCACGAAATCACAACCATCCGTCATTCCCACCTTCCCGGGAATCCAGGAAGGTGGGAATGACGGAGTATCAGCACAATTCGAATCCAATCATAACGAGGCATAACATGGCCACCAAAGACATAGCGTTCCTATCAGCCACGGAACTTGGCACCGCCATCCAAGCCAAGGAGATATCTCCGGTTGAGGCAGTGGAAGCCTACCTGGAGCGAATCGACCGCATCGACCCCCAGGTCAACTCATACATCACCGTCACTGCCGAGCAGGCCCGCCAGGAAGCTCTGGTAGCCGAGAAAGAGATTCGCGGCGGCAACTACCGGGGCCCGCTCCACGGTATCCCCATGGGCATCAAAGACCAGATCTACACCAAAGGCGTCCGCACCACCGACGCCTCCAAGATCAGGTCTGAGTTTGTGCCCAAGTTCGACGCCACAGTCGTCACGAATTTGAAGAATGCCGGCGCTATCATGCTGGGCAAGCTCAACATGGCCGAGTTCGCCCACGGCGAACCCCAGAGTTCGTACTACGGCGCGGCCCGAAACCCCTGGGACCTGACCCGAAGCCCCGGAGTTTCCAGTACTGGATCTGGCGCGGCTACCGCCGCCCGACTCTGTGCCACTTCACTGGGCGAAGACACTGGCGGTTCCATCAGGGGCCCGGCAGCCAACTGCGGTCTCGTCGGCCTACGGCCCACCTGGGGTCGGGTCAGCCGCTACGGTGTGGACGGCGCTGGCTGGTCGTTCGACACCCTGGGGCCGATCTCTCGCACCGTAGCGGATGCCGCCATAACCATCGGCGGCATCGCCGGGTACGACCCGCTGGACCTTTCCACTCACAAGGTGCCGGTGCCCGACTACCTGGCCGCCCTTACCGGGGACATCAAGGGACTCAAAATAGGCGTGGTGAAAGAACTTATCGACCCAGAGGAACTGGACCTGGACCCGCAGATGCGCCAGTCAGTTTTAAGCGCGGTAGAAGTGCTTGCAGAACTGGGAGCCGAGGTCAGAGAAGTGTCCATGCCATTGGCAGAGAAGTCGGGTTACGTCACCCGCGCCATCACGCACGTTGACCGGGTCAGCCTGAGTCCCCAGTTCCTGCGGGAGCAGCCCGAGGACTATCACTACAACACCCGAGTGCACTTCACCACTGCCAACCTAATCCCAGCCCAGGTCTACTACAAGGCCCAGAAACTGCGCACAATGATCCGCGAGCAAGTGCTGGGGTTGCTGGAAGATGTCGACGTCCTGATCCAGCCAACATCAGGCCGCCCAGCCAACGTCATCAATCTCAATCAAAAAGTGGAGAGTCAGGAAGGAGCCAAAGCTGCACTAGCCGCCGGTGGTTTCCGAGGCCCCTACAGCCTCAGCGGAGCCCCCGCACTGTCCATCCTCTGCGGATTCACGTCTGATGGCGACGGTGGCCTACCTCTGGCTATGCAGATAGCTGGTCGCCCTTTCGAAGAAGCGACGGTCCTACGAGTAGCCCACGCCTACGAGCAAGCAGTCACCTGGAACCAGAGGATCCCGCCAGCGGCGTTGTAGAGACAGCGGGGCATTACAGACTGATCGACATACGGTTTCTACTGACCATTATGTCCTTTATTAATTAATTTAATAAAGGACATAAACTAATAGAGACAGAGGATTTTGGCATTTTCATTAATGACCCTCTCTGCCAACCTAAAAACCAAGGTTGGCAGGTTAAGATTCGGAACCGAGAAATCCGGGAGTCCCCTCATGTAACTATCTTTCGCAGAGGAAAACCCTGGCGCTGGAAACTCAGAGAGCAAGAATTCATGGACAAAACTCCCAATCCATCTGATGTTCGAGAAGAGTTAATCGAAGAAATTCTTAACAATTACGAACTCCTCTGCAATGAATGGGACAAGATGTACCCAGGAAATCCAATCCGGGGCGATTATGACGACGAAGGAAGTTAAGACAATTTAGGTCAGCGATGACCCTTATATTGCCAATATTTGTTCTGCATTCGGTGCAACAATAGCTCGCACGAACGATGAGGTCTTAGAACTCTACGCTACATCAGCTTCAAGATTGATGTGGCTAGCACCGCGCCAATCAGACATGTCGTTGCTTAACGATATTGTCGGCGCATCAAGAGGAAACCATTATCTCTTATGTTTAGAACCGTCCCGAGGGTTATTCAAACACTACTTAAACGCTAAATTCAGTCACGTTATTGCGCCCGACGATGGTCTAAAATTACTCCCGCTCGAAGAAATTGCCGAAATTATTGCGTCTCCAGAATTCGAAGATTTTTCATCGGAGCTATGGTCGACAAAGAAAATGGCACGGCAATTTTGTACAGGGGCAACCTTGATGCAATAACTCTGCCTCTAACTTGGTTAGAGGCAGAGCCAAATTCGACACAGCCGGATTTTGACGATTTCGAAATTACGGATTTTGGACAAACGGTTCGGCTTGGGGAATACGAAGCTGGTACAGAGGCAATCCTATATGAATTCGATCCACTCTTTCGCCGACGAGACAAAGAACGACGTCTTGAAATGGATGATTCATTTGGCGGTGCATTGCGTCGTCTCAGATTGCAAAAAGGTCTGAAACAAAGTGATTTTCCACCCGAAATCAGCCTCAAAGAAGTCGGCCGTATAGAACGTGGCGAAGTCGATACAATCCACGATTCAACCCTCGAATCTCTAGCTCGACGCCTTGGCGTTGCTCCTGAAGAAATAGAGACGTATTAGTCGAAACCCAGCTACTGCTTGTCCTGCAAATCGTCTATCTGTTCTCGGGTGCGGCCGTAGATTTGGGGGACGTCCCAGCCTTCTAGACCGGCGTAGGTGTCGATTTGGGAGCGGTGGTGAACTTCGTGTTCCAGCATCATCATCATGATGCGCCAGCCGCTGAGGGTGCCGTCGGTGTCAATCATCTTGATGCGGCGGTCCATCCACTCGGCGGGAGTTCCAGATACCTGTTTTTGAAACTCCACGGCGGATGCTTCCAGTGCACCGACCCAGTTGGACTGATTCTCGGTGCTGGGCGGCCTCCAATCGTAACGCCACCCCTTGCCAGTGTAAGCCGAGGCGAAATACAACCGGGACTCGGCGATATGGTGGACGATTCGAGCAATCCCCCAACCCTTCTCACCCTCGCCCACAGACGGCACCCAGCCTTCAGCAGGCGGCGGTAGCGCCTCAATATCCCGCAACGTCCTACGGTGGATAGACCTGAAGTAGTTCAGAAATTCCTCAGGGTCATTAATCATTGTTGTACCTCGGTAATGATGCCAAAACTTAGCGCACGCAGTGCCTATTTTTGGGCTAGTAGGTCGTAGGCTAGGGCTAGCATGATTCGGGTGCCGCTAATCAGACTCCGTATGCCCACCGACTCGTTGGTGCCATGGATGAAGCTGATCATTGGGTCGTCGTCCGGGTGGGAGCCCACCATGCCATAGGTAGTGGTTCCCAGGTTGCGGGTGAACCGGGAGTCAGTGAACCCGGTATTCAGTGATGGCACCCACTGGATGTCGTCCCGCTGCAGCGCGTGGGCGGTGCTGATCTGGATGCGGTGGGCGAACTCAGTCTCAAAATCAGAGGCGTTGGGAACCGACATGTAATCAATGTCGATGGACACACCGTCGATGCCGTCCAGAATCTTGTCCAGTTCTTTGCGGACATAGGCCTCGTCCTGATGGGGCAGAGTCCTGATGTCACAGGTCAGCCGGACAGACTCGGGGACGCTGTTGGACTTGATCCCGCCCTGAATCATGGTGGGAGTGATAGTCATCCGAGATAGTGCTTTCATAATCGAGGCGAACCGGGGTTGACTCTCCTCGTTGTCGGCGATGATCTGGTCAATGTTGGCCGCCGACGGTTTGGCCTCAATGGCAAAGGTCGATAGGTGCTCAAACAGGCTGGTTGAAGTGTCGCGCTCGGCCTCGTAGGCTTCGATGCGCTTGACGACTTCCGACAGTCCGAACAGGGCGTTGGAACCCTGCCAGGGAGTGGAGGCATGGGCGCTGGAGCCTCGGACTTCTATTTCCAGTTGGAGCCGGCCCTTCTCGCCGATGCCCAGCAGATAGGTCAGGTTGCCGGCGGCTGAGATTGGCACGCCGCCGCCTTCGTTGACGGCGTAGGGCGCGGCCAGTTTCTCCGGATGATTCTCGGCCATCCAGCCAAACCCGTAGCGGCCACCGTGCTCTTCATCCGCGCACGATGCCAGGATTAGGCCGTCTTTCAGTTCGATGTTGTTACGCTTGAGCAGTCGCATGGCGATCAACTGGCAAGTAAGCAGAGCTTTACAGTCCGAAGCGCCTCGGCCAAATATCCGCCCATCGGCGATGGTTGCGCTGAAGGGAGGGAAACGCCATTTCTCTTCTTCCTCAACGGGCACCACGTCCAGGTGAGACATGAACATCAGCCCGGCCTTCCCGGAGCTGCCCTCCAGACGGGCAATCAGGTTCCCTCGGTCCGGGGCCGACTCAATGGTCTCAGACTCGATACCGTCTTCGGCCAGCCATTTTTCGATGTACCGGCAGACTTCTGTTTCGTTGCCGGTGGGCATGAAGCCGGTGTTCACGGTAGGAATCTGCACCAGGGCTTGTTCCAGCGCGATGATGTCATCACGCATCTCATCAACTTGGTCCAATAAGCTCTCTAGGTCAGGCATCTAGGCCTCCGATTATTGTTAATTTCAGTCTGAACAGCGTTCACAATAAGTCACCCTGAGCGAAGAGAATGGTCTGCCAGGCTATAAGTGGCAGATTCTTTCCCGACTCGTCGGGAGCACTCCTCAGAATGACAGTTCTGACGGAGAGCATCTACTGCCGAAATTAATACCCGATCGCGTAGGCTTCGCAACGTGGGTCAGCGCCGCCCTGCAACACCTTGGTCTCCGGGTTGCGGGTTATGGCGCAGTACAGGGCCGAGCCCTCCCACCAGTCTGGGTACCGCTCAATGATGTGGCCTTTCTGGCGCAAACCTTCCGCAGCGTCTTCGGAAATTCGGCCTTCCAATCTGAGCATTCCGGGCTCGTACTTACCCGGCCAGCCGGACTGCTGGAAGTTGTAGCTGTAGAACCGTGGTTCCTCCACTGCTTCCTGAGGGTCGCGACCAAATTCCAATATGTTCAACAACAGTTGCAGGGTTCCCTGCGGTATGTGGTCGCCGCCGTGAGCACCCAAGGCAATGACTGGCTCGCCGTCGCGCAGCACCAAGGCCGGAGCGGGAGTGAGGCGGGGTCGCTTGCCACCCTCAACCGAGGCCGGATGCCCTTCGGTAATCTTGGACTGGCTGCCCCGTAGCGAGAAGGCCAGTCCGGTGCCGGGGATGATCGGCCCGCCGTTCTTGGTGCCCTCACTGGGCGTGCTAGAGAAGATGTTGCCGTCGCTGTCGATGACTGCGAAGTAAGACGTGCCCCCCCCGGTGGGGCCGGCAATGGCCACAGGGGCTTCGGCGTCTCTGGGCGAGGTTGGGCCGCCGTTGATCGTCGCCTTGCCGTTGCGCGGGTCTCCGGCGGGCGGGGTTCCGGGCCAGGCCAGATCAGGGTCGATGAGACCGCGACGCTGACTCAAGTATGCCTCGGAGAGCATTTTTTTCAGTGGAACGTCAGTGAACTTGGGATCGCCGACGTATTGTTCTCGGTCGGCGAAGGCCAGGTTCAACGCCTGGCTCACAGTGTGGATGTACTCGGGCGAGTTGTGTCCCATGGACGCCAGATCAAATCCCTCTAGTATCTTCAGAGCTTGAGGGAATGTTGGTCCTTGACCCCAAGGTCCGGTGCTGTAGACGTCATATCCTTTGTAATTGACCGTCACCGGTGCGCCCACCGTCACGTGGTAGTTAGCCAGGTCTTCTGCGGTGAGCATCCCGCCCATCTCTTGGTTGAAGGCCACTATCTTGCGGCTGAGTTCGCCGGTGTAGATATCATCCCGGGCGGCCTGCATCGCGGCTTCCCGGCCCTGTCCTTTGTTGGAGTTTTCAATCTCGGCCAGTTTTGAAAGCGAGTTCGCCAAGTCCTTCTGGTAGAACATCTCCCCCTGTTTGGGGCCGCGCCCGCCGGGCAGGTAAATCTCTGCGGTGGACGGGTAGGTGTTGTACGAGTCAAAGGCGGTTACGAACCGACCGGCTAGATAGCGGAACATGGGGAAGCCGTTGCCGGCCAAGTTTATGGCCGCAGATGCCACCTCGCCAAAACTCATGGTCCCAAACCGAGAGAGCGAGGTGATCCAGGAATCAGCGGCGGCTGGTGTCAAAGAACGCAAAACGCCGGGCGGGTAGTTCCCGCCGTGGTTTTTCTTGAAATACTCCACCGAGGCCGTTTTAGGCCAGACACCCAGTCCATCTACCTCAACCACTTCTTTGCGGTCGGCCAGGTAAATCACCGTGGGTGCAACGCCCAAGAAGCTGCAGTCGTCCACGTGAACCACGTTCAACGCCAGACCGACGGCCACTCCGGCATCGATAGCGTTGCCACCCTTTCTCAAGACATCCAGTCCGGCCATGGCGGCGGCGGGGTGGCTAGCAACAACCATGCCATTGGTGCCCTGCATCAGAGGACGCAGGCTGGTTAACGTGGTTCCTGGTACGGGCATTTTAATTACTCCAGAGTTGTTTTGTGTTTGGCGCGGTGAAATCTACACTTCGCCAGCGGTATGGTCGATAAAGCCTTGGGCAAACTCCCAGAACTTGTAAACGTCGGCAAAGTTGGACGCCAGGCCCATCGATATGCGGACCGCGCCGGCACTCTTGCCGTCCCGGTCTTCCAGCACGGTCAGAAATTGCTCAAAAGTCATGCGTTCGCCGCCGGCAAACCCCGCAACCATGTCTTCCTCGGTGAGACCGTGAGCGAGTTCCCCGGCACCAGGGTTACAGAAGCAGCCGGTACGCAATGATATACCAGCCCTACCAGCCAGACTGTCGATACGGCGGTGGTCGATCAACGCATTCTTAGGGTCGTAGAAATTGACCGTCAGTGTGCCGCCGCGGGCCTCCATTGTTGTCGGCCCGTAGACGCGCACCAGCGGCATCCCGTTGCTGTGCCGCAGCGCCAGCAGGCGTTGTAGCAACCAAGAGGTCAAACTTGATACCCGGTCGTGAATGGTGTCGATGCCGATATCGCTGATGTGTCTCAGACCTATCTCAACGGCTGGGATGTTCAGGTAATTGAGAGTCCCTTCCTCAAAGGCTTGTTCGCCCTCAGCTAGGAAATGCTTCTCGGCCTGCACTGAAGCGATGGTGATGGTGCCACCGGCAAACCAAGGTCGCACCAGCTTGTCCAAGGCGCTCTTTCGGGCCAGCAAACAGCCAACACCAGTGGGATAACCAAACATCTTGTAAAAAGACAGCGGCACAAAGTCGGGCAGGGTTGCCGCAAGATCAAGTCGGTTCGACGGCGCGAAGGCCGCGCAGTCCAGCAGCACGTCCCAACCCCGGTCCTGTGCGTATTTAGTCCACTCCATGGGGTGCTGAACGCCGGAGAAATTGGACTGCGAAGGATAAGAGAACAGGTTGTGGCCGCCCTCGTTGGGCTTATCTAGCTCGGAGCGTAACTGGTCTTCATCCAAGCGCAAGTCTGGCGGCACAACACGCACATAGGTAACGTCGGCACCCTTGGCGCGTGCGAACTCACGAACACCGTTGATGGAATTGTGATTGTCGAAGGCCAGCAGGTACCGGTCTCCGGCCTGGAAGGGATAGGCCTCGCCCACCAACTTGATGGCCCCGGTGGCGTTGGGAGTGAAAATCGCCACGTATTCGTCGGCCGGGGCGTTGAAGTACTCCAACACAAAAGCCCTGGCCCGCTCCACAAGCTCGGTCGTCGCCGATGATGCCGGGCTGTCTGAATGGGGGTTCCCAAAGATACCGTCGTCCAACAGGTCAGATAACTGGCGTATCTGAGAGTCGGCGTACAGGCCGCCGCCGGTGTAGTCGAGGAACACCTGGCCCAAGCGGTCCAGCCGCCCGTACTCAGTGGCCCGTAGTTCGTCAAAACGGCGGGTCGACTCGTGCTCGGGACTAGCCTTCAGAAATTCCTGAAAGGCCCGGTCCAAATTATCCTGCGAGGTGTTATTGGGTTGGGTCATGCCGTCTCACAATACAGGCTCCCAAATAGGCTACGTAGAATCAAGGGCATTTTAGCAAAATACCCAAGCCAGCGGTGCTTATGTATGGCAGTATCAAGCTACTGAATAATAATCGGAATTTGGAATCGGTGATTACGGGGAGTAAACTGACTCAAACACCCTTCCTAGCCGTCATTCATCAAACACGGGAAGGGGAAAAATTCCGGAGGAAGATACCAATGGATATGCCAAAACGAATGAAATTCGGTTCTTT